>DATMEB010000243.1:0-9129 GCA_035557095.1 Nocardioidaceae bacterium | reverse complement strand
GGGCGGGCACATCTACTACTGGATCGCGGACGGCAACACCCAGCCGGACAACATCGGGCTCCCGCTGGCGTTCGACTTCATCCAGCCGATCCTCGCGATCATCCTGTTCTGGGTCTCGTGGCGCCGCGGCGGCGACGCCCGTCCCTCGGCCGCGAGGGTCCCGGTCGCTCGCCCCGCCGGCTAGGTCGGCCTGCCTGCCCTGCCGACTCCGGGACGCTGAAGAGCGCCGGGACGGCCGGGCTCCTCGCCCTGGTCGCCACGCCCCGCGTCTGGCGATGGACATAGCCGCCTAGCACCGCCCGGCCGGGGAGTGAGGTCCCTCGCAAGGGGGATCTGTCGCGGGCCGACGAGTTCGACGATCGACACATCGGCACTGGCGAATCGACCGTACGGAGGACGGCACGATCATGCGGCAGCATTCGCGATGGTGGCGGCGTTGGCCCGGCTGGGTGGCGTACGCAGCGAGCGCGCGGTCGCCTGGCTCGAGCGCGCGTGGCTGGTCACAGGTCTTCTGCTCGGCTGCGCGGTGCTGGCCGCGGGTACGACGCGACACCGGTTGCGTCGCCCGCTCGCTCACATGCTCCTCGCCGGTGTCCGGACGTCGGCCGCGGTGATCGCCGGCTTCGGGCTGGTCGTGTCGCTGGTGGAGCTCGCAACCACAGGTCGCGTCACCGGCCCCGACGGGCACGTCGCCTGGATACGGCTCGGGGGCCAGGGCGCCGCTGCGCTCGGCGCGCTGCTGCTCTTCGGCGCTGCTCTGTCCTTGCGGCACCGGCTTCGCGGCACCTGTCCACGGTGTGGCGGGTGGCACCCGCTCGGGGGTGTTGTCGACGTCATGAGACCTGCCCCGAGCGCGTCGTCCCGGGGTGTGCGCCTGGTCGCCGCCGTCGGCCTCGTCTGCTTCGTCCCGTACGTCGCGGCCAAGACCGCGATCGGCCTGGGCGGCACGGTCGCCGGGCTCTCCTCGAGCGACGTGGGGGACTACGCGGGCCTGGCGGGCTGGCTGCAGCACCGGGGCATCGACGTCACTGCGATTCTTGCCGTGCTCGGCATCGTGCTTCTCGTCGGACTGACGACTCGCTGGGGCTCCGCGCTTCCACGCCCGCTGCTGCTGGTCCCCGGCTGGCTGGGCGCGGCGACGCTGGCGCCATACGGCATGGGACTACTGCTGGCCGTGCCGTTCCTGGCCACCGGAGTCATCGAGTACGACGCGCAGGTCTCGCTGTGGTGGTTCGTGCTCGGTGGAGCCTTCGGACCGTACGGCCTGGCTCTCGCGGTCGCCGCACTCTCGTATCAGCGGCGTACCTGGGCTCGGTGCGTCGTCGGTCGAGTCGCCGAGTCCCCCAGCCGCGTCCCAACACCGCATCCGATCGCCGAGGAGCTGTCATGACCGCTACCACCACGAACGCGCCTCCCCGCAGCGCAGCGTCACCCCCGGGGCGATGGGCGACCGTCGCCGCGGTCGCCGTGCCGCTGTGCGTGCTCCCCTCCGCGCTGTGGAGGCTGAGCCATGTGTTCGACTCCCTGGTCAACGGGCCAGGACCCTGCGAGACCGGCTCTGTCGGCGAGAGCGTGTACCAGGCGAGTCTGTCGCTGGTGTCTATGGCGCTCGCGCTGCTGACCCTCGGGCTCGTCCGCCCATGGGGTGAGGTGGTGCCGCGATGGGTGCCGGGCGTCGGTGGACGACGGGTCCCCGTCAGGGCGGCAACGATCCCGGCGACCGTCGGTGCAACCGTCATCGCCGCGCTCACGGTGTACCAGCTGCTGCACCAGATGTTCGGCATCGCGGGACCACTCGAGCCGCTCCCTCCAGGATGCACACCACCCGGTGCGGAGATCCTCGTGTTCTACACGCCGCTCGTGGCCTGGGCGCCGCTGCTGTTCTTCGTGACCCACGACTACCGCCGGCGGCGTGCCGCGTGCGCCTAGCCGGCGTCGGGCTGCTCGTGCACGGTCCGCCGCGCTTCGTACCAGGTCTCGCCGACGGGCTCGCCCGCCATGTTCCAGCTCCAGGAGATCCGCGGCGTGACCCGCATGTACAAGCCAGGGCCCGACATCCCCGTGCGTTCGAAGGGCGCCTCGGCGTGGCCGTACACCCGTATGCAGCGGGTGATGAACGGGTCGAAGGACACCATGTCGTCGACGACGAGCGCCACCTTGCGCGGGCCGTCCTCGACGTTGCGGAACTTCCGGGTCAGCAGGACCGACGGACCCGGGCCTCCGACCCAGAAGTACCGGCCGTCGAACTCGAAGCCGACGGGGACGACGTCTGGCTGCTCGTCGCGCCCCAGTGTCGCCAGCCGCGCGAGCATCTGCGACCGCAGGTAGGCGATCTCGTCCTCGCTGAACACGCGACACCCTCCCTCCGCGTCGCCGCACCGGCACCGTGCAGGCCGGCTCGTCACGCTGAAGGAGGGGCGTCGCGACGAGGACGCGTCACAGCTTCGTGATGTTCCCGCTGCCGGTGTTGACGACCCAGATGTTAGCGGAGTCGAAGACCACGCCGAGAGGTCTGTTGCCCACGGCGAAGGTCCCTCGTCGTGACCCGTCGGACGCGCGCAGCCTAGTGACGGTGTCATCGCTTTGGTTGCTGACCCAGATGTTCGTGCCGTCGAAGGCGACACCCATCGGCGTGGCGCCGACGGCGTACGTGTCCAGGCGGTTGCCGTCCGAGGCGCGCAGCCTCGTGACGCTGTTCCCCAGCGCGTTGGTGACCCAGATGCTGCCGCCGTCGAAGGCGACGTCATGCGGGGTGTTGCCGGTGCCGAAGGTGCCCAGCCGGCGGCCGTCGGAGGCCCGCAGCTTGGTGACCGTGTTGCTGTGGGCGTTGACGATCCAGACGGCGCCCCCGTCGAAGGCGATACCGAGTGGGTTCTCGCCGGTCGGGAAAGTGCCCTCGACGGCGCCGTTGGACGCGCGCAGTTTGGTGACGGTGTCGGAGATGGAGTTGGTGACCCAGATGCTGCTGCCGTCGAAGGCGATGCCGCGTGGGCCGTTCCCGGTCGGGAACGTCCCCTGGACGACACCGTTCGAGGCGCGCAGCTGTGTGACGGTGTCGGCACCGCTGTTGGTGACCCAGATGCTTGCACCGTCGAAGGCCACGTCGACCGGGGCGTTGCCGGTCGGGAACGTGTCCACGACGGCGCCGTCGGCCGCCCGCACCTTGGTCACGGAGTCGCTGCCGGTGTTGGTCACCCAGATGTGTGCCCCGTCGAACGCGGCGTTCTGCGGAGTCGTGCCCACGCCGAACGTGTTGCCCGCCTGGTTGACGGGGTACCAGCGCAGGGTCGCCACTCGCTGCAGGTTGGCGCCGGGACCACCGGACCTGCCCCGTGGGCCCTCCTCGCCACGCCGCCCGCGCGGGCCGCGCGGACCACGGTCGCCCCGGGTGCCTGACCGGATCCGTTGCTGGAGGTCCGAGGTCAGGTCGGCGATGCGGAGCCCGCCGTCGCGAAGCTCGGCCGTGGTGACCCCGCCGCGGTCGATGTCGACCGCTCGGACGCTCTCGTTCTTGATGTCCGCCGACGTGATCAGGGCGGCGGCTCCTGCGGCTGTCGACCCGAGCCCGATGACGACTGCTGCCCCCGCGGCGACCGCCGCGACACGGTTCTGAAGGATTCTACGCACCGTAATGCCCCCAACACGGTTAGCGACTCAGATGGGGGCGACGCTAGACCTCAGGTCCTGACTTGTCGGAAAAACCAGGGAATGTTTACCCGGGTCGAGCACCTTCGGACCATGCCAGCAGGTCGCCCGAGGCGTCCTGGCGTCTTGTGTCGACCACGGTCCGACACGCGATCGGGGAATATCCCCTGACGACCCCGCGGCCCCGCGTCGCCGCCGACGCCCCAACCGACGGCCGCGACGCGGGGCTCGCGGGTGCTCAGGCGGTCCGGCCGAGGTCCGGCGGACGCGTAGACGGGCCGCGCCGGCTGAAGGAACCGGCGCGGCCCGTCAGTGCGGGGGAGTACGGGATCCGGGGTCGTGCTCAGATCATCCAACCCGATGGGGCGCGAGGGCCGCTCACGCGACCAGCGGTGCGTCCTCGGACTCTTCGGCCAGGCGGCGCCTCGAGGCGCGTTCCGCGTTGACGGCACCCACGATCAGCGAGACCCAGGCGACCGTGAGCACGGCGAGGATCGCCCACAGCGACGCGTCGGTCTCCTCGAACCCCAGCCAGCTCTCCATCATCGTCTTCGCGTTGGTCAGCACGATGAAGCCGCCGGCTGCGACGCCGAGCACCCGCGCTGCGAGGTGTCGCACGATCCAGGCGGCGAACGGTGCGGCGATCACACCACCGGCCAGGAGTGCCAGTGCCCAGGCGAAGTTGATGCCCTGCGAGCCCAGGCCCACCAGGAACCCGGCGGAGGCACCGATGGCGACCACGAACTCCGAGGTGTCGATCGAGCCGACGACCTTGCGCGGCTCCAGCCGGCCCGACGACAGCAGCGAGGTGGTGCCCACCGGGCCCCAGCCGCCGCCGCCGATCGCGTCCATCACGCCGGCCACGACGCCCATCGGCGCCAGGAAGAGCGCGGAAGGACGGCTCTTGAACTGCGGCCGGCGACCGCCCAGGCGCAGGAACCGGTACAGCACGTAGATGCCGAGGCTCAGCAGCAGCAGCGCCACCCAGGGCTTGGCGATGTCGCCGTCGAGGCTGGACAGGAACGTCGCGCCGAAGAAGGCGCCGACGCCGCCCGGTACGGCCAGGATGCCGACCGTGCGCCAGTCGACGTTGCCGAACTTCCAGTGCGCTGCGCCCGAGACCAGCGTGGTGCCGATCTCGGAGAAGTGCACCGCGGCGGACGCGGCGGCGGGGGCGACCCCGACCGCCAGCAGCATCGTCGAGGAGGTGACGCCGTACGCCATCCCGAGCGAGCCGTCGACGAGCTGCGCGATGAGCCCGACGAATCCGAGTAGAACCAGACTGCGCATGGGTTTCCCCCCGTGTCCATAAAGTTAAGTTGTTGACTAGAGTATGGACAGTTACGTGATCGGTCAACCACTTCGCAGATTCCGGCGTGTCTTCGGGGTAAGGCCACCGACGCGACCCGCGCCGGCGGCGAGCCCGCCCGCAGGGCGGGAGTCACATGGGGTTCACGGCAGGGTGGTGGACCGGCTGCGTCGGTGGCTCCGACGGCCGGCTCTCGCGGGCTCGGCACGAGTCGGCGAGCCAGGCGAGGCCCAACGCGGCGCCGGCGTGCACCAGGCCGGCCAGCCACGCTCCGTCGAGAAGTGCCATGGTCATCAACGCGAGGCAGAACACCACCACCGCCATGAACATGGCGGGGAGCACCCGACGATGCATGAGCTGCTCGAGCTGTGCGTCGGACATCGGGGTCACCCGCCAATTAACTTAACTTCATGAACTTTGTCGACTATACGCGTGGGGACCAGATCGGGCAAGGGTCGGGCGAGGAGGCCTTTGCGCTGCGACCCCGGTGGGACATGGGCCCCCGGGGAGCCTGGACCTCAGGGCTCAGCGATGCGGGGGCACCGGCGTGTTCGGCGTACGCCGCGGGGAAGCGCGCCGTTCGCCCCGTTCCGGCCAAGGCCAGGTGAACACCAGCGATCCGTGCACCGGCAGGGCATGCCAGGCCCGCGCCGCGTCGTCGAGAGCGGGCAGCACCGCCTGGACGTCGGCGTCGGTCTCCGGGTCGCGGGGCAGTCTCGACCGGTGCCGGCCGGCGCGGAGGTTCCACTCGTTGTGCACGGCGAACGCGACCCGTTCGGAGCGGTCGATCTGCCGGCCGCTGCCCGCGTTACGGCGTTCGCTACGCCGCGCCCAGCGCCGGGTCCGCTGCTCGTCGGTCGGTACGAACGTGTGGGCGTCACCGCCTGCGGCCAGCTGGCCGAAGATCCCGTCGCGCAGGCCGACCTCTCGCTCGACGAGGAAGTGGACGAGGTCGTGCGGCAGCCAGTCGTCGTAACCCGGCGCCGGATGCATGACCACGTTCGCGGCCTGCCGGCGCTCCACCGTCACGGCGTAGCGACGGCGTCCGGTCTTGTCGAAGGAGACTCGCACGGTTCCACGTAACCAGCACGGCACGACCACGCTCCACCCATTATTCGGCGAGGTGCTACCGAACGGTTGCGCCTGATCGCAGTGATGTGCAACCATCTGGTAGCAACTGGACGACGCAGAAGGAGGAGCTGGACGCCATGACTGCAGCCGCAGACGTTCCGAACCGGATCGAACGAGAGGTCCTCATCGACGCGCCCGTCGACCGGGTGTGGCGCCTCGTGACCGAGCCCGGGTGGTGGATCGGGGACGGCGAGCCGCCGCGCCGCACGGTGGAACGCGACGGCGACGTCGTCATCGTCGACTTCCCGCCCTACGGGCGGTTCCCCGTGCTGCTCGTCTCCAGCGACGCGCCGCGCTACGTCGCCTACCGCACTGGTGACGACGCAAGCCTCGTGCCGGCAGAGGACAACGCGACGCTGGTGGAGTTCTTCCTCTCCGAGCAGCCCGGCGGCACGCTGCTGCGCGTCGTCGAGAGCGGTTTCGACGTGCTGTACCCGTCGGCAGAGCGCCGCGCCGCTGCCTTCGAGGGCAACGTCGAGGGCTGGCGGATCCAGCTCGGGATGGCCAAGCAGGACGCCGAGCGCGACGCGGCGTGACTTCAGCATGAGCCCCCGCCCGACCGCTCACCCGAGTGCTCGCTCGACCGGGGAAACCCCGGTCGAGCGCATCGGGATGGTGCTGTCGGCGCTCGCCGACCCGACCCGCCGGCAGCTCCTCGACGTCCTGGTCGAGGTGGGACGGGCCAGCGCGACGAGCCTGGCCGAGCAGCTGCCGGTGTCGCGGCAGGCGGTGGTCAAGCACCTGCAGGTGCTCGAGAGCGCGGACCTCGTGGTCCGCCTGCGGGTCGGCCGCGAGGTGCTGTTCTCTGCCGACACCGGCCCGCTCGACGCCTCGGCGCGCTGGCTCGCCGACCTGTCGAGCGCCTGGGATCGCAGGCTCGCGACCCTCAAGGAGCAGGCCGAGGCCGCGGACGCCGACTGACCCTCAGCGTGCTGCCTGGTCGCCGGTCGCCGCACCGGCGGCGCCTGCAGCAGCGCGACGGGTCAGCGCCATCGTGGCGGCCCAGGCCGCGCATGCGGCGAGGACGGCGGCCGGCATCGCGTCGATGCCCTCGCGTCCGGTCAGCAAGGCGGCGAGCACCAGCGACGAGAACAGCAGCTTGGTCGTAGCCGCCATGCCCGCGGCCGTTCCGACGGCGACGGCGAACGTGGGGGAGATGTCGAACCAGACGGCGGCGAGCACCCCGAGGCCGACGCCAAGGAAGATCGCCGGGAACACCGGTCCGCCGCGGAAGCCGCAGCCGAGGCAGATCGCGTAGCCGAGGGCCTTGGCGACCAGCAGGATCAGCAGCACACGCGTGGAGTCCTCAGCGACCAGCGCGGGTATCGACGCCTGCCCTGAGAACAGCACGTCCTGCGAGCTCACGCCCAGCATGGTGGCCAGCTGTGCGAGCACCCCCACGGCCAGACCGCCGCCGACAAGCAGCCCGGCCAGGCTCATGCGCCCCCGATGCAGGCCGTTGGCCGCGGTGGCGAGTCGCTTGACCGCGAAGACCAGTAGCGCGGCGATCAGCCCGATCCCGATGGCGATGACGAGGTCGATCACGCGCGTGCCGTCGTACGCCGGCAGGCTCGGCACGGACAGCACCGTCGTCGGCAGCCCGCCCCAGTCGCCCAGCCCGGTGAAGATCAGGTAGCCGACGGCGGCGGCCACCAGGCCGGGAAGCAGGGCGGGTATCACCGCGGCCCCGAGCCCGACACCGCTCTCCAGCAGGAGCACGCCGGCCACCACCGGTCCGCCGAACAGTGCCGAGATCGCGGAGAACGAGCCCGCGGTGGCGACCACCTGGGTCTCGCGCTGTCCGAGCCGAACCATCGGTGTCACGGCCATGCCGACGACCGACCCGAGCGCGATCAGCGGGGCCTCCGGGCCGAGCACTGCGCCGAAACCCAGCGTGCCGATCGCCGCCAGGGCGACGCCGGGTCCGTACGCGAGTGGCGTGACGCCCCCGCCGATGCCGGCCAGCGGTGAGTGTCCGCCGTCGCCGGGAAGCAGGGTGCGCGCGGCCACGACCACGAGCGCCCCGACGACGGGCAGGCCGACCACGAGGTACCACGGGGGTGTCGAGGCTCCGAGTGCGGCGGGCAGGTCGTCCCAGAGCCATCCCTCGACGAGGTTCACGAAGGCGAGGAACCCGGCGGCGAGCAGCGCGGCCGGGATTCCGATCAGCGCGCCGAGCAGGATCAACCGCAGGTAGGCCGCACCCTGCATGGGCTCCTGTGACTGTGGCCCCGTTGCGCTGGACACCTGATCACCGCGAGTTCTGGCCCACGAGCGGCTCCTGTTGTGGACGACAGTGGACGGCCCTGGACGACATGGCGAGCGTACGCGCGACCGGGTCCGCGCAGCCGTCGTCAGACTCGTGCACCGCGGGGACCTGTCGCCTCCTCCGCTGAGTATGAACTTTCGGACATGTCCGGGCCCGTGTGCCACGCCGGGGCAGAACTTCACCCGCAGCGGGTGATGCTCCGGGCGCAGCATTGGCATTCCATCGTCAGTAGACGACGAATCCGCCGTCGAGGAGGCCGTTCGCGCGGCCGGTGCCCGGACGGAGGACCATCATGCGGAGCAACCACCGTCGAGGCGTAGGCCTGCTGTTTGCCATAGCGCTGCCGCTGGCGCTGCTGACCGGGTGCGCCGGCGGAGAGCCGTCCGCGGAGACGCAGCTGTGCGACAGCGTTGACGAGCTACGGGCCGCCGGCACACAGTTCGGAGACCTCAGCCTGAACTCCAGCAGTGCGCAGGTCGAGGAGACGGTCGACGGGTTCCTCGCCGCGCTGGGCACCGTCAGCGAGAACCTCGGTGCGGTCGTCGAGTCCGACGTGGGCGCCCTTCAGAGCTCGATCGACAGTGTCTCGGCCGAGCTGGAGAACCTGCCCAGCAGCGCGTCGGCCGGTGAGGCGGTGGCCTCGATCCAGCAGGCGGTGGTCGCGCTGCAGGCCGCACTCGAACAAGGCTTGAGCGGTGTCGGCGTCGACTGTGACGGGACAGCACTGGGGAGGGCGGTTTCATGACCAGCGACGCAGGTACCGGCGACGGCCAGG
>DATMEB010000242.1:0-43548 GCA_035557095.1 Nocardioidaceae bacterium | reverse complement strand
CTTCAGGCTCTCCCACATCTCGTTCAGCCGGATCCGGAACCGCCCGTACGCGTCGGGGGTGTCCCAGGTCTGCACCTCGAAGTCGTAGGTCTCGTAGCCGCAGTACGGCTGCTTCTTACGCAGGTCCCAGTCGTAGCCGGTGGAGCGCAAGGGCGGCCCGGTGATGCCCAGGGCCAGGCAGCCGGCCAGGTCCAGGTAGCCGACCCCGCCCAGCCGGGCCTTGAAGATCGGGTTCTCGTTGCAGAACGCGGCGTACTCCGGCAGATGCTTCCGCATCCAGGCGAGTAGGTCCTTGACGTGGTCGAGCGCAGCGTCGGGCAGGTCCTGAGCGATCCCGCCGGGCCGGATATAGGCGTGGTTCATCCGCAGGCCCGTGATCAACTCGAACGCGTCGAGCACCTTCTCCCGCTCGCGGAAGCCGATCGTCATCACGGTCAGCGCGCCGATCTCCATGCCGCCGGTCGCGATCGCGACCATGTGCGAGGAGATGCGGTTGAGCTCCATCAGCAGGACCCGCATGACGTGCGCCTTCTCGGGCACGTCGTCCTCGATGTCGAGCAGCCGCTCGACGCCGAAGCAGTACGCCGCCTCGTTGTAGAACGGCGCGAGGTAGTCCATCCGGGTGCAGAAAGTCGTGCCCTGCACCCAGTTGCGGAACTCCATGTTCTTCTCGATGCCGGTGTGCAGGTAGCCGATGCCGCACCGGGCCTCGGTCACCGTCTCGCCCTCGAGCTCGAGGATCAGCCGCAGCACCCCGTGGGTGGACGGGTGCTGGGGACCCATGTTGACGACCACGCGCTCCTCGTCGGCCTCGGCGATGCCGGCGACCACGGTGTCCCAGTCCTGGCCGGTGACGGTGTAGACCTTGCCGCCCGACGTCTCCTGCGAGGAGGCGTACGGGTCCTCGGCGTTGGGCGAGCTGGTGTAGCTGGCCTGCGGGCCGGTGTCGTGGGTGCCCGCGCCCTGTGTGCCTGTGTCGGACATCAGTTGTAAGCCCTCCGCTGGTCCGGCGGCGGAATGGTCGCGCCCTTGTACTCGACCGGGATGCCGCCGAGGGGGTAGTCCTTGCGCTGCGGGTGGCCCGGCCAGTCGTCCGGCATCTCGATCCGGGTGAGCGCGGGATGGCCGTCGAAGATGATCCCGAAGAAGTCGTACGTCTCGCGCTCGTGCCAGTCGGCGGTCGGGTAGACCGCCACCACCGAAGGGATGTGCGGGTCGGCGTCGGGGCACGCGACCTCGAGGCGGATCCGCCGGTTGTGGGTCATCGACAGCAGGTGGTAGACCGCGTGCAGCTCGCGCCCGGTGTCCTCGAGGTAGTGCACACCCGAGACACCCGAGCACAGCTCGAACCGCAGCGCCGCGTCGTCGCGCAGCTGCTGGACCGTGCGCAGCAGGTGCTGCCGGCGGATGTAGAAAGTGATCTCGCCGCGGTGTACGACGACCTTCTCGATCGCGTCGTCGATGCCTTCGGCGCGCAGCGCGGCGTCGAAGCTGTCGGCCATCGCGTCGAGGTCGCCGCCGAACGGCCGCGAGGACGAGCCCGGCATCGCGACCGCGCGGCGCAGTCCGCCGTACCCGGAGGTGTCGCCGGTGCCGCGGGCGCCGAACATGCCCTTGCGGACCTCGACCACCTCGACCCGGGTCTCGGGCGCACCGGTCTCGGGAGGCGCGTTCTCCGGCATCCGGTCGGTGATGCCCTCGTGCTCGGGGGCCTTCTCCGGGACCTGCTCGACCGCCTCCTCGACGTTGCTGGACTCGGTCGCGCCGGAGGCCTGCTCGGTCGTTGCGTGGTCGTCGGTCGTCTGGGACCGCTCCTCGTCACGGCTCACCGGAGGAGACCTTTCATCTGGGAGGTCGGCAGTGCCTGCATGCGGTCGGCCTCCTGCTCCTCGATCTCCGCGAGCCGGTTCGTGCCGAGCTTGGTCGCCTGCACCTTGTCGTGCAGCTTGAGGATCGAGTCGATCAGCATCTCCGGCCGGGGCGGGCATCCGGGGAGGTACATGTCGACGGGTACGACGTGGTCGACGCCCTGGACGATCGCGTAGTTGTTGAACATGCCGCCGCTGGAGGCGCACACACCCATCGCCAGCACCCACTTGGGGCTGGCCATCTGGTCGTAGATCTGCCGCAGGACCGGGGCCATCTTCTGGCTGACCCGGCCGGCGACGATCATCAGGTCGGCCTGGCGCGGCGAGGCCCGGAACACCTCCATGCCGAACCGGCCGAGGTCGTAGCGCGGCCCGCCGGAGGTCATCATCTCGATCGCGCAGCACGCCAGCCCGAACGTGGCCGGCCAGAACGACGCCTTGCGGAAGTAGCCGGCGACGCCTTCGACGGTCGTCAGCAGCACCCCGCTGGGAAGCTTCTCCTCGATACCCATGGTCTCTCTCAATCCCCTACCGACGGCTCAGGCCGGGTCAGTCCCACTCGAGTCCGCCGCGTCGCCACACGTAGGCATAGGCGACGAAGATCGTCGCGATGAACAGCACCATCTCGACCAGCGCGAACGTGCCCATCGAGTCGAATGCGACCGCCCACGGGTAGAGGAACACGATCTCGATGTCGAAGATGATGAACATCATCGCGGTGATGTAGTACTTGACCGGGAACCGGCCACCGCCCACCGGCTGCGGGGTCGGCTCGATGCCGCACTCGTAGGAGTCGAGCCGTGCGCGGTTGTAGCGCCCCGGGCCGGTGAGTGCGCTGACAACCACCGAGAAGACCGCGAAACCCGCCCCGAGAATCAGCAGTCCGAGAATCGGCACGTAGAGCTCCACGCCGACTTCTCCCCTCTCCTGGTCGTTCGCCCACCGTGCCAGACGGTGACGATCCGGTCATCCTAGGGCCGGGTCCGGCCCCTGCTTTCACTACGCCTCGTCAAGCTGCCGGTGCCATCTTCCTCATCGCGTTGATGACCCGGTCCATCGCGTCGCCACCTCGCGGGTCGGTGAGGTTGGCGAGCAGCTTCAGGGTGAACTTCATCAGCAACGGGCGCGGCAGGCCGTACCTCGTGCCGTACTTCATCACGTGCGGGTTGCCGATCGTCCGCGCGAACAGCCGGCCCAGCGTGTAGTAGCCGCCGTACGCCGCGTCGAGCGCGCGCGGGTAGGCGCTCAGCGCGAGCTCGCGCTGCTGCCCGTCGGGGCGCGCCAGCGCCTCGGTGATGACCTCGGCGGCGATCACGGCGGACTCCATGGCGTAGGCGATGCCCTCGCCGTTGAATGGGTTGACCATGCCGCCGGAGTCGCCGACCAGGAGCATGCCGTCCTGGTAGTGCGGCTTGCGGTTGAACCCCATCGGCAGCGCGGCGCCGCGGATCTCACCGACCATGTTGTGGTCGCGGAAGCCCCATTCCTCGGGGGTGTTGAGCAGCCAGCGTCGCAGGACGTCCTTGTAGTCGACCTTGCCGAAGGCCGACGAGGTGTTGAGGATGCCGAGACCCACGTTGGCAGTGCCGTCGCCGACACCGAAGATCCAGCCGTAGCCGGGCAGCAGCTTGCCCTCGCCGGGCTTGCCGTCCCACAGCTCGAGCCAGGACTCCATCCAGTCGTCGTCGTGACGCGGGCTCGTGTAGTAGGTGCGCACGGCGACGCCCATCGGCCGGTCGTCGCGCTTCTGCCAGCCCATGGCGAGCGCCAGCCGGGCCGAGACACCGTCGGCCGCGACGACGACCGGCGCGCGGAACTCGGTCTCGTCGCCGGTACGACGACCCTTGTCGTCGACGGTGCGGGCCCGCACCCCGACCACACGGCCGGTCGCCTCGTCGAGGACCGGACCGGTGACGGCGGTGCGCTCGTGCAGGCGGGCGCCGACCTTCTGCGCCTGGTTGGTCAGGATCTCGTCGAAGTCGTACCTGGTGCGCACCAGGCCGTAGTCGGGGAACGACGACAGCTCCGGCCAGTGCAGCTCGAGATGGTGCCCGCCGCCGACGATGCGCAGCCCGTGGTTGCGGATCCAGCCGGGGGCGTCGATGTCGATGCCCATCCGGGTGAGCTGGCGTACGGCCCGCGGCGTCAGCCCGTCGCCGCAGACCTTCTCGCGGGGGAACGCGGTCTTCTCCAGCAGCAGGACGTCGAGCCCGGTCTGCGCGAGGTGGTAGGCGGCCGTCGCGCCAGCGGGGCCGGCGCCGACGACGATGACATCGGCCTGCCGCTCGTCGGCGGTGGTCCGCGTCATGACCGCGTCACCCTTCCCGTTCGAACTGCGCTCGCTCGCTGCCCTTGCGAGGGCGTCTTTGCGACTTCGTGAAAAACTTCACGAACCCTCGTCGGGGTCAGTCTAGGCCCATCCCCAACGGCGTGCGAACCGCGGGGCACTCGCGCAATCTCGACGCGAAAGGTCGGTGCCTCGAACCCGGTCAGGGACGCGTCGCACGGTGCAGGGCCACGATGCCGCCGGAGAGGTCGCGCCACTGCGGCGAGCGCCAGCCCGCCGCCTCGATCCGGGCGGCGAGCGCCGCCTGGTCCGGCCAGGCACGGATCGACTCCGCGAGGTAGACGTAGGCCTCGGGGCTGGAGGACACGGCACGCGCGACCGGGGGAAGAGCGCGCATGAGGTACTCGACGTAGACCGTGCGGAAGGGCCGCCAGGTGGGCCGGCTGAACTCGCAGACCACCAGACGGCCGCCGGGACGGGTGACCCGCAGCAGCTCGCGCAGCCCGGCGTCGCTGTCGACAACATTGCGCAGCCCGAACGAGATCGTCACCGCGTCGAAGGACGCGTCGGCGAACGGCAGCCGGGTGCCGTCTCCGGCGGTGAACGGCAGCCGCGGCTGCTGCCGCTTGCCGACCGCGAGCATGCCCTGCGAGAAGTCGCACGGCACGACCATGCTGCCGGCCTGCGCGAACGGCAGGCTGGACGTGCCCGTCCCGGCCGCGAGGTCGAGCACCCGCTCCCCCGGCCTGGGGTCGACCGCGGCGACCACCGCCTTGCGCCAGCGGCGGTCCTGGCCGAGCGACAGCACGTCGTTGGTGCGGTCGTAGCGCTCGGCGACGTCGTCGAACATCGCCGCGACCTCGTGCGGGTCCTTGTCCAGGCTCGCGCGACTCACGTCGTCTTCCTTGCTCCCTCGCAGTTCGCCCGTCGCTGCGCTCCGCGCTCTCGCTTCGGTCGCGGGCTCCGCGCTCTCGCTTCGGTCCCGTCCACCCTTGCACGCCGAGCGTCACCGTCCGTGGATCGGGTCGTACGCTTGCCCCTCGTGACCAGTCTTGCCGCCGGAGTCCCCGACGCGATGCCGCTCGTGGTGCGGTCGACGGCCGTTCCCAACCCAGGGCCGCTGCTGTCGCTGCTGCCCGAGGTCGGGCCGCTGGCGTGGGTACGCCAGGGTCAGGGCCTCGTCGGCTGGGGCTGCGCCGCCCGGGTCGAGACCGGCGGCGCCGGGCGGTTCGCCGACGCGGAGGCGTGGTGGCGCGCCGTGGTCACGTCCGCGGTCGTACGCGACGAGGTGCGGGTGCCCGGCAGCGGCCTGGTGACGTTCGGCTCGTTCGCGTTCGCCGACGAGCCGGGGGCGTCCACGCTGGTCGTGCCCGAGGTCGCGGTCGGCCGCCGGGGCGACACCTGGTGGGTCACGACGATCGGCCAGGGCACGCTGCCCGGCACACCCGACCTGGAGGCGGACCGGCCGGCGGAGCCGCCGCAGGACGTCGTCTTCACCGACGGCTCGCGTTCGGGGGCGGAGTGGGAGTCGGTGGTCGCCGACGCCGTGCGCCGGATCTCGGCCGGCGGCCTGGAGAAGGTCGTGCTCGCGCGCGACCTGGTCGCGGAGAGCGCGAGCGAGATCGACGTCCGGTGGCCGCTGCAGAACCTGGCCCACCACTACCCGAGCTGCTGGACGTTCCACGTCGACGGACTGTTCGGCGCGACCCCGGAGATGCTCGTACGCCGGGAGCGCGGGCTGGTGACCTCGCGGGTGCTGGCCGGCACGATTCGGCCGACCGGCGACGACGACCACGATCTCGCGCTCGCCGGGTCCCTGGCCCGTTCGAGCAAGGACCTCGAGGAGCACGAGTACGCCGTGCGCTCCGTCGCCGACGCGCTGGCCCCGCACTGCACGAGCATGAACGTCCCGGAGACGCCGTTCGTGCTGCACCTCCCCAACGTCATGCACCTGGCGACCGACGTCACCGGGGTCATGCACCGCCCGCACGAGCCCTCCGCCCCGGCCCACCCGACCCCGACCACAACGTCGCCGGACGGCACCGCACTGACCAGCACCGCCCTCGGGCTGGCCGCCGCCCTGCACCCGAGTGCGGCCGTGGGGGGAACACCCACCTGCGACGCGGTCGCGCTGATCGACGAGGTCGAGGGCATGGACCGCGGCCGCTACGCCGGACCGGTCGGCTGGATGGACGCGTCCGGAGACGGCGAGTGGGGCATCGCGCTGCGCTGCGGAAAGGTCGACGGTGCGCAGGTGCGGTTGTTCGCGGGCTGCGGGATCGTCGCCGACTCCGACCCCGAGGCCGAGCTGGCCGAGTCGCAGGCCAAGCTGGTTCCCGTGCGCGACGCGCTGGAGTCCTGACCCTTGTCCGGGACGCCCGAAGGTCGCGCGGAAAGCGTCGAGACGCTGCACGACGGGCAGTGGCTGCGGCTGCTCCGCCGCGGGCGATGGGAGTACGTCGAGCGCAGCCACAGCGACTCCGGCCTGGTCGTGATCATCGCGGCCACGACGCCCGACGACCACGTGCTGTTCGTGGAGCAGTTCCGCGCGCCGCTCGACGCGCGGACGATCGAGATGCCGGCCGGGCTGGTGGGCGACACCGACGCCGCCGACACGGTCGAGGCCGCCGCGGGCCGTGAGCTGGTCGAGGAGACCGGATGGCAGGCCGAGCACGTCGAGGTACTGCTCACCGGGCCGGCGTCGGCCGGGATCAGCAACGAGCGCGTCGCCTTCGCGCGGGCGACCGACCTGCACCGGGTCGGGCCCGGCGGCGGAGTGGGCCACGAGCAGATCGAGGTGCACGAGGTTCCCGTGGCCGACGCACCGGCGTGGCTGATGCGCAAGGGGGACGAGGGCTACGAGCTCGACCTGAAGCTGTGGGCCGGGCTGTGGCTGCTCGACCGCAACCCCGACGGGTCGCCGGCGCGCTAGCCGTCAACGAGGCGCAAAACCGCGCCTCTGCTCGCTGTGCGCGGCGTGCGTCTTTGCCTGCGGAACCGAGACAGCCTCGGAGTCTCGCACTACCGTTGAGGTTTCTGGGGCTCAAGTGATTGATGGTGGTGCGTCAGTGGTCGATGCGCCCGGTTTCGGACGCGGGGAGGGGTCGATGGGCATGGCGTGGCGTGGGTGGGTCGTAGGTTCTGCCGCCGTTCTGTTCGTGACCGGCGCACCCGCCGTGGCCGCTGCCGCCGTCCCGGACCACGAGATGCCCTTCTCGTGCGGCCAGCGATGGGCGGGCTCGACTCGGGCGTCGCACAGCCCGAGCTCGCGGGCGATCGACTTCAACCGGCCGGGCGACACCGGCGACCTGGTGCTGGCCACCGCACCCGGCGTGGTGTCCCGGGTCGAGAACCTGGGCAACCGCAGCTACGGCCGCTGGGTGATGGTGGAGCACGTCGACGGTCACTCGTCGCTGTACGCCCATCTGCGCGCGACCTGGGTCCGGGTCGGTCAGCGGGTGGACCAGGGAGCGGTCCTGGGCGTCGTGGGCGCCTCCGGCGGCGTGACCGGCCCGCACCTGCACTTCGAGGAGCGAGTCGGCAGCCGCGTGCGGCGCGCCACGTTCCACCGGCGCGTCTACGCGTACGGCACCAGGACGTCCCTGAACTGCTCCGACGTACCGGTGGCCGGCAACTGGAACGGCGCCGGGGCCGACGAGGTGGGCGTGTTCCGTCGTACGGCGCCGGCCCGGTTCCGGCAGCGCATGCCGAACGGGACCACCCGGGTCATCACGCACGGGCGCGGCGGAGACGTGGCGGTCGCGGGTGACTGGGACGGTGACGCGCGCACCGACGTGGGGGTCTGGCGGCCGAGGACACGGACCTTCCTGCTGCGCGGTGGTGCGGGCGTGGTCGAACCGGTTCGGCTCGGGCAGCTCGGGGACGTGCCGGTCACCGGCGACTGGGACGGCGACCTGGTCACCGACGTCGGAGTCTGGCGGCCGGCGACACGGACGTTCCACCTGCTGCAGGAGGACGGCACGCAGCAGGCCATCCCGCTGGGAGCCGTCGGCTCACGGCCGATCACCGGCGACTGGAACGGCGACGGGCTCACCGAGGTGGGGGTGTTCAACGCGGGCACGGGCATGTTCGTGCTCCGGAGGGTGGACGCCGCGGGGACGGTCACCATCGAGCGGGTCCCGTTCGGCACGGCGACCAGCCTTCCCGTCATCGGCGACTGGGACGGCGACGGTGTCGACGACCTGGGCACGTGGGCCCCGGGCGCGGCGACGTTCTCGCTCCGGACGGCGGCTGGTGTGACCAGGTCGCGCTACGGGCTGCCGCGCGGCTGACCCCGCGTAGGGCTACTCGGCCCGGGCCTGTGGTCCCTGCGTTCGCCCGACCGCCTCGCGCAGCCGCAGGTCGAGGTCACGCCGGCCACTGCGGTCGATGCGCACCTCGACGACGTCGATGCCGTGCTGCTGCTGCGCCAGCGCCTCGACCAGCGCGGCCTCGGTGTCGCAGCGCCGGTACGGCGTGCCCGTGGCGGCGCAGAGCGCGGAGAGGTCCGAGCCGTGCGGCGTCCCGAAGAGCCGCTCGAAGGCTCCGGCGTACGCCTCGCCGCCCTGCTCCAGCGTGGCGAAGATGCTCCCGCCGTCGTCGTTGGCGACCACGATGGTGAGGTCCGGCCGCGGCTCCGCCGGGCCGATGACCAGCCCGTTGCAGTCGTGCAGGAACGTCAGGTCTCCGACGTAGGCCAGTGCGCGCGACGACCGGCGCGCGAGCGCCGCACCGACCGCTGTCGACACGGTGCCGTCGATGCCGGCCAGGCCGCGGTTGCCGATGACCTTGCGGCGCTCGCCGACCGGGTACGACGCCGCCATCAGGTCGAGGTCGCGTACCGGGTTGGACGACCCGACGACCAGCAGCCCCTCGGGTGGCACCGCCGCCGACACGACCCGCGCCACCTGGTGCGCACCCAGGGCGCCGGTCGCGGGCGGCGCGTCGAGCATCGCGTCGACGGCGAGGCCGGCGGCCTTGTCGGCCCGCTGCCACGCCTCGAACCAGGCCGGCTCGGCCTCGCCGGCGGCACGCACCGCGGGCACGACGGAGCCGGCCGCGTGACCGGGGTCGTTCCAGGTCGCGCCGTCCGGCGCGACCACCACCACCTCGAGGTCGGCGCGCGACAGCAGCCGCGCCACCGGCCGCGACAGCGTCGGATGCCCGAACACCACGACCCGCTCGATGGCTCGCGCGAGGGGACCGTCGAGCAGCAGCCGGTAGCAGCGCAACGCCTGCGTGCCGGTGCGGGCACCGGAGGTGGGCTCGGCGAACAGCGGCCAGCCGGCCCGCTCGGCGAGCACCCGGGCCGGCGGCCCGGACTCGTCGCCTGCCACGACGACCGTGGGTACGGCGGCGTCGAGCGTCACCGGGTCGATGGTGTCGCGGGGACGGGTCTGTGCGATCGCGGTCCACGGTGCACCGTCGGGTCGTCCGGCCAGTGCCTCCGGCAGGGCGTCCTGCTCGGCGCCGGTGGATACGAGCGGGTCCTCGAGCTGCACGTTGAGGTGCACCGGGCCCGGCGCGCCGGTGCGGGCACCGGTCGCCGCGGCCACGAGTCGGCACACGAGCGGCCGCAGCCCGCGCCCCGCCGCGGACTCGAGGCCGGACTCGGTCGGTGCCGGCAGGTCGGCCGCGAGCCGGGCAGCGGAGCCGAAGACGCCGACCTGGTCGGTGGTCTGGTTGGCGCCGGTGTCGCGCAGCCGGGCGGGCCGGTCGGCGGTCAGCACGACCAGCGGCAGGCCGGCATGCGAGGCCTCCAGCACCGCCGGATGCAGGTTGGCCACGGCCGTGCCCGAGGTGGTGAGCACCGCCACCGGCGCCCCACCTGTGCGGGCCAGGCCCACGGCGAGGAAGCCCGCGCTGCGCTCGTCGACGCGGACGTGCAGGCGCAGCCGCCCCGCCTCCTCGGCGGCGAGCAGCGCGAGCGCCAGCGGCGCCGAGCGCGACCCCGGCGCGAGTACCGCGGCGCGCACCCCGCAGCGCACGAGCTCGTCGACGACGACCCGGGCGGCGACGGTGGATGGGTTCACAGCACCCGATCCTGCCCGATCGCGAGGCGTACGTCGGCAAGTCGCTCGGCCCATCGTTCGCGGGTCGTCTCGTCGGCCACGCAGCGCTGGGCGACCGGGACCGGCCGGCGTACTTCCAGGGCACCGTCGACCGGCAGCAGCGGGTCGTCGACCACGTCGCGCTCCAGCAGCTGCACGGTGGCCAGCCCGCAGGCGTACGGCAGCGTCGGCAGTGCGGCCGCCAGCGCCACCCCGGCCGCGATCCCCACCGACGTCTCCAGCGCGCTCGACACGACCACCGGCAGTCCGACCCGCTCGGCGATGTCGAGGCAGGCGCGCACCCCGCCGAGCGGCTGCACTTTCAGCACCGCGACGTCGGCGGCCTCGAGTGCGGCGACCCGCAGGGGGTCCTCGGCCCGGCGGATCGACTCGTCCGCCGCGATCGGCACGTCGACACGGCGGCGTACCTGCGCGAGCTCCTCGACGCTCGCGCACGGCTGCTCGACGTACTCCAGGTCGAAGCGGGCCAGGCGCCGGATGGCCTCGACTGCCTCGTCGACGCCCCAGCCGCCGTTGACGTCGACACGAACCCGGCCGCCGGGGCCGAGGGCGTCGTGTACGGCCTCGAGCCGTTCGACGTCGTCGGCAAGGGTCTGCCCCCGCTCGGCGACCTTCACCTTGGCCGTGCGGCATCCGCGGGAGGCGTGCACGATCTCGGCCGCACGCGCGGGCCCGACCGCGGGAACCGTGCAGTTGACCGAGACGCGGTCGCGCACCGACGCCGGCCACCCGTCGCACGCCGCCTCCAGCGCCGCCCGCAGCCACGGAGCCGACGTGGCCGCGTCGTAGTCCCAGAACGGGCTGAACTCACCCCAGCCCGCGGGCCCCTGCAGCAGCATCCCGTCGCGGACGTCGACGCCGCGGAAGCGCACGCCCATCGGGGTCGAGTAGGTCTGCGCGGTCAGGGGCTCGGTCAGGGGATTGGTCACGCGCGACCCCGCAGCGCCTGGCGGTCGACCTTGCCGTTGTCGAGCAGCGGGAGCTCGGGCAGCACTGTCAGGTCGCGCGGCGCCCAGCTGCGCGGCAGCTCGGCGGCGACGAAATCGCGCAGGGTCTCGAGGGTCAGCACCGGGTCGGCCACGGCGAAGGCACGGACCCGGCTCCCCCACTCGGGGTCCTCGACGTCGACGACCGCCACATCGCGCACGAGGTGGTGCTCGCGCACGCGCCGCTCCACCGCCGCGAGACCCACGTTGACGCCGCCGGAGACGACGACGTCGTCGACCCGGCCGGTGACCACCAGCAGGCCGTCCGCGTCGAACCCGCCGACGTCCTGGGTGCGCAGCGCTCCGTCGACCAGGGTCTGCGCGGTGAGGTCGGGACGGCCGGCGTAGCCGTCGAACAGGACCGGCCCGCGGATGTGGATGCGACCTTGCGCGTCGGCGGTCACGTCAACACCCTCGAGCGGACGGCCGTCGTAGACGCAGCCGCCGCATGTCTCGCTCATGCCGTACGTCGTCACCACGCGAACTCCCGCGTCCGCGGCGCGGCCGAGCAGGGCCGGCGAAGCCGCCGCACCCCCGAGGAGCACGGCGTCGAACGTGCCCAGAGCCTCGGCGTGCCCGTCGAGCAGGCGCTGCAGCTGCGTCGGAACCAGCGAGACGTACCTCCGGTCCGTCTCGTCGAGCGCCTCGACGGCCCGGTCGAAGTCGGCGTGCTCGTCCAGCACGACCGGCTCGGTGCCGGCGACCAGCGAGCGCAGCAGCACCTGCAGGCCCGCCACGTAGTGCGCGGGCAGCGCCAGCAGCCAGCGACCGCCGCCACCGAGCCGGTCCAGGGCCGCGTGCGCGGAGGACAGCATGGCCGCGCGGCTGAGCACGACATCCTTCGCGGCGCCGGTGGACCCCGAGGTGCGGACGACCAGCGGGGACGGCTCCGGCCGGTCCAGCCAGTCGCGCAACGCCGCGTGCACGGCACGCGGTGGTCCGCTGACCGGTCGAAGGGACGCCACGGACGGCAAGGCTACGACCCGCTGCCAGACTTGCCCGTCATGGCCACCATCGCGCACTGGGTCGAGGGCGCCCGTCCACGCACGCTGCCGGCCGCGGTCGCGCCCGTGCTCGTGGGGTCGGGGGCGGCGGCGTTCGCCGACCGGTTCGTGTGGTGGAAGGCGCTGCTCGCGCTGCTGGTGGCGCTCTCGCTGCAGGTCGGCGTGAACTTCGCCAACGACTACTCCGACGGCATCCGCGGCACCGACGCCGAACGGGTCGGCCCGCTGCGGCTCGTGGGCTCCAGGCTGGCCTCGCCGGGCGCGGTGAAGGCTGCGGCGTTCGGCTGCTTCGGTGTGGGCGCGGCCTGCGGGCTGGCTCTCGCCGTGACGACCACGTGGTGGCTGGTGCTGGTCGGTGCCGTCGCGATCGCCGCGGCCTGGTTCTACACCGGCGGCTCGCGGCCGTACGGCTACCGGGGACTCGGCGAGGTCAGCGTCTTCGTGTTCTTCGGGCTGGTCGCCGTCGTCGGCACGACATACGTGCAGGCGCACACCGTCACCGCCGCCAGCCTGCTCGGCGGGGTCGGGATCGGAGCGCTCGCCTGCGCGATCCTCGTCGCGAACAACCTGCGCGACATCCCCACCGACCGCGAGGCCGGCAAACGCACGCTGGCCGTGGTGCTCGGCGACGCGCGGTCGCGACGGCTGTACGCGGCGCTCGTGCTGACGGCCTACGTCGCGGTCGGGGTGGCCGCGCTCGTCGCGACGCCGTGGGCGCTGCTCGCACTGGTGTCGGCCCCGCTCGCGCTGCGAGCACTCCACCCGGTGCGCGAGGGCGCGACCGGTGTACGCCTGGTCGGCGTACTCCGCGACACCGGCCTGACCGAGCTCGCCTACGCCGTCGGCCTGACCGCCGGTCTGCTCCTCTGAGACGCAGCGGGCCATTCGCGCCATCTCGGCGCGAAGGAGGCGGGGCTCTGGGTACACACTGGGGCGATGAGCACCCCGAGCCTGCGCGAACTGCAGGATCCCCTCAGGACGCGATACCGCGACGACCCGGAGGCTGCGCGTACGCCCCTGCACGCGCGCGGTGACTACCGAGACCCCGGCGTCACCTGCACGGTCGACGGCTGGGCCGGCCCGGTGCGCGCGGGCCTGCACCCGGCGACCGGCGGCGACGGCAGCGACGCGTGCTCCGGCGACATGCTGCTGGAGGCGCTGCTCGCCTGCAGCGGTGTGACCCTGCGCAGCGTGGCGACCGCGATGCAGGTGGACGTCCGCTCCGCCCGGCTGAGCGTCGACGGCAGCTTCGACGCGCGCGGCACCCTCGGCATGGACCGGCAGGTCCCCGTGGGCGTGCAGGACATCGTCGTCACCGCCGACCTCGACACCGACGCCGACGACGCGGCACTGGAACGGCTCGCGCGGTCGACGGAGAGGTACTGCGTGGTCGCACAGAGTCTCCGGGAGCCGGTGCGGTTCCTGGTCCGCCGCGTGTCGGCCGCCAGCATGGCCTGATCGGGCTACTCGCGGCGCCCAACCGGGCTATTGCTGGCCGGTGGGAGCAGGTCTTGCATGAACGGAAGGCCAGAACCCCACTCTTCCCGAGGGAGCCAGCCATGCCCATCTCCACCGCACCTGCTGACATCGGTCTGCCCGGCGGATTCTCCGGCGAGGCGATCCGGCCCGGGGACGCGGAGTTCGACGCGGCCCGTGCCGTCTACAACGGCATGATCGACCGTCGGCCGGCGCTGATCGTGCGTCCCACCGGCGCGGCCGACATCCGCGACGCCGTGGCGTTCGCGCGGCAGCGCAGGCTCCCCCTCGCGGTCCGGTGCGGTGGGCACAGCGTCGCCGGGGTGAGCGCGGTCGAGGGCGGCGTGCTCATCGACCTGTCCAGCCTCAAGGGCGTCCACGTCGACCCCGAGCGGGGAACGGCGCGAGCCAACGCCGGGGTGCTGTGGGGCGAGTACGACCGCGAGACCGAGATGTTCAGCCTGGCCACACCGGGCGGTCGCGTGACGACGACCGGCGTCGGCGGCTTCTGCCTCGGCGGGGGATACGGCTGGCTGTCACCGAAGTTCGGGCTCACCTGCGACAACCTGGTCGGTGCCGACCTGCTCACCGCGAGCGGCGAGCTGGTGCACGTCACCGAGGACACCAACCCCGAGCTGATGTGGGCGCTGCGCGGCGCCGGAGCCAACTTCGGCGTGGTGACGTCGTTCGAGTTCCGCGTGCACCCGATCCCCCCGCTGATCATGGCCGGGATGCTCGTCGTACCCAACGACGACCGTGCCGCCGACGTGGCGGCTGCCTACCGCGACTACGTCGAGCAGGCGCCCGAGGATCTCGTCACCGCGCTGGCCACCGTGCTGGCGCCTCCGGAGGACTTCGTACCGCCGGAGCTGGTGGGAACGCCCGCGCTGGCGATCGTCGCGGCGTACCTCGGCGACCCCCGGGACGCGGAGGAGGCGGTGACGCCGCTGCGGCAGATCGTCGCGGGCGGGATCGACCTCGTGCAGCCGATGCCGTACACCGCCTTCCAGGCGATGCTCGATGGCTTCGCGCCGCGCGGCTGGCTGAACTACCACCGCGGGCGCCACCTCGGCTCGCTGCCCGACGGGGTTCTCGACGACTACCTCGCCGTGGGACGAGCGATCGGCTCACCCATGACGCAGGGGATCATCTTCCGGCACGCCGGCGCGGTCAGCCGCGTGGGTGAGAACGACACGGCCGCGAGCAACCGCGCCGCGCCGTACATGGCGCATCCGATCGCGTGCTGGCAGGACCCGTCCGAGACCGAGTACGAGATGGAGTGGGTCGAACGGTTCACCGCTGCGTGCGCGCCGGCCGCAACCGGAGGGCTCTACCTGAACTTCGAGCCCGGGACCGGCGAGGCCGAGGTACGCGCCGGGTTCGGCGACGAGAAGTTCCGCCGGCTCGCCGCGCTCAAGCAGGAGTGGGACCCGGAGAACATCTTCAGCGGCAACCACAACATCGCGCCGCAGGGCTGAACGGGCTTCCGCGGGCCCGCCGGGTCAGGCGGGCTCGCGGGCGTCGCAGCGCGCTTCGGGTGCGCGACCGTGCGGGTCACTCGTCGGCGGCGTCCTCCTTGCGCTTCGCCGCGTCGTAGCGCTGGTGGATGCGCTGGGCACGGTCCTGCACCTGCAGGGCGAACCGGTCGCGCAGCCCGCGCAGCAACACCAGCGACGCCACGGCCGAGATCGCCAGCGAGATGAGCGCGGTCCAGAGCGCGGTCACCGAGCTCGGCTCGACCCAGATCGAGGTGACCGCCCACACCAGCGCCCAGGTCACCAGGAACAGCAGCAGGCGGGCAAGCGTGTAGAGGACGAACGGCTTCAAGGTTCACCACACCGGGTCGGTCGGGGCCAGGTCGCGGGCCGAGCCGGACCGGTCGGCGTGCGTCGCGCGGACCCACCGGCTCAGCCTCAGCCTAGGTCACCGCCGAGCACGCGGGACAGCAGGTCAGGCTGCACGTTGCCGCCCGACACGACCGCCACGACAGGGCCGTCGGGAAGCCGGTCGCGGTGCGTCAGGTACGCCGCCGTGGCCGTGGCCCCGCTGGGCTCGGCGACCAGCCGGGAACCGGTCGCGATCTGTCGCATCGCGGCCAGCAGGGCGTCCTCGGTCACCGTGAGCACGTCGTCGACCAACGCCTGGATGTGCAGCCACGGCAGCTCGCCGACGCAGGTCACGCGCAGCCCGTCGGCGATGGTGCGGGCGGTCTGCTCGGCACCCCAGCGGGTACGGCGACCGGTGCGGAACCCCTCGGCGAGATCGGCGGCGAGCTCGGGCTCGACGGCCACGACCCGCGCCTGCGGGCACTGCGACTTCACCGCCGCGGCGACGCCTGAGACCAGGCCGCCGCCGCTGACCGGCACCAGGACCGTCCCCACCTCCGGCAGGTCCTCGACGATCTCCAGACCCACCGTGCCCTGGCCGGCGATGACCGCGGCGTCGTCGTACGGCGGCACCATCGTCGCGCCGCGCTCCCGTCGTACCTCCTCGGCGGCGTCCTCCCGCTCGGCCGCGGGCACCAGCACGACCTCGGCGCCGAGTGCGCGGGTCGCGTCGACCTTCACCGCCGGCGCGTCGTCGGGCATCACGATCACGGCGGCGACCCCGGCGGCGCGGGCGGCCCAGGCCAGGGCCTGCGCGTGGTTGCCCGAGGAATGCGTGACCACACCACGGCGACGCGCGTCGTCGTCGAGCAGCGCGACCGCGTTGGTGGCGCCGCGCAGCTTGAACGCGCCGGTCGGCTGCAGCGACTCAGGCTTGAGGAACAGCGGGACGCGCGGGTCGCCCCATCCGGCGCGCAGAAGAGGCGTACGGACGACCTGTCCGTCGATCCGGGCCGCCGCCGCCTTCAGGTCGGCCGAAGTCGTGATGTTCATGTGACCCATCCTGACCGTACGCGGAGTTGGCCCACGACCTACCCTGGAGTCGGGAGGAATACATGCTCAAGGCGCTCGTCGTCATCGTGCCGGTCGTATTGGCGATCTTCAGCCTGGTCCAGGTGGCACAGTCTCGTTCGGACCTGGTGCGCACCCTGCCCCGATGGGCCTGGGCACTCGTCATCCTGCTGGTCCCGGTCCTCGGACCGGTTGCCTGGTTGTCCATCGGCCGTCCGCGCCAGTCGGGCGGGCCGGCGCCCCCGCCGAGACGGCGTACGGTCGCGCCCGACGACGACCCCGACTTCCTGCGCGGGATCCGCTTCAAGAAGCCGAACGACAAGCCCGACGACTGAGGCCCGTCCCCGCCGCCATTCTGCGATCGGCTCACCTGCAGGGCGGCAGCTCTTCTTTCTGCGCCGCGGCGGGCTCAGCCTCAGACGCCTGCGTAGGGGTGCAGCCCACAGCCGAACCCGATTTCGATGACCGGAGCCTTGCGCGACCGACCATGTGGCAGCAGGCCGTTCTTCTTCGCCGACAGGTGCGCGCAGGTTCCTGCGCCACCCCAGAATGGCGGGGCTAGACTCCGGCGTAGGAGTGCAGCCCGGAGCCGAACAGGTTGATCCCGACGAAGTTGAACAGGAACGTCGCGAACCCGATCAGCGCGATGATCGCGGCGTTGCGCCCCTGCCAGCCGGCGGTCGCCCGAGCGTGCAGGTAGGCCGCGTAGACGACCCACGTGATGAACGCCCAGGTCTCCTTGGGGTCCCAGCCCCAGTACCTGCCCCAGGCGTACTCCGCCCAGATCGCACCGAAGAGCACGGCGAAGGTCCACAACGGCAGCGCGAACGCGTGCACCTTGTAGGCAACCCGGTCCACCTCGACCGACGACGGCAGCCGCCAGAGGTACCCGCGGCGCTGGTCCGGTGAAGTGCGCCGCTCGGCGCGGCCCTTGACGAGGTACAGCACCGACGCGAGAGCGCCCACGCAGAACGCGCCCCCGCCGATCGCCGCGGCGGCGACGTGGATCACCAGCCAGTACGAGTGCAGCGCCGGGACCAGCGGACCGGGGGCGACGTAGATCGCCGGCGTCAGCATCGCGATGCCGAGCACGACGACCACGAACGCGGTGACCAGCAGTCCCAGCCAGCGGGTGCGGTAGAGCCGCAGGGCCACCAGGTACGCCAAGGTCACTGCGAGAGCGCCGGTGGTCGCGAACTCGAACATGTTGCCCCACGGCGCCCGCCCGGCAGCGAGCGCGCGGCACGCGACCCCGCCGACGTGCACCGCGAACGCGAGCACGGTGAGCGAGACACCCACGCGGCCGAACCGTTCGGTGGAGAGCTCGTCGTCGGCGAGCTCGGCGACGGGCCGGCCGGTCATCGTGGTCGGCGGACCACCGGCACCGACGAGCTGGCGGTCCCGCACCCTCTCCGTCGCCTCGGCAGGTGCCGGTGCAGCGACCTTGCGGGCGCTGGCCCATTCGGCGACGTGCGCCAGCAGCGCCAGTGCGTAGACGACGGTGGCGGAGACGAAGGCGACGTCGGAGACGTAGCCGAACTGCTCGACGTTCACGCGCGCTCCATGCCCTCGGTGCTCTCGGTGCTCTCGGTGTCCTTGGTGTCCTCGGTGTCCTTGCTCTCCGAACTGTCCGAACCCTCCGACGACCGCGACCGGATCGCGGTCTCGATGTCCTCGACGGCGCCGGCCAGGTCGCCTCCGGCCACGCGGTCCAGGCCGGCGACCTGGACCACGGTAGCCCCGTCACCGGCACCGACCCGTACCCAGGCCCTGCGCGGGCGGATGAACAGCGACGCGACCAGCCCGGCGATCGCGGCGAGCACGCCGACCAGCGGGACGACCTTGCCGGGGCTGCTGCTGATCTGCAGTTGCACGGCGCGCGACAGGCCGTCGAACCTGATCGAGCCCTGACCGTCCGGGAGCTGGATCGTCCTGCCCGGACGCAGCAGCAGGCGGAACGGCTCACCGCCCTCCTGCCGGAACTGCCGCAGCCTCGACTTCTCGAGCACGTAGACCGACTGCGGCTCACCGCCCATCTGCAGGTCGCCGCGGTAGGCCGTCATCACCAGGGCGGGGTCGAGCGCGTCCGGGAACGCGGAGTACGGCCCCCGCTGCTCGTCGAAGGCCACCGTGGGCAGGAAGAAGCCCTCGAACCCGAGCTGCGTGGGCTCGGCGTCGGGCGCCTTGATCACCCCGAGCGAGGTGTACGACGCGTCCTGCGGCAGGAACGCCACCGGGCCCTGGAACGCGATGTTGCCCTTGCCGTCGCGCACGGTGATCTCGGGTGCATAGCCGTGCCCGACGAGGTAGACCGACGTGCCGTCGACCTGCAGCGGATGGTTGACCTGCAGGTTGTAGCCCTGCGGCTGCGCGCCGGGCTGCTCGACGTAGGTCAGGTCCGCGTCGAACGAGCGCGGCGCCCCGCGCTGGTCGCCGCCGGTCTCGAACGTCACCGCGAAGTCGTCGACGGTGAACGACAGCGGGTCGAGGTCTGCCGGGTCGAACCTTGCACCGGGCTTGAACTCGTCGTACTGCGTCAGCGTGTTGGAGAAGCCCTGACCCTCGACCACCAGCGCACCACCCTTGAAGCCGTACAGCGCGCCGTAGGCGACGCCGAACAGCACCACCAGCAGCGCGAGGTGAAAGACCAGGTTGCCGGCCTCACGGAAGTGCCCGTTCTCCGCGGCGAGCACGTGTCGCCCGCGCTCGTCGACGTAGCGGCGGGTGCGGTAGCGCTGCCCGCGCAGCACCTGCTCGGCGTGCCCGGCGACCGTCTCCGACTCGTCGCCGGTGGTCCACTCACGATGCACTGAGAGCCGGTCGAGGTTGCGCGGGGCGTCCGGCGGCTGCGCGCGGAACGCACGCCAGTACACCCGTGCACGCGGGATGATGCAGCCGACCAGCGACACCATCAGCAGGACGTACACCGCGCTGAACCACACCGAGCTGTACACGTGGAACAGTCCGAGCCGGTCGTACCACGTCGCCAGCTCCGGGCTCGACTCGCGGAACGCGAACACCGCCGTCGGGTCGACGCCGGTCTGCGGGATCACCGAGCCGGGGATCGAGGCGACCGCGAGCAGGAACAGCAGGATCAGTGCCGTGCGCATCGAGGTGAGCTGCCGCCACGACCAGCGCAGCAGCTCGAGCACCGTCATCGCGGGCGCGGGGGTGTACGGCCGGCGCATCAGACGACCGTCTCGAAGCCGGAGACCCAGCCGCGCATGTTCGCGATCAGCACGTCCCACGCGCCGCTGACCAGCAGCACGCCGACCGCGACCAGCATGGCACCGCCGACGCGCGTGACCCACACCTGGTGGCGGCGCACCCACGCCACCGCGCCGATCATCCACCGGAACGCCAGCGCGGCGAACACGAACGGCAGCCCGAGCCCGAGGCTGTACACGAACGCGAGCAGCGAGCCACGCGCCGCGGAACCCTCGGTCAGGCTCAGCGACAGCACGGCGCTCAGGGTCGGGCCGATGCACGGAGTCCACCCGAGACCGAACAGGATCCCGAGCAGCGGGGCGGCGGCGATGCCCACAGCCGGGACCTGGTGCACCCGCACATCCCTTTGCAGGAAGGGAATCCAGCCGAGGAAGGCCAGCCCCAGTACGATCGTGACCACACCCATCACGGTGGTGATCGTGTCCTGGTACGCGGAGAACCAGTTGCCCAGGGCACCGAACAGCAGCCCGTAGGTCAGGAACACCAACGAGAACCCGAGCACGAACAGCACCGAGCCGGACAGCAGCCGCCCTCGGTGTCCCCGCGTTGCCTCGAGGTCGGCCCCGGAGAGCCCGGTCATGTACGACACGTAGCCCGGGAGCAGCGGGACGACGCACGGCGAGAAGAACGACACCGCGCCGGCGAGCAGCGCCACCGGGATCGCGAGCAGCAGCGACCCCTGCAGCACCGTCGAGGAGAACCACTCGCCCATCAGCGGCCGCCCTCGACGTCGTTCACCAGGCCGACCAGCGTGCTCTCGTCGACAGGGCCCAGCACCCGAGCGGCCACCCGCCCCTGCGGGTCGATGACCAGCGTGCTCGGGATCGCGTCCGGCGGCAGGGTGTCACGGAAGCCCAGCAGCTGCGACCCGTCGGAGTCGTAGATGCTCGGGTACGGCACACCGAAGTTGCGTACGAACGCCTTGGCACTGGCCACGCCCGGCTCACGCACGCTCACGCCGAGGAACTGCACGTCACGGTCGTCGAGGCGCTCGGCCGCCCTGATCAGCGCAGGCGCCTCCTCACGGCAGGGCGCGCACCACGAGCCCCACACGTTCAGCACGACCGTCGACCCCGCGAAGTCGTCGAGCGCCAGCGGCCGGCCGGACAGCGACCGGCCGGACAGCTCGGGCGCCGGCACCCGCTTGGCCGCGTCGAGCACGGTCACGGTGCCGCTGCCGGCGACGAACCCCTCGGCGCCGCCCATCGACTCCGCGCAGCCGGTCGCCGCGACCGACGCGACCAGCATCAGCGCAGCGAGGAAGGAGGAGACCCGCGCACGCGGCACGGGGACGACGCGAAGGACCAAGCTCAGGCTCCTGCGGAGAACGGCGCGTTGCCTCCCCGGACCGGCAGCAGGTCCGCGGCAGGCTCCGAGTAGGAGACGGAGACGACCTCGCGGTCGACGTAGGAGAACGACGTCAGGCTGCACAGCGTGCACTGCCGGCGCCGCGGGTCGTGCAGGAACGGCAGGCCCTCGACCGCCGAACGGGTGATCCAGATCGGCAGCTGGTGGGTGACGATCACCGCCTCGTGACCGCGGGCCGCGTCACGCGCGTCGGCCATCGCGGCCAGCATGCGCTCGACGATCTGCTTGTACGGCTCGCCCCACGACGGCTTCCACGGGTTGCGCAGGTACCACCACGAACCGGGCCGGCGCAACGCACCGTCGCCTACGCCGAAGCTCCTGCCCTCGAAGTGGTTGCCGGCCTCGATCACCCGGCGGTCGGTATGGATGTCGAGATCGAGCCGCTTGGCCAGCGGCCGCGCGGTGTCCTGCGCGCGGTCCAGCGGTGAGGCCACCAGGTGCGTGACGTCGCGCTCGGCCAGTGTGCGGGCGACGCGCGCGGCCATCTGGTCGCCGAGGTCGGAGAGCTTGTAGCCGGGGAGCCGGCCGTACAGGATGCCGTGCGGGTTGTGCACCTCACCGTGTCGCAGCAGGTGCACCACGGTGGTGCGGTCGTCGCCGTTCGCGGTCATGCTGCTGGCTCCCCTCGAGCGGCGGCTGCGGCCTCGGCGGCGTACGGCAGCGCCGCCGCGATGCGGTCGACCGCGTCCTGGTCGTGTGCGGCGCTGACGAACCACGCCTCGAACGCGCTCGGCGGCAGGTAGACACCGTGCGCGAGCATCGCGTGGAAGAACGCACGGAACCGGTGCTGTGCCTGTCGCTGCGCCCCCGCGAAGTCGCGGACCTCGGTGACGTCATCCTGCTCGACGAAGAAGACGCTGAACATGTTCCCGGCCGTGGAGATGACGTGCGGCACACCGGCCTCGCGCAGCGCCGCGCCGGCGAGGTCCTGGATCTGCGCAGACACCTTGTCGAGCCCGGCGTAGACCTCGTCGGTCGCGAGCCGCAGCGTCGTCAGCCCGGCGGTGGTGGCCACCGGGTTACCCGACAGGGTCCCGGCTTGGTAGACGGGGCCCTCCGGCGCCAGCTGGCCCATCAGGTCGGCCCGGCCACCGAGGGCGGCGGCGGGGAACCCGCCGCCCATCACCTTGCCGAACGTCATCAGGTCGGGACGCCAGCCCTGGCCGTCGAGGCCGTGCTGACCCGAGGGCGAGACCCGGAAGCCGGTCATCACCTCGTCGCTGACGAACAGCGCGCCGTGCTCGGCGCAGATACGTGACAGGAACGCGTTGTAGCCCTCGCCCGGGGAGATCACACCCATGTTGCCGGGTGCGGCCTCGGTGATCAGGCAGGCGATCTGGTCGCCGTACTCGGCGAACGCGGCCTCGACCGCGGCGGTGTCGTTGTACGGCAGCACCAGCGTCGCCGCGGTCGACGCGGCGGGTACTCCGGGCGTGCCGGGCAGACCGAACGTCACGACGCCCGACCCGGCCGAGGCCAGCAGCGAGTCGACGTGACCGTGGTAGCAGCCGGCGAACTTCACCACGAGGTCGCGGCCGGTGACCCCGCGCGCCAGCCGGATCGCCGACATCGTCGCCTCGGTTCCCGACGACACCAGGCGGACCTGGTCGACCGGCGTGCGCCCGACGATCTCCTCGGCGAGCGCGACCTCGGCCTCGGTGGGCGCACCGAACGACGTACCCGATGCCGCGGCGCGCGCCACCGCCTCCCGCACCTCCGGGTGCGCATGTCCCAGAAGCATCGGCCCCCACGAGCACACCAGGTCGACGTACTCGCGACCGTCCGCGTCGACCAGGTAGGGACCGTGCCCGCTCGCCATGAACCGCGGGGTGCCGCCGACGGCACCGAACGCACGCACCGGCGAGTTGACGCCACCCGGTGTCACCGCGCTGGCGCGCTCGAACAGCGCAGCCGAGGCGGGCGCGTCGCCGGGGAAGGGCACAGCATCGGGCGAGGCAGTCACCCGGCCATTGTCGCCGAGTGGTCGCGGGCCACCAATCCGGGTCACGTACGGCCCCGTTCTACCGTGGCGTAACCTATGCGCCCTGCTCTCGTTGGTCGTTGACAGGGGAGCAGAGAGTTTGGACCCAGGCATGCCGGGCATGTGTGGGTGTTGGAGGGAACCGGAGGACCGATGGCCAGGGGCACCCGCAGGAAGCCAACGACGCCGAGGTGGCAGAAGGCGACCGCGGTGCTCCCCTTGGTCCTCTTGTCGGGCGCTTTGTCCGCAAATGCTACGGCCGGTGACGGCGAACAGCGCGCCAGCGCCCGCACCCCGATCGACCCCGGTACCCCCACCGTGCCGTCGACGGCGTTCGACCAGCCCGCCAGCGTTGCCCTGCCCGAGGGCGCGATGGGCGGCATGGCCGCGGGCCTTGCGCCCGAGTCCGACTTCCGCTTCCCGGGCGGCGACGCCCCCTCGTCCTCGTCCCCCTCCGGCCCGTCGTCGGTCAACGGCATCCCGGCCAGTGCGCTGAAGGCCTACCAGCGGGCGGCGGCGATCCTGGACCAAGCCGACCCGGCCTGCAACCTCGACTGGTCGCTGATCGCCGCGATCGGCCGCGTCGAGTCCGACCACGGTCGCTACGGCGGCAACGCCCTCGACGAACAGGGCAAGGCTCGGCCCGGCATCTACGGCCTCCCCCTCGACGGCAGCGGCGGCACCGCCCGGATTCTCGACACCGACGGCGGCGCCTACGACAACGACGCGGTCTATGACCGTGCGGTCGGCCCCATGCAGTTCATCCCCGGCACGTGGTCGATGGCCGGCGTCGACGCCGACCAGGACGGCGCCAAGGACCCGCAGGACATCGACGACGCGGCCACGGCCAGCGCCGTCTACCTCTGCGCCGGCAGCGACGACCTCGCGACCGACGCCGGCAAGCAGGCCGCGGTCTACCGCTACAACCACAGCGACGAGTACGTCGAGCTGGTGCTCTCGATCGCATCGACGTACTCCCAAGGCGAGTACACCGCCGTGCCCGACGGCACGCCCTCGTCGAGCACGCTGGTTCCGCAGGACTTCGGCGGTGAGGCCGTCGAGCCTCCGCCGGCGCGCGACGACCGGCGCAACCGGCCCACCGGCGGGGCAACGGGGGGCACCACGTCCGGCGGCACCGCGGACTCCGACTCGGGCCCGGGCTCCGGCTCGGTCTCCGGCAACGGTGGTCGCCCCGGCGGCGACACGGGCGGCGACACGGGCGGCTCGACGGGCGGCAGCTCGGGTGGCGGCGGCTCGGTCGGTGGTGACGGCTCCAGCGACGGCGGCTCATCCGGCGGCGGCAGTGGTGGCGGCGGTGGAACGGCGCCCGAGCCCGACCCCGTCGGCGACATCGTCGACCGGACCCGCGACACCGTCGACAAGATCCTCCCGAAGCCCAAGCCGCGGCCCGAGCCGGAACCTGCGCCGACGCCCGACCCGCTGGCGCAGGCCCGGGCCTACTGCCAGAGCCAGCCGCTGGCGCTCGGACGCTGTGTCGAGGCCTACCTCAACGGCGGCGCCTCCGCGGTCGAGGACCTGCTCGGCAGCCTCCCCGGGCTCCCCGGCCTCGGCTGACCCCCCCCTTCGCGCCGAGATTGCACGAATGGCCCAGGTGGTTTCAAGGGGCTCTTGCAACGGTTGGTTATTCGGGTTTGGTCAGGAGGTCGTGGAGTGCCTCGCCTGGGGTGCGCCAGCTGAGGGTTTTGCGGGGGCGGCCGTTGAGCTCTGCGGCGACGAGGTCGAGGGTGTGGGCCGGGTGGACCGACAGGTCGGTGCCTTTGGGGAAGTACTGGCGCAGCAGGCCGTTGGTGTTCTCGTTGCTGCCGCGCTGCCATGGGCTGGCGGGGTCACAGAAGTAGATCGCCATGTCGGTGGCAGCGGCGATCTGGCGGTGCAGCGCCATCTCGACGCCTTGGTCCCAGGTCAGGGACCGCCGTAGGTGTGCGGGCAGGCGTGCGATCTGGGTGAGCATGGCGTCGCGGACCTGTTCGGCGCCGTGCGCGTGCGGCAGGTGCAACAACATGGTGAACCGGGTGCTGCGTTCGACCAAGGTGCCGATCGCGGAACGGCTGTTCTTGCCCACGATCAGATCACCTTCCCAGTGTCCGGGCACTGCCCGGTCGGCCACCTCGGCCGGGCGCTGGCTGATCATCACCTTCTCGCGCAGATGCTCGCGGCGCCGATCGGTGCGTCCCCGCGGCCGGCGCAGCGCCCGGCCGGTGCGCAGACACCGGCTCAGCTCCCGGCGCAGCCCTCCCCGCCCCTGCACGTACAGCGCCTTGTAGATCGTCTCGTGGCTCACCCGCATCCGTTCGTCGTCGGGATACTCCGCCACGAGTCTGGCCGCGATCTGCTGCGGACTCCACCGCCGCTGCAACCCCTGACTGACCCACCGGCCCAACACGGGGTTCGACTCCAGCTTGGTCACCTTGGGCCGCCGAGCCACCCCGTCGGCGCGTGCCTGGGCCGCATGCGCCCGGTACACCCGCGGCCGACGCGCTCGCGCGTTGCGCCGCAACTCACGACTGACCGTCGAGGGTGCCCGACCCAGCCCCCGAGCGATCTCGCGCACCCCCAGACCCCGCGCACGCCCGATCGCGATCTCTTCGCGCTCAGCCACACACAGGTACCGCCCCACCGGCTCCGACACACCCACAGGCGACATCCCGCCAGCCTGCCGAAACCAATAACACCCCGTCCGCCGCGACACACCCGCCGCCACCGCCGCCGCCTCGGTCGTGCCACCAGCAACCACCACAGCCCAAAACACCCGCTGCACCTCACGCAACGGCCCAGGCTTACCAGCCATGAACAACACCTCAACTCTCATCAGGTGTTGCAAGGACCCCTTGAGCTCAAGGCGGGCCGTCTGCGCAATCTCGGCGCGGTGCTTTGGTGGCCCGCTGGCGGCCCGCCGTTCGACCCTCGGGACCTCGTCTCGCCCGGCTTCGAGCGACGCCTCCTTGTTTGCGCCGAGATTGCACGAATGGCCCGCTGGTGCGGTGGCGCGCCGAGGGCGTTGGGCCGTTCGTGCTATCTCGGCGCGAGGGGGTGGCCGTTCGCGCAATCTCGGCGCGGTCGTGTTGTTGATGGTGCTGCTCGCCTCGGTGGGTGTGCTCTGGTGGTCAGCCGATGGCCCGCCGTTCGACCCGCGGGACCTGGTCTCGCCCGGCTTTTAGTGACGCTCCCTTGTTTGCGCCGAGATTGCACGAATGGCCCGCTGGTGCGGTGGCGCGCCGAGGGTGTTGGGCCGTTCGTGCCATCTCGGCGCGAGGGGGTGGCCGTTCGTGCCATCTCGGCGCGAGGGAGCGGGCCGCCCGCGCATCTCGGCGCGGAGGCAGACGCGTCAGGCGGAGTCGAGCGCTCGGCGCAGGACCGGGATGACGCCGCCTGCGAGCACCATGTCGACCTGGCGTGGCGACAGCCGGTGCCGCAGCCGGATCGTGCGGTCGCCGGCCCGCGCGCTCACCTCGCGGCCCTCGCGCAGGGCCTCGTGCAGGCCCTCCAGCACCAGCGTGTCGCCCTGCTCGATCCCGTCGTAGTCGGACGGGTCGTCGAACTCCAGCGCGAGTACGCCGAAGTTCGACAGGTTCTGCCAGTGGATCCGGGCGTAGGACCGGGCGACGACGGCCCGCAGCCCGAGGTAGCGCGGTGTGATCGCGGCATGCTCGCGCGACGACCCCTGGCCGTAGTTGTCCCCGCTGACCACGACGTGGTCGCCCAGGTCGTGTGCGCGTTCGGCGTACGACGGGTCGGCCGGCCGGAACGTGAAGGCGGCGAGCTCGGGCACGTTGGACCGGAACGGCAGCGCCGCGGCACCGGCCGGCGAGATCTCGTCGGTCGAGAGGTTGTCACCGACCTTGAGCGCGACCGGCAGCTCGAGCCGGTCGGGCAGCGCATCGAAGTCCGGCAGGGATGAGATGTTCGGCCCCTTGACCAGCTCGACCTCGGCAGCATCCTCGGGGTCGAGCGGCGCCGACAGCATCGAGGTGTTCACGCTGTGCCGTGTGGGCAGGTCGAGCACGGGATGTTCGATGCCGTTCTCCTCGGCCCACCGGCGCGGATCGGTGATCACGCCCGTCAGGGCACTCGCGGCCGCGGTCTCCGGCGAGCACAGGTAGACCGAGTCCTCGGGCGTGCCGCTGCGGCCGGGGAAGTTGCGCGGGACCGTGCGCAGGCTGTTCGAGCCCTTCGCCGGGGCCTGACCCATGCCGATGCAGCCGAGACAGCCGGTCTGGTGCAGGCGTGCACCCGCGCCGAGGAGGTCGAACGTCGCACCCATGCGGGTGAGGTCCTCGTAGATCTGCCGCGACGACGGGTTGACGTCGAAGCTGACCGCGTCGCTGGTCTGGCGACCTTTCACGATCGCGGCCGCGACCGCGAAGTCACGCAGCCCCGGGTTCGCGCTCGAGCCGACCATGGCCTGACCGATCTCGGTGCCCTCGACCTCACGCACGGGTACGACGTTGCCCGGCGACGTCGGCCTGGCCACCAGCGGTTCGAGCGTGCTCAGGTCGATCTGCTCGGTGAGGTCGTACGTGGCATCCGGGTCGGCGACCAGCTCGGTGAAGTCGTCCTCGCGGCCCTCGGCACGCAGGAACTGCCGGACCGCGTCGTCGGCGGGGAACACCGTGGTGGTCGCACCCAGCTCGGCACCCATGTTGGCGATCACGTGTCGGTCCATGGCCGACAGACCCGCGAGTCCGGGACCGTGGTACTCGACGACCCGGTTGACGCCGCCCTTCACGTCGTGCCGGCGCAGCATCTCCAGGATCACGTCCTTGGCCGACACCCACGGCGGCAGCTCGCCGGTCAGCTCGACGCCCCAGATCTCGGGCATCGTGAGGTACAGCGGCTCGCCGGCGATCGCCAGCGCCACCTCCACGCCGCCCACACCGACGGCGAACATGCCGAGACACCCTGCCGCGCAGGTGTGCGAGTCCGAGCCGGCCATCGTCAGCCCGGGCCGGCCGAAGCGCTGCATGTGCGTCGGGTGCGAGACGCCGTTGCCCGCCTTGGAGAACCACAGCCCGAACCGGCGGCACGCGCTCTGCAGGAACCGGTGGTCCTCGGCGTTGCGCTGGTCGGCCTGCAGCAGATTGTGGTCGACGTACTGTGCACTCAGCTCGGTGCGTGCACGGTCCAGACCCATCGCCTCGAGCTCGAGCATCACCATCGTGCCCGTGGCGTCCTGGGTGAGGGTGTGGTCGATCCGCAGTCCGATCTCGCTGCCGGGTGTCGGCTCGCCCTCGACCAGATGGTCCTCGATCAGCTTCTGTGCGACATTGCGGCCCATGTCGAGGACCTACCCATCGCCCACGTCGGTGAACAGGGCCTTCACGACCTCGGCCGCCCACTGGTCGGTCGTACCCCCGAAGCCGTCCGGCGGCTGCACGGTGATGAACGAGTCGGCCGCCTCGGTGGTCGAGGGGTCCAGCTCGATGCGGAACTCCTGCCCGACGTCGAGGTCGGCGTCCTCGCCGAACCGGGCCTCGTCGGAGTACGCCGCGGCGATGTCGCGCAGCGAGACCTTGTGCTGAGCCGGGGTCTCCCGCAGCGCCGCGGTCGGGTCCTCGGCCAGCGCGTGCTCGTGGTCGCGCAGCAGCACCTCGCCGATCCCGGTCATGACCGCGCCCCACGCGTTCGCCAGCGGCTCTGGTACGCCGTAGCTCTGCAGCTCCGGCAGTCCGAACCGCGTCATGCCCTTCGAGGTGAACCACAGCAGGCCCTGGTCCATCGAGTGCGGCAGCACGACCCAGTCGGCCAGCCGGAACCTCTCGTCGAGAGCACGCGCCCTCGTCACGATCCGCGGGATGAGGGTGTCGACGACCACGCCCTCGCACATCTCCGCGACCGCCTGTGCACTGGCGTACGCCGCGAACTCGTGCTGCGGCGGGAACTGCGCGTTGCCGACACTGCGCACGAGCACGGCGTGGGTGCCGGAGTCGTACGCGGCCAGCGCCGGCGCATCGGCGCCCATCGCCCGCAGCAGCGGGCTCGGCGGGAGGGGGGCCTCGTCGACGGGAACGACGTCGATCGCCAGCCCCTGGCCGCTGTGCACGGTGGTGTCGCCGGGCGGGTCGGCGGTGACCACGGCATAGACGGCGAGCAGGCGCTCCGGCACGGGAATCACGATGGTGTCAGCCACGTCGGCCAAGGCTAGGGGCTCGCCGCGGGCTGCGAGCCGCTGAGCCGGTCCCTGTCCGATTGGTGGGCAGTGCTTTCGCCTGGTGGACACGCTGTGTCATGCTCGATCCCGTGACACACCGGTTCGCGATCATTATTCGCTAGCGCGTCAGGAATCTCCTGACGCGCAGACCTCTCGTTCCCACGGGGGGTCTTTTTGTTTTCCGACCACCGATCGAAGGACGAGACCGTGGCCACATGGCCCAGCACGTCGGCCGGCCCCTCCGGCGCGGCGGACGCTTTCCACGTGTACGACACGACGCTGCGTGACGGCGCCCAGCAGGAGGGGCTGAACCTCTCGGTCGAGGACAAGCTGGCCATCTCCCGGCACCTCGACGAGCTCGGCGTCGGCTACATCGAGGGCGGTTGGCCGGGCGCGAACCCCAAGGACACGGAGTTCTTCCGTCGTGCCCGTGAGGAGCTCAGCCTCGACACCGCGACGCTGGCGGCGTTCGGGTCGACCCGCCGGGCCGGAGTGGCTGCGGCCGACGACCCGCTGGTCGCGGCCCTGCGCGACTCCGGGGCGAGTGTGGTGACGCTGGTCGCCAAGAGCCACGACCAGCACGTCGAGCTCGCCCTGCGCACCACGCTGGAGGAGAACCTCGCGATGGTGCGTGACACCGTGGCGCACCTGCGTGCCGAGGGGCAGCGGGTCTTCCTCGACGCCGAGCACTTCTTCGACGGCTACCGCGACAACCGCGACTACGCCCTGGAGGTCGTACGCGCGGCGGCCGAGGCCGGCGCAGAGCTGGTGGCCCTGTGCGACACCAACGGCGGCATGCTGCCGCCGCAGCTCGGCGACGTGGTGCACGACGTCATCTCCTCGACCGGAGCGCGCGTCGGCATCCACTGCCACAACGACACCGGGTGCGCGGTCGCCAACACCCTGTCGGCGGTCAGCGCCGGCGCCACCCATGTGCAGGGCACGGTCAACGGGTACGGCGAGCGCACCGGCAACGCCGACCTGGTCTCGGTCGTCGCCAACCTCGAGCTCAAGCTGCAGCGCAACGTGCTGCCGCTCGGGAGGCTGCGCGACGCGACGCGGATCGCACACGCGGTCGCGGAGGTGACCAACGTTCCGCCGGCCTCGCGTCAGCCCTACGTCGGCACGTCTGCGTTCGCACACAAGGCCGGGTTGCACGCCAGCGCCATCAAGGTCGACCCGAACCTGTACCAGCACACCGACCCGGTCGACGTCGGCAACGACATGCGGCTGCTGGTCTCGGAGATGGCAGGTCGCGCGAGCATCGAGCTCAAGGGTCGCGAGCTCGGCTTCGACCTCAGTCAGGACGCCGAACAGCTGGCCCGGGTCACGCAGCGGGTGAAGGCGATGGAGTCGTCGGGCTACACGTTCGAGGCCGCCGACGCGTCCTTCGAGCTGCTGCTGATCGAGGAGATGGAGGGCGCACGCCCGTCGTACTTCGACGTCGAGTCCTGGCGGGTCATCACCGAGAGCAGCCCCGGGACCGAGGCACTCTCCGAGGCCACCGTGAAGCTGTACGCCGGCGGGGCGCGGATCGTGGTCACCGGCGAGGGCAACGGCCCCGTCAACGCGCTCGACCATGCACTGCGCTCGGCCATCGGCCAGGTCTTCCCAGAGGTGGCCAAGCTCGAGCTGGTCGACTACAAGGTGCGGATCCTCGACCAGGGGCACGGCACCGACGCGGTCATCCGCGTGCTGATCGAGACCTCCGACGGCCATACCAGCTGGATCACGGTCGGCGTCGGGCACAACATCGTCGAGGCCTCCTGGGAAGCGTTGCGCGACGCGGTGACGTACGGCTTGCGGCTGTCGGGAAGGACGCCCGCGTAGCGACAGATCGGCTGGGCCGGCTAGGCCGCCGCGCGGTCCTGGGGCTCCGCTGCTGCCTCGTCGCGGTCGCCGACGAGGCGTCGCACCATGCCCAGGCACGACCGGCGCAGCCGCCGCTGCTCCGGACGCGGCTGGTCCTCATCGTCGCAGAGCGCGGACACCGCCGTGCGCAGCACGTCGAAGGCGGGGTCGGCCATCGGCGGGTGGTCCGGCAGCTTGCGTAGCGTCCGGCCCAGCTCGGAGACGGCCGCGTGCAACGGCTCCTGCGCGTGCGCGGGTTCGTCGGGGATGCGCGCGACGTAGCCGTCGGCAACGCCGGCTGCGACGCGGGTGCGCACCGGGGCCGTGGCCAGCCACCAGGTCACGGCGAGCACGATGCCGAGCATTCCGGTGTTGACCAGCAGCTGCGCGGTCGACGGCAGTGCGTCGAGAGGCGCGGTGACGCGTTCGTCCAGGAGCACAGCTGTGCCGAGGCGACCGGCCGCCCATGAGCCGACGGCCAGCAGCGCGAGGGCTCCGGGTCCGATCACGCTGAGGTCGGCACGCCGGGTGTCGCGAATGCCGAGGAAGGCGTTCGGCGCGGGCACGTGCCAGTAACGGTAGAAGCCGGCGCCGAGGGCGGCGGCCAGCAGGCGAGGTGTGTTCACAGAGCATCCAACGAGTACGCGGGGCCAGGTGGGCAAGGTGTGTCTGTTTGCGATCTCGGCCCTGGCGATAGTGCTGTACCGGTGCGCTCGGACCCTTCCATCGTAGGGGCAAGGGCGCGTTCGGCCGACGTCGCGAGCGCCCGCGCCGATGTGATCTCCGACAAGCGCGGGGGCGGTTATCCGGCGTACTCCAGCAGCTCGTCACAGACCGCGACCAGGCGCCCGCGCAACGGCGCCGCGCGCGTGGTGAAGGCCCGCTGCGCGTCGGCGTACTCCCGCTTGCCGGCGGCCGTCTCGATCGGCACGGGGGAGTAGCCCAGCTCCTGGAGGTCGTACGGTGACGCCCGCATGTCGAGCTCCCGGATGTCGCGCGCGAGCTCGAAGCAGTCGACGACCAGCTCCGACGGTGTCATCGGTGCGAGCTTGTACGCCCACTTGTAGAGGTCCATGCCGGCGTGCAGACATCCCGGCTGCTCGAGTCGGGCCTGTCGCTCGCGTGTCGGCTGCACCGAGTTGCGTGGACGTGCGGGCTCGGTGAAGAAACGGAACGCGTCGAAGTGGGTGCACGTGATCCGGTGCGACCTGACCACGTCGTCGGTGCCGGCACTGCCGAGGCGCAGCGGCCACGCCGCGTGGCGGACGTCGTCGGGTGACGTCCGGTACACCATCGCCCACTCGTGCAGCCCCAGGCAGCCGAACGACGGAGTGCGGTCGGCCGTCGCCGCCAGCAGGTCGCGAACCCAGCGGACGCGGTCGAGCTTGCTCGCCACGTGCGCCGGATCGAGGCGCACGCCGTCGTGGCACGTGCGGTAGCCGCGTCGCCGGGCGAGCGGGGACCCGCCACGCAGCAGTACACCGGGGCCGGGATGCCACCGCCGCAGGGCGGCCGGACGGTAGGAGTAGTAGGTGAACAGGAAGTCCTCGACCGGGTGCGGCTCGCCGCTGCTGCGCCGGGCCAGGTGCCCGGCGACCAGCCGGTCGACCCGTTGCTCGTGCGCGGTCGCGCGATGGGACCACTCCGCCCGGTCCAGCACGAGAGGCCGGGCCGGTGCGAGCGTCGATCGCGCGGTCGGCAAGGGGTCCACAGTCGCGAGGGTAGTCAGCGGCCCGGCGCGTCGCCGCCGGTAGGCTGCGTGATCATGCGCATCGCCAGGTACACCACCGGTGACGAGCCCAGCTTCGGCGTCGTCGGGACCGGTGACGAGGAGGGTCTCATCGCCGAGCTGGTCGGCGACCCGCTGTACCAGGGCATCGAGCCGACCGGTCAACGCGTCGTACTCGACGACGTGCGGCTGCTTGCGCCGGTGATCCCGCGCAGCAAGGTCGTGTGCATCGGGCTCAACTACACCGACCACGCCGCAGAGCTCGGCATGGAGGTCCCGGACGAGCCGCTGATCTTCCTCAAGCCCAACACCTCGGTCATCGGGCCGGGTGACCCGATCAGCTACCCCCGGCAGAGCAACGACGTGCACTACGAGGGCGAGCTCGCGATCGTGATCCGGCGGATCTGCCGCGACGTGCCGGCCGAGCGCGCCCGCGACGTGATCCTCGGCTACACGATCTCCAACGACGTGACGGCACGCGACCTGCAGAAGAAGGACGTGCAGTTCACCCGGGCCAAGGGCTTCGACTCGTTCTGCCCGCTCGGGCCGTGGGTCGAGACCGATATCGACGTGGGCGACCTGGAGCTGACGACCACCCTGAACGGCGAGGTACGTCAACGCAGTCGCACCAGCCAGTTCATCTTCGACGTACCGACGATGGTTTCCCACGTCACGTCGGTGATGACACTGCTGCCCGGTGACGTGATCCTCACCGGCACCCCCGCGGGTGTCGGCCCGATGCTGCCCGGCGACGACGTCGCCGTGACCGTGCAGGGCATCGGAACGCTGACCAACAAGGTGGTTTCTCGTGACTGACACGGCGCCAAGCCACGCCGGCAACCCCGGCGGCGCCCCGGAAGGCATCCGCGTGCGCTTCTGCCCGTCCCCGACCGGGAGCCCCCACGTCGGCCTCGCGCGCACGGCACTGTTCAACTGGGCGTTCGCGCGACACCACGGCGGCACGTTCGTGTTCCGAATCGAGGACACCGACGTGCTTCGCGACTCCGAGGAGTCGTACTCGCTGCTGCTCGACGTGCTCCACTGGCTCGGTCTGGACTGGGACGAGGGCCCGGGCGCCGGCGGCGACCACGGGCCCTATCGTCAGTCGCAGCGCTTCGACATCTACGCCGACGTCGCCCAGCGGCTGCGGGAGGCCGGCCGGGCCTACCACTGCTACTGCTCGCAGGACGAGCTCGAGGAGCGGCGCGAGCGGGCCAGGGCCGAGGGCCGCACACCCGGCTACGACGGGCACTGCCGCGACCTCAGCGAGGAGCAGGTCGAGGCCTTCCGCAGCGAGGGCCGCGAGCCGGTGCTGCGGCTGCGCATGCCCGACACCATGATCACGTTCGACGACCTGGTGCGCGGTGAGATCAGCTTCCAGCCCGAGCATGTGCCCGACTACGTCCTGGTGCGGGCCAACGGGCATCCGCTGTACACCCTGGTCAACCCCGTCGACGACGCGCTGATGGAGATCACGCACGTGCTGCGCGGCGAGGACCTGCTGTCGTCGACGCCGCGGCAGATCGCGTTGTACGACGCGCTCGGCGCGATCGGGATCGGCGACGGCACCCCGCCGTTGTTCGGGCACCTGCCGTACGTCATGGGCGAGGGCAACCGCAAGCTCTCCAAACGCGACCCGGCCGCCAACCTGATCGGCTACCGCGAGCGCGGGTTCCTGCCCGAGGGGCTGCTGAACTACCTCGCACTGCTCGGCTGGGCGATCGCGGAGGACCGTGACGTGTTCACGCTGCCGGAGATGGTCGAGGCCTTCGAGATCCACCGAGTCAACCCCAACCCCGCGCGCTTCGACCTGAAGAAGTGTGAGGCGATCAACGCCGTACACCTGCGCGCGCTCCCGGTCGACGACCTGGCGGAGCGGATGGTGCCGTACCTGCAGCAGGCCGGTGTGCTCGGCGACGAGCTCAGCGACGACGAGCGCGCGACGCTGCTCGCCGCGGCGCCACTTGTGAGCGAGCGGATGACGGTGCTCGGCGAGGCGGTCGAGATGGTCGGCTTCCTGTTCGTCGACGAGAGCCGGTTCGAGGTCGACGAGTCCGACGCCGCCAAGGTGCTGACCGAGGACGGTATCGCGGTGGTCAAGGCGTCCCGGGCGGCGCTGGAGCCGTTGACCGAGTGGACCACCGAGGCGATCGAGGCGGCACTGCGCGCGACTCTCGTCGACGACATGGGGTTGAAGCCCCGGCACGCGTTCGGGCCGGTGCGGGTCGCTGTGACCGGACGGCGCGTGTCACCGCCGCTGTTCGAGTCCATGGAGCTGCTCGGTCGTGAACGATCCCTGCGCCGTCTCGACGCGGCGAGCGGCTGAATGAGCGGCCAGCCTCCCGCGGGCGGTGAGCCGCCACCACCGTACGGCGGACCTCCCTACGGCCAGCCGCCGTACGGCCAACCACCACCGCCGCAGCACGGGCAGCCGGTGCCCGGCGGCTGGCCGCCACCGCAGTACGGCCAGCCACCACCGCCGCAGCACGGGCAGCCGGTGCCCGGCGGCTGGCCGCCACCGCAGTACGGCCAGCCCCCGCCACCGCAGTACGGCCAGCCCACGCCACCGGAGTACGGCCAGCGCGTGCCCGCCGGGTGGCCGCCGCCGGCGCCCCAGCGCGCACCCGAGCTGCCCGCCTACCCGCACGCGCAGCCCGAGCCCTACCACCGCATCCTGCGCACCTGGACCTATCGGCCCTGGCGAGTGCTGGTCGGGATCCTGCTTACGGTCGGTCTCGGGCTGGTCGTGGGACCGCTGGTCGTGCTGCTGCTGGTCTCGGTCGGCGTGGAGCTGTTCGGCGTGGGGTCGGCGGGCGACCTGCTCGGCGGTATCGACCTCAGCGGGGGCCTCACCCCACCGATGCTGTTGGTGGTCAACCTCTCGCTGGCGGTGCTCATCCCGGTCACCTGGCTGGCCGTGCGCTACCTGCACAACCTGCGGCCGCGCTGGCTGGGCTCGGTGCGGCCGGGGCTGCGATGGCGGCTGCTGGCGGCGTTCTTCGGTCTGGCGCTGCTGGCGACCATGGTGTCGGTGCTGCTCGCCAGCAGGCTGATGCCCGGCGAGGTGACCCCGTCGGGAACCGAAGGGGCGACGCAGAGCACCGGCACCACCGTGGCGTTCCTGGTGATCATCCTGCTGACGTCTCCGTTGCAGTCCGCGGGCGAGGAGTACTTCTTCCGCGGCTACCTGCTGCAGGGGTTCGGTGCGCTGGTGCGCGCTCCCTGGTTCACGCTCACGTGCACGTCGCTGCTGTTCGCCTTCGCACACGGCTCGCAGAACCTGCCGCTGTTCGTCGACCGGTTCTTCTTCGGCCTGGTGGCCGGAGGCCTGGTGTTGTTCACCGGCGGGCTCGAGGCGGGGATCGCGATGCACATCGTCAACAACGTCGTCGTGCTCGCGCTGGCCGCCGCGGCCGGACAGCTCCCTCAGACCCTGGGTACGTCGGAGGCGAGCTGGTCGCTGGTGGCGTTCGACCTCGGGCAGTTCGCGCTGTTCGCGGTCCTGGTCGTGTGGTGGTCGCGACGGCAGAAGGTCGTGTCGAGGACTCCTGGCCCGCCCACCGGTGACGGCACCCCACCGGCGATCCCGACGGCCCCGGCGACGCCCACGAGACCGACGACACCGACGACTGAGTGACCTGTGACGCCCGCGCGTCGAGGTGGTGACGGACGGCGCGGGGCCGTTTTTGGTGCTTGCAGTGGGCTCGGGTATCCTCGACCGGCGGCTTTGCGAGAAGCCGCACGACTCCATGGGGTATGGGGTAATTGGCAGCCCGACTGGTTCTGGTCCAGTTAGTCTAGGTTCGAGTCCTAGTACCCCAGCGATTGGTTGCCACCGGTGCCTTTCCGGTAGTGTCCAGTCCTCGCGGCCCCGTTGTGTAGTGGCCTAGCACGCCGCCCTCTCAAGGCGGTAGCGCGGGTTCGAATCCCGTCGGGGCTACATCCGCGTTCAGGCCCCTCCGAGGTTGTCGGAGGGGCCTGAGTTCGTTCTCGGCCCGGTCATCGCCATGTCGTCGCCATGTCATCTCGGGCCGTCATGCTGCAGCCCGACGAACATGTCCGATTCCCGCGAGAACCTGTCGGTGGCCTCGGGCAGGATTGACCCGTGACCACGACCACAGCCCGGCACCCGGCGCACCCGTCGCCCACACTCGACATCGAGCGTTGCTACCGCGCGGTGCGCAGCCGCGACCGCCGGTTCGACGGCATGTTCTACACGGCGGTGACCACCACGCGGATCTACTGCCGACCGTCGTGCCCCGCGGTCACGCCGAAGCAGAGCAACGTCGAGTTCTACGTCACCGCGGCCGCGGCCCAGACCGCGGGCTTCCGCGCCTGCCGTCGCTGTCTGCCCGATGCGACACCGGGCTCGCCCGAGTGGGACGTGCGCGCCGACGTCGTCGGTCGTGCCATGCGTCTGATCAACGACGGCGTGGTCGAGCGCGAGGGTGTCGAAGGCCTGGCCGCCCGGCTCGGCTACACCAGCCGCCACCTCGGCCGCGTGCTCGGTCAGGAGGTCGGCGCGGGCCCGCTGGCGCTGGCCCGGGCTCGGCGCGCGCAGACCGCGCGGGTGCTGGTCGAGACCACGCCGATGTCGCTCGCCGAGATCGCGTTCGCGTCCGGGTTCTCCAGCGTCCGCCAGTTCAACGACACGGTGCGCGAGGTCTACGCGGCGACACCGTCGCAGCTGCGCAGCGGCGGGCGTGCGAGCGGCCCGCCCACGCACGCCGGCCCCGTCCAGCTCCGGCTGGCCGTGCGGGAGCCGTTCGACGGCGGCGCCCTGCTGGACTTCCTCGCACCGCGTGCCGTGCCGGCCGTCGAGGACGTGTGCGACGGCGTCTACTCGCGCACGTTGCGGCTGCCGCACGGCGCCGCCGTCGTCTCGCTGGAACCGTCGCCGACCATGGTCGACGCACGCCTGTGGATCAGCGACCTGCGCGACGTCACCGCCGCCGTCGCGCGTTGTCGCCGGCTGTTCGACCTCGACGCCGACCCGCAGGCGGTCGCGGCCGCGCTCGGCGACGACCCGCTCCTGGGTGCGCTGGTGCGCGCCCGGCCGGGGCTACGGGTCCCCGGACACGTCGACGGCGCCGAGCTCGCGGTCAGGGCAGTCCTCGGCCAGCAGATCTCCGTCGCGCAGGCGCGCGCCCTGGCCGCGCGGCTGGTGCAGGACCACGGCGAGCCGGTGGAGTCGTCCGTGCCGGGCGTGGACCGTCTCTTCCCCACCGCGCAGCGCCTGGCCGGCGTGGATCCGGCGACGCTGCCGATGCCGCGGTCGCGGGGTCGTGCACTGGTGCGCCTGTGTGATGCCCTGGCCTCCGGCGGCATCGCCCTGGACGGGTCGGCGGATCGCGCGGACGTCCGCGCGGCGCTCCTCGCCGTGCCCGGCATCGGGCCATGGACCGCCGGCTACATCGCGATGCGCGCCCTCGGAGACACCGACGTGATGCTGGCGACCGACGTCGGCGTCAGGCATGCCTGCGACCGACTCGGCATCGACCCCGGTGACGTCGACGAGACCGCTCGGCGGTGGCGACCGTGGCGGTCATACGCGCTGATGCACATGTGGACCTCGGTGCAGCCGTGAGGCGGGCCGTAGCCGCGAGACCTGCACCGACAACCGTGAATGCACTGCTGAAGGAGCAGGGATGACCGTCTGGACCGACATCGACAGCCCGATCGGCGCGCTCCGGCTGCAGAGCGACGGCGACGCGATCACCGCGATCGTCTTCGAGCCGCTCCCGGAGCCGACGGGGGAGCGCGACGACGCACACGCGATGCTGACCGAGGCGCGCACGCAGCTCGAGGCCTACTTCGCGGGTGAGCGCACGGAGTTCGACCTGCCGCTCGCGGCGTCGGGCACGCCGTTCCAACAGCGGGTCTGGGACGAGCTGTGCGCGATCGAGTACGGCGCGACGTCGACGTATGGCGAGGTCGCGCACCGGCTCGGGCTGCCACCGGGAGCAGCCCGCGCCGTCGGCCTCGCGAACGGGCGCAACCCCATCCCGATCGTCGTGCCCTGCCACCGGGTGGTCGGCAGCAAGGGCAAGCTGGTCGGCTACGGCGGGGGCCTCGACCGCAAGCAGAAGCTGCTCAGCCTCGAGTCCGCCGCGCTGTTCTGACCCTCCTGCGCGCGAGGCGCCGACCCGACGCGTCCTCCTGCGCGAGCCGGCGCAGCGCCAGCAGCACGGGCTCGAACAGCACGGTGCCGACGACGGCGAACTCCACCGCGTCCTCGGCCGCCGCGGTGGGGACGCTGGCGACGTCGACCTTCGCGACCATCGCGGCGGCATCGGCGTAGACGTCGAGTGTCTCGTCGGCGGGTTGCTGGCCGAGCCGGTCGAAGGCATCCAGCGCGACCGCCAGAGCCTCCTTGTTGCGGCTGCCCTCCTCGACCCGCCACCGATGTCGGCGTACGAGTCCCTCTACCGCCTGCCTTCCGCGCTGCGAAGCCTCACCTCCCGGTGACAGCGCCGTGTGCGCGGCACCGATCGTGTCGTGCAGGTCGACCGCATTGTCGTCGACGGCTTCGAGGATCATCCGTACGGCGTCGAGCCGCAGTGAGCCGACGTCCACGAGCGCGCGGATCAGCCGGAGCCTGCGCAGGTGCGACTCGTCGTAGGTCGCACGGGTCGCGCTGGTCGCGACACCGGGAGGAAGCAGCCCCTCGCGCAGGTAGTACTTCACCGTAGGCAGCGGCACGCCGCTGCTGCGGGCGAGCTCGGAGATCAGCATCTGCGGTCACTTTCGACGTGGGCTTGACATTGGATAGTTATACTCTCCACTATTGGAGAGTAACACTATCCAAACGGGGTGACGAGATGGCACGAGAGATCCACCGCGGTCGGTTCACGGCGACGCACGACGCCGACATCGTGGTCTTCCTGATCGGCATGCGGGTAAACAAGCCCTGGAAGGTCCGTCAGTGGTGGCCTGTGTTCGTCGCGATGCCGCCGATGCTCAAGGAGCTGTCGGAGGACCCGGACAGCGGGCTGCTCGGGTTCCGCGGGTTCTTCGGCCTGCGCAGCGCCACTCTCCTGCAGTACTGGGAGTCGGTGGAGAAGCTGCAGCAGTTCGCCGGCGACCCGGGCCGCACCCACCGCCCGGCCTGGTTGAGGTACTTCCGCGACTCCTTCTCCGACGGCGTGGTCGGCATCTGGCACGAGACCTACGTCGTACCGGCCGGCTCGCACGAGTCGGTGTACGGCAACATGCCGGCCGTCGGACTGGGTGCCGTCGGGGGAGTGGTGCCGGTCGGGCAGCGCGGGGACTCGGCGGCCGCCCGCCTCACGCGCTCGGCGGGTTCCCGATGACCGGCACCCTCGTGCTCTCGGACGCGGCCCTGCGCATCGCGGGCATCCTGCTGCTCTCGGTCGTGGCGATCGAGTGGGGCGGCACGTTCATGCTTCGCGTAGTGCGCGGAGGCCTGCCGGTGACGGACTTCCAGCGCTCGTTCTCCCGCGCGGGCCATGCGCACGCCGGCGTCCTGGTGATCCTCGCCCTGGTGTGCGTGCTGTACGCCGACGCGGCGGGACAGGGCGGACTGTGGGGCTGGCTGGCGCGCAGCGGCGTCGCGTTCGCGGCGATCCTGATGCCGGCGGGGTTCTTCTTCTCCTCGATGGGCGCAGGTCGCGAGCAGCCGAACCGGCTGGTGTGGCTGGTGTACGCCGGTGCGGTGCTGCTGGCCGCCGGCGTCGTCAGCCTCGGGCTCGCCCTGCTGCTGGCCTGAGCATGCCGGTTGCCGAGGGCCCCGGCTGCTACTCGCCGGATCGGCGCAGCGACTCGCTCAGCCGTTCGGCCGCTGCCATGACGGCCGGGGCGTGCATCCGACCGGGCTGACGCGACAGCCGTTCGAGCGGGCCCGAGACGGAGACCGCGGCGATGACCTTGCCGGACGGCGAACGCACCGGCGCCGACACCGAGGCGACTCCCGCCTCACGTTCGCCGACGCTCTGCGACCAGCCGCGGCGCCGGATCGCCGACAGGGCGGCCGCCGAGAAGATCGCGTCCTGAAGCCCGCGATGCAGCCGCTCGGGGTCCTCCCACGCCAGCAGTATCTGCGCGGCCGATCCGGCCTGCATGCTGAGCTGGCTGCCCACCGGGATCGTGTCCCGCAACCCCGACGGCCGCTCGGCCGCGGCCACGCACACGCGCGACTCGCCCTGGCGACGGAACAGCTGCGACGACTCTCCGGTGATGTCGCGCAGGCGCGCGAGCACCGGGCCTGCGGCCGCCAGCAGTCGGTCCTCCCCGGCCGCCGAGGCGAGCTCGCCGAGCCGGGGACCGAGCATGAAGCGGCCCTGCATGTCGCGAGCGACGAGCCGATGGTGCTCCAGAGCGACGGCCAGCCGGTGGGCCGTGGGGCGTGCGAGACCGGTCGCCTGCACCAGTGCGGCGAGTGTGGCCGGACCGGACTCCAGCGCCGCGAGGACGAGCGCGGCCTTGTCAAGAACGCCGACTCCGCTAGAGTTGTCCATGAGTTGATACTGCCGTCTCGTATTGCGAGATGCAAGTCTTACCGCAGGAAATCGGACAAAAAGCCGGAGGGGTCAGATGGGCCGCACGCTCGCCGAGAAGGTGTGGGACGAGCACGTCGTACGCCGTGCCGAGGGAGAGCCGGACCTGCTCTTCATCGACCTGCACCTCATCCACGAGGTGACCAGCCCGCAGGCGTTCGACGGCCTTCGTCTGGCCGGCCGGGCGGTCCGGCGTACGGACCTCACGATCGCGACCGAGGACCACAACGTGCCCACGGTCGACCTGGACAAGCCGATCGCGGACCCGGTCTCGCGTACGCAGGTCGAGACCCTGCGTCGCAACTGCGAGGAGTTCGGCGTTCGCCTGCACTCGCTCGGTGATGCCGAGCAGGGCATCGTGCACGTCGTCGGCCCGCAGCTCGGGCTGACCCAGCCGGGCACCACGGTGGTGTGCGGTGACTCGCACACCTCCACGCACGGCGCGTTCGGCGCGCTGGCGTTCGGCATCGGCACCAGCGAGGTCGAGCACGTGCTCGCCACGCAGACGCTGCCGCAGGCCCGCCCCAAGACGATGGCGGTCACCGTCAACGGACGTCTGCCGGAGGGGGTGACGGCCAAGGACCTCGTTCTCACACTGATCGCCAAGGTCGGCACCGGTGGCGGACAGGGATACGTCGTGGAGTACCGCGGCGAGGCCATCCGGGACCTGTCCATGGAGGCCCGGATGACCATCTGCAACATGTCGATCGAGTGGGGCGCCAAGGCGGGCATGATCGGCCCCGACGAGGTGACCTTCGACTACCTGCGCGGCCGTCCGCACGCGCCCGAGGCCGAGGAGTGGGATGCGGCCGAGGCGTACTGGCGGAGCCTGGCCACCGACGACGACGCGGTCTTCGACCGCGAGGTCGTGATCGAGGCCGCGGAGGTCACGCCGTTCGTGACCTGGGGTACCAACCCAGGCCAGGGTGTGCCGCTGGGCGCCGCGGTTCCCAGCCCCGAGCAGTTCGAGGACCCCGGCGACCGCGTCGCCGCGGAGAAGGCGCTGACCTACATGGGCCTGGAGGCCGGCACCGCGCTGCGCGACATCGCGATCGACACGGTGTTCATCGGCTCGTGCACCAACGGCCGGATCGAGGACCTGCGCGCCGCCGCGGAGGTCGTCAAGGGCCGCACCGTCGCCGGGTCCACCCGGATGCTCGTCGTACCGGGCTCGGCCCGGGTGCGGCTGCAGGCCGAGGACGAGGGCCTCGACGTGGTCTTCAAGGAGGCCGGGGCGGAGTGGCGCGGCGCCGGTTGCTCGATGTGTCTGGGCATGAACGCCGACCAGCTCGAGCCGGGAGAACGCAGCGCCTCCACGTCCAACCGCAACTTCGAGGGACGCCAGGGCAAGGGTGGACGCACGCATCTGGTGTCGCCCCTGGTGGCCGCCGCCACCGCGATCACCGGGCACCTGTCCGCACCGGCCGACCTGCCCACCGAGAACTGAGGAGACGGCGACCGTCATGGAGAAGATCACAGTCCACACCGGGCGCGCGCTGCCGCTGCGGCGCAGCAACGTCGACACCGACCAGATCATCCCCGCGGAGTACCTCAAGCGGGTCACGCGAACGGGGTTCGAGGACGGGCTGTTCGCTGCCTGGCGCAAGGACCCGTCGTTCGTGCTCAACCAGGAGCAGCACGCGGGTGCCAGCGTCCTGGTCGCCGGACCCGACTTCGGTACGGGTTCGTCGCGTGAGCACGCCGTGTGGGCGTTGCTGGACTCCGGTTTCCGGGTCGTGCTGTCGTCGCGGTTCGCCGACATCTTCCGCGGCAACTCCGGCAAGGCCGGCCTGCTCACCGCGCAGGTGAGTCCCGAGACCGTCGAGCGGCTGTGGGCTCTGGTCGAGGAGGACCCCGACACCGAGGTGACCGTCGACCTCGAGGCGCGCGAGGTTCGTGCGGGTGACCTCGTCGCGTCCTTCGACATCGACGACTACACCCGCTGGCGGCTGCTCGAAGGGCTCGACGACGTGGGCATCACGTTGTCCTACGACGACCAGATCGCTTCCTACGAAGGGAAACGGCCGTCGTACAAGCCGAGGACGCTGCCCGCGCGGCTGCCTGCCTGATCACGACGAGGGCGGGTCTCGCCGATCTCGTCCGCTGAGTTTTCTCTG
>DATMEB010000241.1:0-4214 GCA_035557095.1 Nocardioidaceae bacterium | reverse complement strand
CCGGTGCGCAGGACTCCGCTCTCATTCATCTCTTGCAGGCTACCGGCCCGCGCCGGGGTGGCCGGTCTGCAGCGCCGATACGTTGGGCGCGTGTCAGAACAGCCGGACCCGTTCCTCGCTGCTGCCTCACTGGAGGGCATCCCGTCCGCGTTCGCGGCGACCAGGGATGGCATCGACTCGCTGCTGCGCGATCGAGGCCTGCGCCGCACGACTCCGGACGACACCGCACGGTCGCTGCTGCTCGGCGCCGCGGCCACGGCGTCGCTGGAGGGCAGCGAGGCTGATGTCGAGACGCTGGCCGGCGGTGGTGGCGACGCGACCGCGCGGGCGGCCGTCCGACTGTCTACGGAGCTGCTCGGGCTGGTGCCGGTGTGGCGACGGACGCCGCTGCAGGCCATCGCCCGCGTTCACGCGCTGGCCGCCGCGGGATCGGTGCCGGACGACGACCTCGGCCGTCCGGGCAACCCCGCCGGTGTGGCCCGGCTCGGCGAGCTGTCCCACTCCCTCGGCACACCGACCGAGGCGCCAGCCCTCGTGGTCGCCGCCCTGGCGCATGCCGAGATCGCGACCTGCGGCGCCTTCGTCTCCCATGCCGGCGTCGTGGCCCGCGCGATCGAGCGACTGGTGCTGGTGGAACGAGGCGTCGACCCGGCATCGGTCACCGTGCCGGAGGCCGGCCACGCGGCTGAGCCGGATGGCTACCGCTCCGCCCTCTCCGCCTACGCGCGCGGTGATGCCGCGGGAGTGAGCCAGTGGCTGAACTACGCGAGCCAGGCCTTCACCCGTGGCGCCGAGGCGTCGCCGTTGGTGCGCTGACCACCAGCTATCTCGGCACAAGGCGGTGGAGCGCACAGTATGCTGGCGCACTGCAGCCCCTACGCCTGAGGATCACATGAAGCGCGCGTTCATCACCGGCATCACCGGGCAGGACGGGTCGTACCTAACCGAGCTCCTGCTCGAGAAGGGCTATGAGGTGCACGGGCTGGTGCGGCGGTCATCCTCGTTCAACCGGGCCCGGATCGACCCGATCTGGGAGACCCACCCCCAGGCGCACGATCATCTCCACCTGCACTACGGCGACATGACCGACGGCGCCAACCTGGTCTCGATGGTGGCCGACATCCAGCCCGACGAGGTCTACAACCTCGCCGCGCAGAGCCACGTCAAGGTGTCGTTCGAGATGCCCGAGTTCACCGCCTCCACCGACGGACTGGGGCCGGTCCGCCTGCTCGAGGCGGTTCGCACGTTCGCGCCCGAGGCGCGGTTCTACCAGGCCTCCACCTCGGAGATGTTCGGTTCGTCTCCGCCACCGCAGCACGAGGACACGCCGTTCAACCCTCGGTCTCCCTACGGAACCGCGAAGCTCTACGCCCACTGGGCCACCGTCAACTACCGAGAGGCGTACGACATGTTCGCCGTCTCCGGCATCCTGTTCAACCACGAGTCGCCGCGCCGGGGCGAGGCCTTCGTCACCCGCAAGATCACGATGGCGGCAGCCCGCATCAAGCTCGGCCTGAAGCACGAGCTGCACCTCGGCAACCTCGATGCGGTGCGCGACTGGGGCTTCGCCCGGGAGTACGTCGAGGGTATGTGGCGGATGCTGCAGCACGACGTGCCCGACACCTTCGTGCTCGGCACCGGGATCGGCACCGCGGTGCGGGAGTTCTGCGAAACCGCGTTCTCGCACGCGGGCCTCGACTGGCGGGAGCACGTACGCCACGACGGCAGCTACGAGCGGCCGAACGAGGCGGACGCGCTCGTGGCCGACCCGGCCAAGGCGAACGACGTGCTGGACTGGAAGGCCGAGACGGACGCCAAGCAGCTGGCCCGCCTCATGGTCGACGCCGACGTCGCGCTCCTGTCGGGGTCGTGACGACTGCGCTGGTTACGGGGTGCGTGGCCAGGTTGGGATCCTGGTGGCCCAGCGCCTGGCGGCTGAGGGATGTCATGTCGTCGGCACGGTGCGTCCGGGCTGGACGTCGCCCTTGGCCGTGTACCTCGACGGGGTCGACGTTGTTGAGACGGACCTGCGTGACGGTGCGGCGATGGAGGACCCTGGTGCGCGAGGTACCGGGCCACATCCCGGCCGGTCGCTAGGGTGTCCGGGTGACCAGGTGCGTGACGGCATGAGGCAGCTGACGGGCTCGGTCGCCGTGACTGCCGCAGCCGCGATCGAGAGCGACGCCGGATGACCGATCTGCTCGTGGTCGGATCCGGGTTCTTCGGGTTGACGGTCGCCGACCGGTGCGCCCGCGAGCTCGGGCTCACCGTGCAGGTGATCGACCGGCGCGACCACCTCGGCGGCAACGCCTACAGCGAGATCGAACCGCAGACCGGCATCGAGGTGCACCGGTACGGCGCGCACCTGTTCCACACCTCGAACGCGCGCGTGTGGGAGTACGTCAACCGCTTCACCTCGTTCACCGGCTACCAGCACCGCGTCTACACCACCCACCGCGGTGAAGTGTTCCCGATGCCGATCAACCTCGGGACGATCAACCAGTTCAACCACTCGGCGTTCACACCCGAGGAGGCCCGCGCATGGGTCGCCGCGCATGCATCCGGACGGCAGGGCGAGCCGCTCAACCTGGAGGAAAAGGCGATCTCGCTCATCGGTGAACCGCTCTACGAGGCGTTCATCAAGGGCTACACGGCCAAGCAGTGGCAGACCGACCCGCGCGAGCTGAGCGCCGACATCATCACCCGGCTGCCGGTCCGCTACACCTACGACAACCGCTACTTCTCTGACACCTTCGAGGGCCTGCCCACAGACGGATATACGGCCTGGCTCGAGCGGATGATCGACCACCCGAACATCACGGTCACCCTCGACGCGGACTTCTTCGACAGCACACAACCGTGGAACAAGGCCGCGACCGTCGGACAGCTGCCCGTCGTCTACACCGGTCCGGTCGACCGCTACTTCGACTTTGCTCACGGTGAGCTCTCATGGAGGACTCTCGACTTCGAGGTCGAGGTGATGTCAGTGGGGGACTTCCAGGGAACGAGCGTGATGAACTACGCCGACGTGGACGTGCCCTTCACGCGGATTCACGAGTTCCGTCACTTCCATCCCGAGCGCGACTACCCCGACGACTCGACCGTCATCATGCGTGAGTTCAGCCGCTTCGCCGACCACAACGACGAGCCGTACTACCCCGTCAACGCAGCACATGACCGCGAGCGGCTTCTCGCCTATCGCGAGCTCAGCAGCCGCGAGGACGGCGTCGTGTTCGGTGGCCGGCTCGGCACCTACCAGTACCTCGACATGCACATGGCGATCGCCTCCGCGTTGGGCACGTTCGACAATGCGATCGCGCCGCTCTTCGGTTGACGGCTCGCGACCGGTCTACATGGACGAGCGGCTCGTCGACACACTGGCCGGTGCGCATCGTCGCCAGGATCAGTCACTGAGCACATGTCGTGCGCCGCTTCGGCTGAGCAGCTCTTCATGCTCGGTGTACCAAGCGATGGTTCGACGAAGGCCTTCTTCGAACTCGACCTGAGGGGTGAAACCGAATTCGTGCAGCTTCGACGAGTCGAGAAACTGGTCGGGGATCTCGATGAAGTTGTCGGGCTTGGGGATCGTGACCGGCTCCAGGCTGGAGCCGACGATGCCCCCAACCTGCTCGATCACCTGGCGGACGCTTCGGATGTTGCTGAAGTCCTCGGGCTGCTTGCTCTGGCTGCTGGTGAAGCTGCCAACGTTGTAGGCGGACCAGCCGTACGTGTGGCGGCCGGTACGTGGGATCTCTTCCCCGTAGTGGCGTTCGACGTTTTCGGCCAGAAAGAGATAGGCGTTCACCAGATCGTCGATGTAGATGTACTCGCGGAGCACGTCGGCGTTGCCCAAGTTGATCAGCGGCGCCTTGCCGTTGAGCATGCGCAAGGTGGTCCGCGGGATCAGCCGCGAGAAGTTGAGGTCACCCGCGCCGTAGATGTTGCAGCTCCGCACGACCAAGGCGGGCACCTTGAACTGGAATCCGTAGGTCTGGGCGATCAGATCGGCACACGCCTTGGATGCGCTGTAGACATCCATGCCGCGCAGCGCGTGGCCCTCGCGATACGGCAGCGGTTCGGGGTCGTCGGCGTCGGCGTGGTCCCCGTATGACTTGTCAGTCGACGCGATGAGCACCCGGGGGATGTTGTTGATCCGGGCGACCTCGAGCAGGTTCATCGTGGGCAGGATGTTGTTCTGCAGCGTGCTCATGGGC
>DATMEB010000240.1:0-27431 GCA_035557095.1 Nocardioidaceae bacterium | reverse complement strand
CTTGCTCGCGACGCGGCTGTTCCGCTGGGAGGCGGACTAGCACCCGGCGCCAGCCGCCGCTCGCAGGGTACGGTCCCTCCAGACGACCGGCGGACGACCGGATGGAGGCGGCGACGTGGCGGACAGCGCACGACACCTGATCGGACTCCTGCTCGGTGCAGAGCAAGACTGGCCCCGCGCGTTCGAGGAGATCCTGCGTCGGGTCGGGCCCATCACCGACAAGTCCGGGCGCGAGCACCATCTGACGACTGAGCGGCTGACGATCGAGCCCTTCGACCTCACCGACCCGGTGCGCACCGACCTGGTGATCGACCGCCTCGCGCACTGGTACTACCACCCGCGGGAGTGGCTGAAGAAGGCCGCGCTGATGAACGACACGTACCTGCTGAACTCCCCGTTCACGTTCCAGTCGATGGAGAAGCACAGCGCCTACTGCGCGATGCTGCGGCTCGGGCTGAAGATCCCGCGCACAGTGCTGGTGCCGTACAAGAACCCGGTCGACAACGTGCGGTGGGCCTACACGTCGGCGAAGTACAACCGCCCCTTCGACCTCGACGCGGTCGCGGAGAACCTCGGCTACCCGATGTACATGAAGCCGTTCGACGGTGGCGGATGGCGCGGCGTGTCACGGATCAACAACCGCACCGACCTGCACCGGTCCTACGACGAGTCCGGCGAGATGCTGATGCATCTGCAGGCGACCGTCGACTACGACGTGTTCGCCCGCGCGCTGTCGATCGGTCCGGAGACCAAGGTGATGAACTTCCGGCCGGACGAGCCGATGCACAACCGGTACGCCGTGTCGCACGGGTTCCTCAGCCGGTCCGCCGGCGAGCAGTGCGAGGCGGTCAGCCGCGTGGTCAACGCGTTCTTCGGCTGGGAGTTCAACTCCGCGGAGATGCTGGTCCAGGGCGACGAGGTCTTCCCGATCGACTACGCGAACGCGTGCCCAGACGTCGCCGTGACGTCGCTGCACTACTACTTCCCGTGGGCGATCACCGCGCTGGTCCGGTGGTCGACGTACTGCCTGGTGACCGGCCGGCGGGCGCACGTCGACCTGCAGACCCGGCGCTACTTCGAGATCGCCGACGACACCGCGTTGGACTACCACGCGAAGCTCGAGGCCTACCTCGCGCTGGCCGACGAGCAGTTCGAGACCGACCTGTACTGGCAGTGGTGTGCCGAGAACCTGCCGCACCTGGAGGAGCAGGTGCTCGACTGGGTCTCCGGACCCGGGTTCGACCGACTGCTGCGCGACACCGTCAACGCGACGTACTCACCGCACGAGCAGGAGCAGTTCTACGCGCACTTCCGCGGACTGCTCGACATGTGGGTCACCGACGAGACCTCGCGGCTGTCGGTCGGCTGAGAGGTTCGCCACACGCTCGCGGGCCCCTGTACGCCGCGCGGCCCCGCTCGCAGGCGGGGAACGGTTGCTGCGCTTGGCAAAATCCTCGGTCTATGGGCTCCGTGGGGCCTTGCTCGCTTTGAGGTTCGCCTCCTGCTTCGTTATCGTCCCGTGATTGTTGGCCGGGCTCGGGGAAGGCGCGACGACAGGCGGTCTGTCTATGCCTAGTCACCGGGAGGCTCGACCGCAGGAGCACTGTGCGCAAGCGAATCGCCCTTGTCGCCGTACTCGCCCTCGTGATGGCGGGGATCGTCGGTGGCACCGTCGCGTTCTCGGCGAGAAGCAAGACCGTGACGTTGTCGGTCGACGGCAGGATCGAGCAGATCCAGACCGGCGCGGACACCGTCGAGGAGGTCCTGGAGGACCGGGAGCTCGAGATCGGAGCGCACGACGCCGTCGCGCCGTCGCTGCCGAGCGCGGTCTCTGACGGCTCCCGCATCGCGGTGCGCTTCGGACGCGAGCTCGACCTCACCGTCGACGGTGAGGACGAGGAGTACTGGGTCACCGCCACCGAGGTCGACACCGCGCTCGACCAGATCGGCTTCCGGTTCGCCGACGCCGACCTGTCCGCCAGCCGTAGCGCTCCGATCGGCCGGTCCGGGCTCGACCTGACGGTCAAGACCGAGAAGACGATCACGCTCGTCGAGGCCGGCAGGAAGTCCAAGGAGGTCACCACCGCGCTCACCGTCGGTGAGGCGCTGCGCGACCTGAACGTGGGCTACGACGGCGACGACGAGGTCACGCCCGCAGCCGGTGCGATGATCGACGACGGCTCCGACCTTCGACTCGTCCGGATCCGCAAGAAGGCGAACCGGGTCAAGGAGGAGATCCCGAACGAGACCGTCGTGCGGTACGACGACGACATGCTCGAGGGCAAGGAGAAGGTCGACCAGGTCGGCCGCGACGGCGTACGCGTGAACACCTACAAGGTGGTGCTGGCCAACGGCGAGCGTCGCAAGCGCAAGCAGGTCGACAGCCTGGTCAAGATGCGTCCCCGGCCCCGGGTGGAGATCCACGGCACGAAGGAACCACCCGAGCCCGCGCCAACCGCCGGCGGTGGCGGCGGGATCTCCGCCGCCCCCTGCCCAGACGGCTCAAGCGTGGAGTCCGGGCTGACGTCCAACGCGATCGGGGTGCACCGGGCGGTGTGCGCGCTGTTCCCCGATGTCTCGTCGTACGGCGGCCTGCGCGTCGGTGACGACGGAGAGCACGGTTCGGGCCAGGCGCTGGACATCATGGTCTACTCCGACTCCGCGCTCGGCGACGAGATCTCGGAGTGGGTCCGCGCCAACGCCGGCAGCCTCGGCGTCAGCGAGGTGATCTGGTCGCAGCAGATCTGGACCGTCGAGCGCAGCAGCGAGGGCTGGCGCTACATGGAGGACATGGGTTCGGCCACGGCGAACCACTACGACCACGTGCACGTGACGGTCTACTGACCCGCGCGAGCGTGCGTCCCCTGGTGGTCAGCCGTCAGGCGCTGACGCTGGCCCGGGACAGCCGGCCGGTGCGGTCGGCCCACGCCTCGAACGGCCAGGTCGCCAGCGGCGGGATGCTCGCGACCAGGGCGAGCAGGGTCGTACGCGGCCGCCAGCCGAACGCCCTGGCGGTGACCAGGGTGGTCAGCACGTAGCCGATGAACGCGGCACCGTGCAGCGGGCCGAACAGGTGCACACCCGCCTCGTCGCCGGAGATGACGTACTTGAACGCCATCCCGACGAGCAGGCCCGCCCAGGTGACGGCCTCGACAACCGCGGCGGTGCGGAACAGCGTGCGCAGGGTCTGTGGCGACGGCTGCAGGGGCACGGGAAACTCCCAAGGGTCGAACGGTTCGGGCCGACCCTACGGCGCCTCCCATCCCGGCCTGTCACCCGGTCGGAGAGGGTTTTCCACACTTTGCCTACGAGGTCTGGTCACGGGGTGTGACCGTGCGTCAGACTCTCCGCGACCACGACGCATTCTCGGGCTTGGGGCGTGCCTGTGCTGTCTGCCGCCAACGGGCGTACCACCACCGTCGAGCTCCTCGACACCCAGCTGCGCGACGCGGTGCGCCGGCAGGGCGTCGACCCGCTCGTCGACCGGGCAGCGGTGCGCCGCATCGCCGAGGACGTCGTCGGCGAGCACGACCGCAACAGCCTCTCCGGTGCGGTGGAGCCGGTCGCCGACCAGACCGCGGTGCTCGACGAGCTGCTGGCCCGGGTGGCCGGCTTCGGCCCCCTGCAGTCCTACCTCGACGACCCCACGGTCGAGGAGATCTGGATCAACGAGCCGTCGCGGGTGTTCGTGGCGCGCGAGGGCCGGCACGAGCTGACCACGACGATCCTGACCGCCGAGCAGGTCGACGAGCTGGTCGAGCGGCTGCTCAAGGCCAGCGGCCGGCGCGTCGACGTGAGCCTGCCGTTCGTCGACGCGACGCTGCCGGCCGGCCACCGCGTGCACGTGGTGCTCAACGGGATCTCCCGCGGGTTCTCCGCGGTCAACATTCGCAAGTTCGTGGTCCGCGCGGCGCGTCTCGACGAGCTCGTCGAGCTCGGCTCGCTGACGTCGCAGGCGGCCCGGTTCCTGCACGCCGCGGTGGTGTCGGGGCTCAACGTCCTGGTGGCCGGCGGGACGCAGACAGGTAAGACGACCCTGCTCAACTGCCTCGGCTCGGCGATCCCCGGTCGCGACCGGATCGTGTCCTGCGAGGAGGTCTTCGAGCTCAAGTTCAGCCATCCCGACTGGGTCCCGATGCAGACCCGGCAGGTCGGACTCGAGGGCACCGGTGCCGTGCGCCTTCGCCAGCTGGTGACCGAGTCGCTGCGCATGCGGCCCTCGCGGATCGTGATCGGCGAGGTGCGTGCCGAGGAGTGTCTCGACCTGCTGCTCGCTCTCAACGCCGGCTTGCCGGGCATGGCCACGCTGCACGCCAACTCCGCGCGCGAGGCGGTCGTGAAGATGTGCACGCTGCCGCTGCTGGCGGGGGAGAACATCTCCGCGCGCTTCGTCGTGCCCACCGTCGCCGCGTGCCTCGACCTCGTCGTGCACCTGGGGATCGACGCCGACGGCCAGCGCCGCGTGCGCGAGATCGTCGGCGTACCCGGGCGCGTCGAGCACGACGTGATCGAGATCGAGCCGATCTTCGAGGCGGTCGACGGCCGGCTGACGCGGGTGCGGGGCGTGCCTCCACGGGCCGACCGGTTCGCGCAGGCCGGCTTCGACCTGCAGAGCCTGCTGGGAGGGGACTAGCCGTGGGGGTCGTGCTGGGACTGTGCGCCGGGGTCGGGCTGATGCTGGTCTGGCTCAGCCTCTCCGGTGCGCCGCGGACACCGCGCCGCAGCACGGTCGGGCTGGGGCTCGGCGAGCTGCTGCGCCGCGCCGGCGTCGTCGGCGTGAGCCCGCTCGCGCTGGTCGCCGTCTCGCTGGGTCTGGGCTGCGTATGCGGCGTCCTGGTGCTCGTCGTGTCCGGCGCCCCGCCCGTGGCCGTGCTGTTCGGGGTGGGCGCCGCCTACCTCCCGGTCGCCATGCTTCGTGGCCGCGCCCGGCGCCGGCTGCGTGAGCTCGCCGACGTGTGGCCGGAGGCTGTCGACAACCTCGCCTCCGCCGTACGGGCGGGGATGTCGCTGCCGGAGGCGCTGGCGCAGCTCGGCGAACGTGGCCCCGAGCCCCTGCGCGAGCCGTTCACCGGGTTCGGCGTCGACTACCTCGTGACCGGCAGGTTCGGCGACTGCCTCGACCGGCTCAAGATCCGCCTGTCCGACCCGGTCGGCGACCGGGTCGTGGAGGCACTGCGGGTCGCCCGCGAGGTCGGCGGCGGAGACCTCGGGCGCATGCTGCGGTCACTGTCGGGGTTCCTGCGCGACGACGCGCGCACCCGCTCCGAGCTCGAGGCGCGGCAGTCGTGGACAGTCAACGGAGCGCGGCTCGCAGTCGCGGCGCCGTGGCTGGTGCTGCTCCTGCTGTCGTTCCAGCAGGACGTCATCTCCACCTACTCCACCCCCGAGGGCGCGGTCGTGCTGGTGACCGGCGCGGCCCTGTGCTTCGTGGCCTACCGGCTGATGGTGCGCATCGGCCGGCTGCCCGCCGAGCGACGGGTGCTCTCGTGAGTCCCGCGGTCGTCGGCGGCGTGCTCGGGCTGTCGTGCGCCCTCGGTCTCCTGTCGCTGCTGGCGTACGCCGCTCGGATGCGGCGGCCACGCCTGGAGTCCCGGCTGACGCCGTACCTGCGTGACCTGCCCCGCGTGAGCGCCTCGGCCACGCGCACACCCGCGCCGCCGGGTGCGCGCGGATTGTGGCGGGCCCTGCTCGGCCCGACCCTCGACGCGGCCGCCAGGAGGCTGGAGTCGCTGCTGGGCGGTGCCGCGTCGATTCGACGCCGTCTCTCCCGGGCGGGCTCGTCGATGACCGTTCAGGAGTTCCGCGTCGAGCAGGTGCTCTGGGGCTGCGCAGGGTTCGCCGCCGGTGCAGCGGTGAGCACCCTCGTCTGCCTGCGCGGCGGCGCGCAGCCCCTGGCGCTGCTGCTGTTCTGCGGTGTCTGCGCCGTCGTCGGCGTGCTGGCCCGCGACTACCACCTCGGCGCCGTCGTACGCCGGCGTGAGGCCCGGATGCTGGTCGAGTTCCCCACCGTCGCCGACCTGCTCGCGCTCTCGGTCGCCGCCGGCGAGGGGCCGACCGCCGCGCTCGACCGGGTCACCCGCGTGGCCGGCGGCGAGCTGTCCCGCGAGCTCGCGCGGGTGCTGGCCGAGAGCCGCACCGGCGCCCCGGTGTCGCAGGCGCTCGACGCCTTGGCGCTGCGTACCGGTCTGCCCGTCGTGGCCCGGTTCGCCGAGGGTTTCGCGGTCGCGATCGAGCGCGGGACGCCGCTGTCCGACGTGCTGCACGCGCAGGCCGCGGACGTGCGCGAGGCCAGCCGCCGCACGCTGATCGAGACCGGCGCACGCAAAGAGGTCCTGATGATGGTGCCGGTCGTGTTCCTGGTGCTGCCGGTGACGGTGGCGTTCGCGTTCTGGCCCGGCGTGGTGGGGCTGCGGCTGATGACGCCATGAACCGGCCGGGACGACGAACCGACGACCGACGACCGACGACGTACAGACCAACACATGCCCCGACACAAATTTCCCCCGACACAGATTTCCCCCACCACAGATTCCCCCGACAACAAGCGAGGAGAGGCGGATGAGGCTTACCAGGACGCGGCCGTGGCGACTGCGGCTGCACCACCCCCGCACCCAGCGCGGTGACGTGCCCGGCTGGGTGCTCATCACCGTGATGACCGCGGCGCTGGTGGCCGGTCTGTTGGCGATCGCCGGGCCCGAGCTCAACCAGATGCTGCGCGAGGCGCTGGCCAGCGTCGGTTGACCCGGTCCACCCATGACCCGGCCGACCCGCCGCACCGCCAGGCCCGGCCCGCGAGCCCGTGACGAGCACGGGTCGGCCGTCGTCGACTTCGTGCTGGTGATGGTGGTCGTGGTGCCGTTGTTCCTCGGCATCGCCCAGCTGGCGCTGGTGCTGCACGTGCGCAACACCCTGGCCGCTGCCGCGTCCGAGGGCGCCCGGTACGCCGCGACCTACGACCGTGGCCCCGGCGACGGGGCACTCCGTACGAGGGCGGCGATCTCGACCGCGCTGGCGGCCCGCTTCGCGACCGACGTACGCGCCTCGACGACCGGTGTCGACGGCTTTCCGGGGGTCGTGGTGCGCGTCGAGGCCGACGTGCCCGCTCTGGGGCTGTGGGGCCCGGCCGTGGCGTTGCGGGTCGAGGGGCACGCGGTCGAGGAGGCCCTGCCGCAGCGAGTGCCGCCGGCTGGAGTCGGGCCGTGAGCCGGCGCAGACCGCGGGGCCAGCGGGGGAGCGCGTTGGTCGAGGTGACCTGGCTGACCCTGTTGCTGCTGGTACCGCTGGTCTACCTGGTGCTCAGCGTGTTCGAGGTGCAGCGGGCGGCGTACGGCGTGACGGCGGCGAGCCGGGCCGCCGGCCGCGCGTTCGTGCTCGCACCGGACCAGCGCACGGGGCATGCGCGGGCGGTCCAGGCGGCCGATGTCGCGCTGCGCGACCAGGGCCTGGCGCTGCCCGCGCACGGGCTGGGGGTGACCTGCGAGCCGGAGCCGCTGGCCTGCCTCACCCCGGGCTCGGTGGTGGTCGTGTCGCTCGACCTCGACGTCGCGCTGCCGCTGCTGCCGGCCGTGTTCGGCGACCAGACGCCCAGCATCCGGGTGGCCAGCACGCACCGCGCGCCGTACGGCACTTTCCGGGAGGCCCGCCCGTGAGCCGCCCCACTCCTTCGCGCAATCTCGGCGCCATGGTGGCTGAGGTGGTCTGGAGGCGGCATGGAGTGCCGAGCAGAAGGCGCGGCCAGCGCGGCCAGTCGGCTCTGTTGATCCTCGGTTTCTTCCTGGTCGCGGTGATGCTGGTCGGCGTGGTCGTCGACGCCTCGGCCGCCTACCTGCGTCGGCAGGCGCTCAACGGGCTGGCCGACGGTGCCGCGCTCGCCGCGGCCGACGGCGTCCAGGGCGAGCAGGTCTACACCGGCGGGCTCGGCGAGACGGCCCAGGTCGACCCGGTCGCGGCCCGGGCGTACGTCGCGGAGTACCTCGCGCAGACCCGTGCCCACCAGCGGTTCGACGGCCTGGTCTACCGCGTGCTGCCGGCGGGTGACTCGGTGACGGTGCACCTGTCCGCGCCGCTCGATCTGCCGATCCCGCCGCCGGGCTGGGTCGGCGACCCGTGGATCGACGGCGTCGCCTCCGCCGTGGTCGCCGTGGGCTGAGCTGCCGGCTGGGCGGCGGATTGGCGGCGTTTGTCGCCGATTGTCCCCGGGTAGGTGCCGGTTCTCGATGCGTGTCGCCCTACGGGAGGTACTCCGATGTCAGTCCGTGCCAGCACTGCCGTGGTCGTCGCCGGACTCATGGGGGCCGCACTCGTCCCGCAGACGACGGCGACGGCGGAGGACGATGACACCCGTCCCGCCCGCGTGAGCAGAGCGCAGTCCGACGCCGCCCCGGCGAGGCCCGGTGCCCGTCCGGGCAGCCCCCGCTGGCAGCGGGCGTACCAGCGCAGGTTCCTGGCCGAGGTCGACAACGCCTCCCCGCGCAAGTGGTCGCGCGCGATGGCCCGCCAGGTCGGCCGGGTGGGCACCGAGGGCAACGCCGAGACGCTCCGGTACGCCGTACGCGAGCTGCGCGCCGCCGGGTTGCAGGTCAGCGTCGACGAGTACTCCGTCTACGCCTCGCGGCCCGTCGACATGACTCTGCAGCAGACCGCACCGCGTCAGCGCCCGATCGCCTCGCTGGAGGACGTTCCCGCAGGCACGCCGAACGCCGACGACCTCGCCGACGCGTACAACGCGTACTCGCCGGCCGGCCAGGTGTCCGGTGAGGTCGTCTACGTCAACTACGGACGCCCCCAGGACTACGCCGCGCTCGAGCGTCGCGGGGTCGACCTCGACGGCAAGATCGCGCTGGCCAGGTACGGCGCGAACTTCCGCGGGGTCAAGTCCGACCTCGCCGACCAGCACGGCGCCGCCGGCATGCTGATCTACTCCGACCCGGCCGACGACGGCTTCGTGAACGGCCCGGTCTACCCCGAGGGACCCTGGCGACCCGCCGACGCGATCCAGCGCGGCTCCATCCAGGAGATCTACCGCTACCCCGGCGACCCGCTCACCCCCGGCGAGCCGTCGACGCCGGGCACGCCGCGGATAGCCCCCGAGGAGGCCGACAACCTGCCGACGCTGCCGACGGCGCCAATCGCCTACGGCGAGGCCCGGCCCGTGCTGCGCGCGCTGAGCGGTGCTCGGGCGCCGAAGGACTGGCAGGGCGGCTTCGACTTCCCCTACCGGTTCGGGCCGGGTGGCAGCGAGGTCAGCCTGGACCTGCAGATCGACTACGAGCAGGTGCCGGTGCGCAACATCGTCGTCCGCGTCCCGGGCACCAACCCCGGCAAGCACGTACTCGTCGGCGCGCACCGCGACACCTGGGCGTTCGGTGCCCGTGACAACCTCTCCGGCTGGGTCTCGACGATGGAGATCGCCCGGGCGCTGGGCGACCTCTACCGCGACGGCTGGCGGCCGCGCAGGTCCATCGTGCTGGCGGGCTGGGACGGCGAGGAGTACGGCCTGCTCGGGTCGACCGAGTACGCCGAGGCGCGTGCACGACGGCTGCGCGCCAATGCCGTGGCCTACGTCAACATGGACGGCACCGCCGGCTCGGACTTCGCCGCCGGCGCGGTCCCGTCGCTGGACCGGCTGCTGTTCTCCACCACCCGCCGCGTCGACGCACCGAGGGGGCAGGGGTCCGTGTACGACGCCTGGTCCGGGCAGGCGGACGGAAGGCGCCCGGAGATCGAGCGGCTCGGCTCGGGTTCGGACTACACCGCGCTGCTGCAGCACGTGGGCGTCGCGTCCGCGGACGTGGGCTACACCGGCGACTGGGGCCTGTACCACTCGGCCTACGACGACACCCGATCGATCGAGGAGACGGTCGACCCGCGGTACCGGTCGCAGACCACCGCCGCCGAGGTGTCCGGGCTGATGGCGCTGCGGCTGGCGACCGAGGACGTCATCCCGATGCGCTACAGCGACTACGCCGAGACGACCGTCGACCTGCTCGCCGAGCTCGCGCCGGACGCACCGGCCGGCACCGGTGTCGAGGAGGCGACCCAGCGCGCCGAGGAGTGGCTGCGCGCCACCCGCGCACTCGAGGAGCGGGGCGCGAGCCTGCGCCAGGGCGGGGTCACCGCCCGGGAGCGGCCGGCGGTGCGGCAGGTCAACCGCGCGGTCCTCGCGCAGGAGGAGGCGCTCACCCGGCCCGCGGGCATCCCGTCGCGTCCATGGTTCAAGCACCAGGTCTTCGCACCGGGGCTGACCACGGGGTACGCCGCGCAGCCACTGCCGGCGCTCGCCGAGGCGGCTGAGGCCGACGACGCGGCCGCGTTCGAGCAGGCGTCCGACCAGCTCGAGCGGTCGCTGCGGACGGCGACGGACGCGGCACGGGCGGGCTCCGGCTGAGAGCCGCCGCCGGGCGTGCACGTCTCGCGCTCGCGGTCGGTGCTGGCGGTGGTCGCCGAGCGGGCGGTTTGCGAGCATGGGCCGATGCGCAGCGAGACGATCGCCCTCAGCACCGGGTCGACCGACGTGGTCCTCGACATCACCGACCGCTGCGCCGCGTTCGTGCGGGGCCAGGGTGACGGGCTGCTGCACGTGTTTGTGCCGCACGCCACGGCCGGACTGGCGATCCTGGAGACCGGCGCGGGCAGCGACGACGACCTGCTCGCCGCGCTCGCCGACCTGCTCCCGGCCGACGACCGCTGGCGGCACCGCCACGGCTCGCCGGGACACGGCCGTTCGCACGTGATGCCGGCGGTGGTCCCGCCGTACGCCTCGGTGCCGGTGGTCGACGGCCGGCTGGCGCTGGGCACCTGGCAGAGCATGTGCCTGGTCGACCTCAACGTCGACAACCCCGACCGGGAGGTGCGGCTGTCGTTCCTGGCCGGCTAGGGCGTTTGCCAACACGCCCTGAGGCGGCTGTGTCGGTGACGTAGGCTTGAGGATCGTGGCTGGACCCGACATCGACACCCAGATCAAACAGCTCGCCGCGACGATGCACACCATCGAGCAGGTGCTGGACCTCGACGGCATGCGCCGCGAGGTCGCCGAGCTGCAGGAACAGGTGTCCGCGCCCGACCTGTGGGACGACCAGGCCAACGCGCAGCGCGTCACCGGCCGCCTCTCCGGGCTGCAGCACGAGCTCGAACGGGCCACGTCGCTGCGCGAGCGGCTCGACGACCTGCAGGTGATGTTCGAGCTCGCCGAGGAGGAGGGCGACGCGGAGGCGCGTGCCGAGGCCGACGCCGAGCTGGTCAAGGTCGGCAAGTCCATCGAGGCGCTCGAGGTGCGCACGCTGCTGTCGGGCGAGTACGACTCGCGCGAGGCGCTGGTGACGATCCGGTCCGGCGCCGGCGGTGTCGACGCCGCGGACTTCGCCGAGATGCTGATGCGGATGTACACCCGGTGGGCGGAGCGCCACAAGTACGGCGTCGACGTCTACGACACGTCGTACGCCGAGGAGGCCGGGCTGAAGAGCGCGACGTTCGCGGTCCGGGCGCCGTACGCGTACGGCACGCTGTCGGTCGAGTCCGGCACCCACCGGCTGGTGCGGATCAGCCCGTTCGACAACCAGGGACGGCGGCAGACGTCGTTCGCCGCGGTCGAGGTGGTGCCGGTCCTGGAGCAGACCGACGAGATCGACATCCCGGAGGAGGACATCCGGGTCGACGTCTACCGCTCCAGCGGCCCCGGCGGGCAGAGCGTCAACACCACCGACTCGGCCGTGCGCCTGACGCACGTCCCGACCGGCACCGTCGTGAGCTGTCAGAACGAGAAGAGCCAGCTGCAGAACAAGGCCAGCGCGATGGTGATCCTCAAGGCCAAGCTGCTGGCGATGAAGCGGGCCGAGGAGCGAGCGACACTCGACGAGCTGCGCGGTGACGTGCAGGGCTCGTGGGGCGACCAGATGCGCTCCTACGTCCTGCACCCGTACCAGATGGTCAAGGACCTGCGCACCGAGTACGAGACCGGCAACACCCAGGCGGTCTTCGACGGCGAGATCGACGACTTCATCGAGGCCGGCATCCGCTGGCGCCGCGGCGCCGAGAACGTCGCCTGACCCCCTGTTTCGCGTCGAGATTGCACGAATGCCCCGGTGAGCGGTACGTGCCCGTCCGGGGTGTGGGGCATTCGTGCAATCTCGACGCAAAGGGTGGCGCCTGCACACACGAACTGGCGCCTCACAGAGGTGGTGGGGACCCCGGTCTTGTCTCGCCCAGGCCGGCGTGGTCGGCTTGGGTCTAGGACCACGTGACGGGAGGCACCACCCATGACGGTAAGTGAGCGCGAGCGGACGGTCGTCGACTCGGTCAGCACCGGGTTGTTCATCGGCGGGCGCTGGCAGGACGCGACCGACGGCAAGACGCTGGCGGTGGAGGACCCGTCCACTGGGGACACCCTCGCGCAGGTCGCGGACGCGAGCGTGGCCGACGGCAAGGCCGCCCTCGACGCCGCCTGCGCGGTACAGGACGAGTGGGCGAAGACCCCGCCGCGCGACCGCGGCGAGATCCTGCGTCGCGCGTTCGAGCTGATCACCGAGCGTGCCGACGACCTCGCCCTGCTCATGACGCTGGAGATGGGCAAGCCGCTGTCGGAGTCGAAGGCGGAGATCACCTACGCCGCGGAGTTCTTCCGCTGGTTCTCCGAGGAGCCGGTACGCATCGGCGGACGCTGGTCCACGGCCCCCAACGGCGCCAGCAAGCTGCTGACCATGAAGCAGCCCGTCGGCCCGTCGCTGATGATCACGCCGTGGAACTTCCCGCTGGCGATGGGGACCCGCAAGATCGGTCCCGCGATCGCCGCCGGCTGCACGATGGTGATGAAGCCCGCGTCGCTCACGCCGCTGTCGATGCTCGCGCTCGCGGGGATCCTGGCCGAGTCCGGGCTGCCGGACGGCGTACTCAACGTCGTCACCACCAGCTCCACCGGCAAGGTGATGGAGCCGCTGATCCGCGACTCGCGGCTGCGCAAGCTGACGTTCACCGGCTCGACCGAGGTGGGCCGCAAGCTGATCGAGCAGTCGGCCCAGGGCGTGCTGAAGGTGTCGATGGAGCTCGGCGGCAACGCGCCGTTCCTGGTGTTCGGTGACGCCGACCTCGACGCGGCCGTCGACGGCGCGATGGTCGCCAAGATGCGCAACGTGGGTGAGGCCTGCACCGCCGCCAACCGGTTCCTGGTGCACGAGTCGGTCGCGCAGGAGTTCTCCGCCAGGCTCGCCGAGCGGATGAGCGCACTGCGCGTCGGCCGCGGCACTGACGAGGGCGTCGAGGTGGGGCCGCTGGTCGAGGCCAAGCAGCGCGACAAGGTCCGCGACCTCGTCGACGACGCGCTGGAGAAGGGCGCCTCCGCGACCTGCGGCGGCAAGGCGGCCGAGGGGCCGGGGTACTTCTACCCGCCGACGGTGCTCACCGACGTCCCGCCAAACGCCCGGATGTACCGCGAGGAGATCTTCGGCCCGGTGGCGCCCGTCTACACCTTCTCCGACGACGAGGAGGGTGTGCGGCTGGCCAACGACACCGAGTACGGCCTGGTCGCCTACGCGTACACCCAGGACCTGTCCCGCGGCATCTGGGTCTCGGAGTCGCTGCAGACCGGGATGGTCGGCCTCAACCAGGGCCTGGTGTCCAACGTCGCCGCGCCGTTCGGCGGCGTGAAGGCCAGCGGCATCGGCCGCGAGGGCGGCATCGAGGGCATCGAGGAGTTCCTCGAGACCAAGTACGTCGCGATCAAGCCCTGAGCGGGCGCACGGGCCTACGCGGCACCGCCCCACGGGCGCTGGTGCCGGGCCAGGCCGGCGTGCTCGAGCATCGCGCCGAGCTCGTAGAGGCGGGCGTCGTGGTCGACCGGCGCCATCAATTGCAGGCCGACCGGCAGCGCGTCGGCGGCGGAGAACCCGTTCGGCAGTGACATCGCCCCCACCCCGGTGAGGTTGGCCACGACCGTCCAGCAGTCGGTCCTGGGCACGGCCAGCGGGTCGTCGAGGTAGCCGCCGAGCCTCGCGGCGGTCGTGGGCATCGTCGGGCAGACCAGCACGGACACGTCCTCGAAGGCCGCGGCCAGCTCGGCCCTCATCCGGACGACCGCCAGCCGGGCCGGCTCCAGCGCGCCCGGCTCCTCCGTGAGCGACAACCCGATCTCGTGCCGGCGCAGCGCCTCGCTGCCGAGCAGCCCGGTGGCTGCCGGCTCGGCGAGTGTGGGCAGACACTCCGCCGAGGAGATCGCGAAGTACGTCTCCAGGCCCTCCTCGACTGAAGGGCACGACCTCTCGACCACCTCGGCATCCAGGTCCGCGAGCAGGTCCAGGGCCGCGTGGAACCGCGCGAGCACGCCCTCGGCGTTGCGTTCGCCGGACAGCTCGGGCACGACGCCGACGCGCATGCCACGCAGACCCTCCCGGCGCCTGCCGGCCAGCGCGGCCTGCAGCAGCTCGCCCTCGGTCGCGGCGATGACGTCGTGCAGGAGCGCGGCGTCGGCGACCGTGCGCGCGAGCGGGCCCGGCTGGTCCAGGCTCGGCGCGAACGGTACGACGCCTTCCTTCGACACCGAGCCGAAGCCCGGCTTCACGCCGACCAGGCCGCACTGCGCGGCCGGTTCCCGGATCGACCCGCCGGTGTCGGTGCCGATCGCCAGCGGCACCTGGTGTACGGCGACCGCCGCGGCGGAGCCGCCACTGGAGCCGCCCGGTGTCCGGTCCAGCGCCACCGGGTTGTGGGTCGGACCGAAGCAGGACGTCTCGGTCGAGGCGCCCATGGCGAACTCGTCCAGGTTGGCCTTGGCCGTGATGACCGCGCCGGCCGCGCGCAGCCGGCGTACCAGCGTCGCGTCGCCGGTCTCCGGCGACCGGTCCCGCCACGCCTGCGACGCGCACGTCAACGGCATGCCGGCGACCGCGACGTTGTCCTTGACCGCCACCGGCAGGCCGCCCAGGTCGTTGAACCCGGGTGCGTCTCTGCCACGCTCACCTGCGCCCGGAACCGGGCTGGCCTCCAGGTGCACGAGCGCGTGCACCTGCGGCTCGGTCGCCTCGATGCGCTCGCCGTGGGCGGCGACCACCTCGGCGATGTCGGTCTCCCCGGCACGCAGCCGCTGCAGCAGCTCGACGGCACTGAGTGCGGGAAGACCGTCAGCCGCCGCTACGGCGGCGCTGCTCACGCGGTGGCGAAGCGGCCGAGTACCTGGTCGACCCGGACGCCGTCGAGATGCTCGAGGAACAGCCGCTGGTAGCCCAGCTCCTCCCGGCTGCGCGCACGCGGCAGACCGGGCAGCGTGACCGAACGCCAGTCGACGTCGGGCGCGAGCTGTCGCGCGCGCTCGGCCATCACCGCGGCGGTCCCGCTGCCGTCGCCGAACTGCTCCTTGCGGCGCCACAGCACCTCGTCGGGGAGCCACCCCTCGAACGTCTCTCGCAGGATGCGCTTCTCCTGGCCCAGCTCGCCGGGAAGCTTCCAGCCGATCGGCACCCGCTGCGCGGTCGCGACCACGTCGAGGTCGAGGAACGGCACGCGGGCTTCCAGGCCGTGCGCCATCGTGACCCGGTCGCAGCGCTGCAGGTTGAGGTTGTGCAGCCCCGCGACGCTGCGAACGAGCTCGGCACGCAGCTCGGAGGGGTCGGCGATGTCGCGCATGTGGTCGTAGCCGGCGTACAGCTCGTCGGCGCCCTCGCCGGTGAGCACGACCTTGACGTGCTGCGCGGCGAGCTCGGAGAGCAGGTAGTTGGGCACGGCGCTGCGCACCAGCGACGGCTCGAACGACTCCATCGACCGCACGACCTGCGGCAGCACCGCGACCACGTCGTCGGAGGTGTAGACGCGTTCGTGGTGCTCCAGGCCGAGGTGCTCGGCCACCAGGCGCGCGGCCGCGAGGTCGCGGCTGTCGGGCGTGCCGGCGGCGAACGAGTGCACGACCTGGCCGGGCTCGGCCTGGTCGACCAGGATCGCGGCCACCAGGCTGGAGTCAAGGCCGCCGGACAGGAACACCCCGACGGGCACGTCGGCCATCATCCGCCGGCGTACGGCGGTCACCAGGGTCTCGCGGATGTCCACCCGGGCCTCGGACTCGGTGGCGTACTCGGCCCCCTCGTGGTCGAGGTCGGCGTACCGGACCAGGCCGTCGTCGGGGGTCCACCAGTGGCCGGGAGGGAACTCCTCGACGTGCTTGCGGTGCTCCTCGTCGAACGCGCCGAGCTCGGAGGCGAACAGCGTGGCCGAGTCCACGCGGGCCCAGTACAGCGGCTTGACCCCGATGCGGTCACGCGCAGCGACCACCTGGCCACGCTCGGTCGCGGTCACGAACGCGAACATCCCGCGCAGCAACCGCACGCCCGCCGGCCCGTACGTCGTCACCGCCGCCAGTGCCACCTCGCTGTCCGAGCGCGTCTCGAAGCTCCAGTCCAGACGCGAGCGCAGGTCCTCGTGGTTGTAGATCTCGCCGTTGCACACGACCCAGCGGTCGCCCGCACGGTCGCCGATCGGCTGGTCCCCGGTCTCGAGGTCGACGATCGACAGCCGGCTGTGACCCAGCCAGGTGTCGCCGACAGTGCGCTCACCGCGCCCGTCGGGCCCGCGGTGCCGGAGCCGCGCGAGCATGCGCGCGCCGAGTCTGCGAGCGGAGGGACCGGGGGACAGGCCGTGGATGGCCACGATGCCGCACACTGCTTTACCTTTCGTTTGCCTTCGTGTGAGCCTACCCAGGCGGCGCGCCGCCACCCCCTCGGTGTGACGCGTACCGCTTTCGCAGGCGTGCCTGAAGGCGGCGCTCAGGTGTGTCGCTTACACTCGCTGACGACCGGTGCTGCCCCTGGGGTGGCGAAGACCTCCTGCACCCGACCCCCGGTCACCCGCTGCCTGTGATTCGCTTCGAGAAGGTCACCAAGACATATTCAGGCCAGCGACGTGCCGCCCTGGACGCCATCGATGTCGATATCGACAAGGGCGAGTTCGTCTTCCTGGTCGGCGCTTCGGGTTCGGGCAAGTCGACGTTCCTGCGGCTTGTGCTGCGCGAGGCCCGGCCGACGACCGGGCACGTCTACGTCGCCGGCAGGGAGGTCAACCGCCTCGCCGGCTGGAAGGTGCCGGGGCTGCGTCGCAAGATCGGAACCGTGTTCCAGGACTTCCGGCTGCTGCCGAACAAGACCGTCTCCGAGAACGTCGCGTTCGCGCTGCAGGTGATCGGCAAGTCCCGCGGGCACATCGCGCGCGTCGTACCCGAGACTCTCGAGCTGGTCGGGCTGGAGGGCAAGGGCGACCGGATGCCCGACGAGCTCTCCGGTGGTGAGCAGCAGCGGGTCGCGGTCGCCCGGGCGTTCGTCAACCGGCCCATGATCCTGATCGCCGACGAGCCGACCGGAAACCTCGACCCCTCGACCTCGGTCGGCATCATGAAGCTGCTCGACCGGATCAACCGCACGGGCACGACCGTGATCATGGCGACGCACGACGCCGGCATCGTCGACCAGATGCGCAAGCGCGTCATCGAGCTGCACGCGGGCGGAGTCGTCCGCGACCAGTCCCGCGGCGTCTACGGCTACCAGAGCTGACCGAGCCGACCCTTCGGCGTACGCCCGCCCGCACCGAGCGAGCCCTCTCAGGAGTATTGGCAAGCCCATGCAGATGACCTACGTGTTCTCCGATCTGGCCTCCGGCCTGAAGCGCAACGTGTCGATGGTGGTCTCGGTCGTTGTCACGATCGCGGTCTCGATGACGCTCGTCGCCGTCGGCCTGCTTCTCAACGCCCAGGTGGCCAAGGCCGAGGAGTCGCTGGGCAGCAAGCTGCAGGTGGTGGTCTACCTCTGCAACGAGCGCACCACGTCGGACAACTGCGTCAGCGGCGGTGTCACCGACCAGCAGAAGCAGGCCATCCAGGAGAACCTGCAGCAGAGCAGGTACGTCAACTTCTTCCGGCTCGAGACGCAGCAGGACGCCTACCGCAAGTTCCAGGAGATCTACGTCTCCGACGACAAGGCCGAGCAGCGCTACTACAACCAGGTCAAGCCCAAGGACCTCAAGGAGTCGTACTGGATCACGCTGTTCGACCCGCAGGACTACGGCAAGGTCGGCAGCCTGGTCGAGGGGATGCCGGGGGTGGACTCCGTCCAGGACCTCCGTGACGTGCTCGACCCGTTGTACAACGGCATGAACCGGCTGCAGCAGGGTGCGCTGTGGCTGGCCGCACTGCTGGTGATCTCCGCCGTGCTCCAGGTCTCGAACACGATCCGGCTCGCGGCGTTCGCCCGACGACGCGAGATCGGCATCATGCGGCTGGTGGGCGCCTCCAGCTGGTACATCCAGCTGCCGTTCCTGCTCGAGTCGGTGATCGCCGCCCTGTTCGGGGTGGGCTTCGCGTGCCTGGCCATATTCGCGCTGATGAAGTGGTTCATCTATCCGAGCCTGCACGGCGAGAGTCAGCTGATGGAATGGGTCGACTGGGGCGATGCGCTGGTCGCGATGGGGTGGATCACGGCCGGCGGTCTGTTGCTCGCGATAGTTCCGACACTCGTGATGACCCGCAAATACCTCAGGGTGTGACTTTCGTCCATTAGTCTCGGCTCGACCGAACACTTCCCCAACAGTTTGGTTTGAGCTGTGGCCCGCCTTCTTCCCCGCGGTCGCACGCACACCCACGCGACCGAGCAGCACGCCACCGAAGCCGCCGACGACCACACCGCCCACTCCGACAACCGCGACCACGCTGACCCCTCTGGGCCGACGGCGTGGGTGCGCCGACGACGCTGGACCACGGCCGGCGCGGCCGGTCTGCTCGCGGTCGCGGTCGGGCTGCCCACCGTCGTACCCGCGGTCAGCGCGTGGGCCGCCGACGAGGACGGCCTCAAGCACCGGCGCAGTATGGTCAACGGTCAGCTGCGTAACGCCAAGGGCGACCTGGGGCACTCCAGTGCTGCGCTCACGCGCGCCGTACGCCGGCTCGACGCGGCCCAGGCCCGGCTGTCCGAGGCCCAGGCGCACCTGGAGGAGACGCGGGTGCAGCTGGAGAAGGCGATCGCCTTCGACGTGCTGATGCAGCGCAAGCTCGACGAGGCGAAGGCCCGGCTCGCGGCGGCCCGCGAGGAGCTCGCCGAGGGCCAGGCGGCGGTGCACCGGCAACGTCGCCAGCTCGCCGAGTTCGCGGCCGAGAGCTTCCAGAGCAGCGACAACCGGTTCCTCGAGATGCGGGTGTTCCTGCGTTCGGAGAGCCCGGAGAGTCTCACCACCCAGATGGACGCGGTGGACAGCATCTCCAACAAGCAGTCGACCTCGTTCGCGCACCTGCGGGCCTCCGAGGTGCTGCTGCAGGTCAACGAGGAGGAGGTGCAGGCCGCCAAGCGGGAGGTGGCCGTCCAGCGCGCGGCCGCGGCTCGCAACCTGGAGCGGAAGCAGGCGCTGGAGGCCGAGGCCGAGGCCGCCGAGCAGGCGGTCGCGGAGCTGGTCGACGCGCGGGCCAGTGCGGAGCGCGAGGCCGAGGCGGCCAAGCAGGCCGACCTGGCGGAGGTGCAGCAGCTCGAGTCCGAACGCGCGCGCATCCAGGACCGGCTCGCCGAGCTGGCCAGACAGCGGGCCGCTGCGCTCGCCCGTGCCCGCGAGGCCGCCGAGGCGCGTCGCGCCGCGGCTGCAGCGGCGGCGCAGGAGGCAGAGGAGTCCGGCGGTGGCGGCGGTGGCGGTGGTGGTTCGGCGCCGGCCCCGGCGCCCGCACCGGCCCCGGTCGACGACGGTCTGATCTACCCCGTCGACAGCTACATCACCTCGTCGTACGGCATGCGCTACCACCCGATCCTGCACTACACGAAGCTGCACGACGGCACGGACTTCGGCGCCGGCTGCGGTACGCCTGTGCGTGCCGCGGACAGCGGTACGGTCCTGTCGACCTACTACAGCTCCGGGTACGGCAACCAGGTGCTGATCGACCACGGCATCGAAAGCGGGGTCAGCCTGTCCACGTCGTACAACCACCTGACGTCGTTCACGGTGTCGGCCGGCGAGAACGTGGAGCAGGGCGAGGTCATCGCGTACTCCGGTACCACCGGCTACAGCACCGGATGCCATCTGCACTTCATGGTCTACGAGAACGGCGCCACGGTTGACCCGATGAGCTGGCTCTGACCTCCGCCCCGGCCACCTGCGGCGTGTCCTTGCCGCGTGCGTCAGGATGGTCGCCATGGCGAAGGAACAGGGCCGCAAGATGGTCGCGCAGAACCGCAAGGCCCGGCACGACTATCACGTCGAGGACACCTTCGAGGCCGGTCTCGTCCTGACCGGCACCGAGGTGAAGTCGCTGCGCGCGGGTCGTGCGTCCCTGGTCGACGGCTTCGCCGAGGTGAAGGACGACGAGATGTGGCTGCAGGGCGTGCACATCCCGCAGTACACCGAGGGCACCTGGACCAACCACGAGCCGCGACGGGCGCGCAAGCTGCTGCTGCACCGGCGCGAGATCGAGCGGATCGAGTCGCGGGTCAACGAGCGGGGGCTGACGGTCGTGCCGCTCGCGCTGTACTTCAAGGACGGCAAGGCCAAGGTCGAGATCGCGCTCGCCCGCGGCAAGAGGGCCTACGACAAGAGGCAGGCGATCGCCAAGCGGGAGGCCGACCGCGAGGCCGCCCGCGAGATCGGCCGCCGGGCCAAGGGGAAGGTCTGAGCGTGCCCGGCGAGAGCCCGCGCCAGGAGAGTCAAGTGGCGTCGGCGCCGGCCTGCGACGCCGACGTGCCCGCGTTCTGGCGGTCGCTCGGGCTGCCCGGGCTGTTCGACGCGCACGTGCACTTCCTGCCCGAGCCGATCATGCGCCGGGTGTGGGAGCACTTCGACGGCCGCGGGCCGCTGATCGGCCGGGAGTGGCCGATCACCTACCGCTGGAGCGACGACGAGCGGGTCGGGCACCTGCGCCGGATGGGCGTACGCCGGTTCACCGCGCTGCCGTACGCGCACAAGCCCGGCGTCGCGGCCTACCTCAACGACTGGGCGCGAGACTTCGCTGCTTCGACCCCCGACTGCCTGCGCTCGGCCACGTTCTACCCCGAGGCCGACGCGGCCGACTACGTGCACAACCTGGTCGCCGACGGGGTCGTGGTGTTCAAGGTGCACGTGCAGGTGGGTGACTTCGACCTGCGCGACGCGCTGCTGGACAAGGTCTGGGGCGTGCTCGCGGAGTCCGGCGTGCCCGTGGTGATCCATGCCGGCTCCGGCCCGGTGCCGAACCAGCACACCGGTCCGGGCCCGCTGGCCGAGGTGCTCGCCCGGCACCCGCGGCTGACCGCGGTCATCGCGCACCTGGGGGCCCCGGAGTACGCCGAGTTCCTCGCGCTGGCCCAGCGCTACGACCGGGTGCACCTCGACACCACGATGGCGTTCACGTCGTTCTTCGACGCGATGGCGCCGTACCCGCGCGCGCTGCTGCCACAGCTGCGCGACCTCGGCGACAGGGTGCTGCTGGGCACCGACTTCCCCAACATCCCCTACGCCTACGCCGAGCAGCTCGCGGCGCTCGTGGACCTGGGGTTCGGCGACGCCTGGCTGCGCCGGGTGTGCTGGGACAACGCCGTCGCGCTGTTCGGCCCGCCGAACCTGAACCATGGAATAAGTTGACGCTTCAACCAGTTGAGCGTAATGTCGAACACGTCGCCGACTTCGGAGCGCCGCCATGGGCATCTTCCAGCTGAACCACGCAGTCCTCTTCGTGAGCGATCTGCAGAAGAGTGTGGATTTCTACACCGATGTCCTGGGCTTCCAGCGGATCGAGATGGGCGGGCTGCAGGGCGCGGCCTTCCTGCGCGCCGCGGACTCCACGAACGACCATGACCTCGGGCTGTTCGAGGCTCCCGGAGCCGGCAGCTCCGGCGCCGGCCGTACCACCGTGGGCCTGTATCACCTCGCGTGGGAGGTCGACACGCTCGACGAGCTCGAGCGTACGGCGAAGCGGCTGGCCGACGCCGGCGCTCTCGGTGGGGCCTCCGACCACGGCACCACCAAGAGCCTGTACGGCCGCGACCCCAACGGCATCGAGTTCGAGATCGTGTGGGTGATCCCGGCCGACCTGCTGACCGAAGCCGACCGCGAGGCCGGCGCGCGGATCCGTCCGCTCGACCTCGCCGCCGAGATCGAGCGCTTCGGGCGCGACACACGCGGCGGCGCCGGGATCAGCCACCAGGTGGCCGCGGCGAGCTGAGGTCGGCTCACGGGCGGCCCGGGCACCCGGTCGCAGGAATATCCGCTGCCCCGGGGTCGGTTGCACCCTGTAGGCTGAACGCCGAATCACAACTCAACAGGGGCTGAACGGTTTCGACTCTGGACGTCTGATCCAGGGGAAGCGGGCCGAGGATCCAGGGTCATCTCGTAAACGACCCCTGGAAACCAATAAGTGCCGATTCTAAGCGCACTGACTTCGCCCTCGCCGCCTGAGGCGACTGGTGAAGGGTCAGCCTGGGAACGCCTCCGTCCCAGTCACTGATCTCATTGAGGAGGCTTGCTGGTCAGATCCGGCCGCGGGGTCTGACCGGGACATTTACAGCGGCTGAGCCTGTCAGCGACATGTCTGCTTGAGCGCTGAGGCTGAGAAAAGCGATATGCAGACTGCGCCCGGAGAAGCCCTGGTTCACCGCCAGAGGACGCGGGTTCGATTCCCGCCAGCTCCACCGACGACAGCGCTGCCCATCCTGCCGACCGGCAGGATGGGCAGCGCTCGCTCGACCACCTTTTGATCCGGACGAGGACGCCCTGCAGGGGTAGCGGTTCAGCCATCCGCAGGTCCCACCGGCCGCTGCCGGAGCACGGCCTTGCGGACCTTGCCGGACCCGGTGCGCGGAAGGTGGTCGACGACGTCGTAGAGCACCGGCACCTTGTACTTCGCCAGCTGTGTGGACAGGAACCCACGCAGCTCGTCCGGCTCCACCGCGGCACCGGGCATGGCGACCACGAACGCACGCCCTACCTCGCCCCACGTGTCGTGGGGAACGCCGACGACCGCGCACTCGGCAACGGCCGGGTGCGCGAACAGTGCGGACTCGACCTCGGCCGGGTAGACGTTCTCTCCACCGGAGATGAACATGTCCTTCACCCGGTCGATGATGTAGAGGTATCCGTCCTCGTCCCGGGTGGCGATGTCTCCGGACCGGAACCAGCCGTCGTCGGTGAACGCCGCCGCGGTCGCCCCCTCGTCCTCCCAGTAGCCCGGCGTCACGTTCGGCCCTCGGATGAGCACCTCACCGGGCTCGCCCGGCTCCACCTCGGTGAGGTCCGGACGCACCACCTGCACGTCGACGAAGAAGTGCGCGACACCGGCCGACCCGACCTTGGTCTCGCTCATCCCCTCGGCCAGGAACGTCGCGCCCGGAGCGGTCTCGGTGAGCCCGTAGCCCTGGCAGAAGACGAGGCCACGCTTGTGATAGCTGCGGATCAGCGACTCCGGTATCGGCGCACCACCGGACATCAGGTTGCGCACCGAGGACAGGTCGGCGGCGTCCCAGCGCGGTGACTGGGCGAGCCCGGCGAACATCGCGGTCACGCCGAACATCCAGGTGACGCCGTAGCGTTCGATGAGGTCGAAACAGTCGTCGACGTCCCAGCGCGGCATGATCACCGACGTCGCGCCCTTCAGGAACGTCGGCAGCAGCGTCTGGTCGAGCGCGGCGACGTGGAACAGCGGTGCGCTGATCAGGGTCACCTCGTCACCGGCCACGTCGACGTCGAGCATCAGGTTGAGGCTGTTCCAGACCAGGTTCTCGTGTGTGAGCGTCGCGCCCTTCGGACGTCCTGTCGTCCCCGAGGTGTAGAGCACCAGCGCGGGTTCGTCACCGGCCACCGGCTCGTCGATCGGGTCGGCCGCCCCGCGCGCCAGCCACGGCTCGTACTCGTGCTCGCCCGGGTGCGGCTCCGTCAGAGCGACGACACCGGCGTTGCACAGCTCGTCCCCCAACCGGTGTCTGAGTACGCCGACCTCGCCTGCGCACTCGGGCGCGTAGACGAGCACCTTCGCCGCCGACTGCCCCAGCATGTAGGCGAGCTCCGGCGCCGTGAGCCGGAAGTTCAGCGGCACGAACACCCCGCCCAGGATGTGAGTGGCGAACATCGTCTCCGCGAAGGCCGGGTGGTTCGGACCCAGGTAGGCGACCCGATCCCCGTGGCCCACGCCGAGCGAGCGCAGCTGTGCGGCCAGCCGGGTGCTGCGCTCGTGCACGTCGGCGTACGTCAGGGTCCGGTCCTGGTGCACGAACGCGACCTTGTCCGGGGACATTCGCGCCCGCCGGGCCGGCCACGATCCGGTCCCCATGTTTCGCATGGTCCTAGCCTGGCACCTGCGCACTCATCGTGTCCGCCGCCGAACGTGTGCCGGATGCCGGCTTGGTCAGGTCGGAACCACGAGTCTCGCGCAGGAAGGCGATGCACACCACCGACAGCGCACAGAACCCTGCGATGGTGAGGGAGATGGCGGTCGTGCCCCCTCCGCCGGTCGCCCGCTGGATCTCCGCGAACAGCACGGGAGCAAGGCCGGCACCCAGCCCGGCCAGCTGGTAGCCCAGCGAGGCGCCGGTGTATCGGCTGCGGGTGCTGAAGAGCTCGGCGTACAAGGCAGCGAGGGGCCCGTACATCATCGGCTGGATCACCGCCTGACCGAGCACGAGTGCGACGACCAGCAGCGTCGCGTTCACGGTGTCGACCATCGGGAACAGGGCGAAGCCGAACGCCGCCATGGCGACCGCGCCCGCGAGCACCACGGGTCGGCGACCCGTCCGGTCCGACACGGCAGACCAGCCGATGATGCCGAACACCGCGAGCGCGGAGGAGAGTGTGAGCCCGTTGAGCACGGTTTGGCGCGGGTAGCCCACCTCCACGCCGTAGGCGATGAGGAACGTCGTGAGCGTCGCCTGGGCGACGAACGCCCCCAGACCTACGCCCACGGCCAGCAGCAGGGTCTGCGGCTCGTGGCGAAGCACCTCCCACAACGGCGCCCGTGAGGTCGAGGCCTGCTTGTCCCGAGCGGCGACGAAGACCGGGCTCTCCGCCACCTTCAGTCGCACGAAGAGCCCGACCGCCAGCAGGACGACGCTGAGCAGGAACGGCACCCGCCAGCCCCAGGCGAGGAACGCGTCCTCTCCGACGAGAGCCGCCGTCCCGGTCAGCACCGCCGTCGACAGCACCATCCCGCAGGGCGCGCCCGCGTTGGTGAAGCTTCCCCACAGACCCCGGCGCGACGGCGCGTGCTCCACCGACATCAGCACCGCGCCGCCCCACTCGCCGCCGACCGCGACGCCCTGGAGCACGCGCAGCAGGACCAGGATGACGGGCGCCCAGCCGCCGATCTGGGCGTAGGTGGGGAGCAGGCCGATGAGGAAGCTCACCACGCCCATCAGGGTCATCGTGAGCACGAGCATCCGCTTGCGCCCGAGCCGGTCGCCGAAGTGCCCGAACACGACCCCGCCAACGGGTCGGGCGAGGTAGCCGGCGGCGAACGTCCCCAGACTGGCCACCGTGCCGGTGAGCGGGTCGAGGTTGGAGAAGAAGACCTCGCCGAACACCACCGCCGACGCCGTCGCGTACAGCAGGAAGTCGTAGTACTCGATCACGCTGCCGAGGAAGCTCGACGCCACGGCGCGGCGCAGCTGCGTGCGTTCGTGTGGGGTGCGTTCCGGACTCGGCATCGGAGGTCCCATCTGCCGCTGGGGGGCCGCGTCTGCGCAATGTAGGGCGAGAATCTGACGGCCGTCAATGTTGTGCCCGATATTTCAACGGGCCTATCCTCCCGGCGTGAGCAGCATCGACGGGGAGCGTGTCCGGATGCCGCAGACCGCGAAGCCGCAGACGGCGAAGGCGCAGTCGCTGATGCTCGCCTTCCTGGGCATCCACGTGCTCGGCCGCAACACGGCCGTGTCCTCCGGCGGCATCATCGACGTGTTCGACAGGGTCGGCGTGTCGGAGGAGGCGGTCCGCTCGACCCTCACCCGCATGGTCCGGCGGGGCCTGCTCGTGCGGCACCGCAGCGGTCGCAGGGTGTACGTCGGACTCACCGCACGCGCTGCCGACATCCTGGCCGACGGGCATCACCGCGTCTGGGAGACCGGCGCGGTCAACCGCGACTGGGACGGCACCTGGACGCTGGTGGGCTTCTCACTGCCTGACTCACGCCGCAATGAGCGGCACGACCTACGATCGCAGCTCGTCTGGTCCGGCTTCGGTCTCCTGCAGAACGGCCTGTGGATCGCACCGGGCCGCAAGGACGTCGTAGCACTGGTGGAGGACCTCGGGCTCACCGACCACGTCAACGTGCTCACCGCGCACGCGGTGAAGCCCACGGAGGCCGCCGACCTGGTGAACAAGGCCTTCGACACCGGCGAGATCTCGACGCGTTACCGCGTCTTCCTCGACCGGTGGGGCCGTGGGCGGCCGATGCCGGATCTGCCGGACGACCTGGCCCGGCAGCTGCTGCTGCACACCGACTGGCTGCAGCTCGTGCGCCAGGATCCGCATCTGCCCGCCGAGCACCTGCCGCACGGATGGCCGGCGATCAGCGCCGAGAGGCTGTTCCACCGGCTCGCCCGCAAGTACGCGGGGGCCGCCCGCCAGGTCGCCGACGCGGTCCTCGACGAGATCCCGCTGGGCGACCCGCGGACTCCCTAGCGCACCGTGCACGTGCCGCCACCGCGCGTAGATCGCCCCGAAGTGCGCTTTTGCGGAATTTTGACGCCGCCCCGCGATGGTCGTCGGAGAAACCGAACAACCGCCGGGTTTCGGCGGTCGACACCCGCAGTGTTGCCAAGGGGGCAATCTCTATGCGCAATTTCTCATCCGTACCAAAGCGCCGCGCCGCGGCGCTGTTCTCTGCGTCCGCGCTGGTCGCCGCCGCGCTGGTCGCGACCGCGGGCACCGCGAGCGCGGTCATCACCCAGGGGCCTGGCACCGATCCCACCGGTGCTCCGCTCTCGTTCCGCGACGCCGAGGGAGTCGCCGTGGGGCTCTGCATCGACCCGGTCAACTGTGCCGAGCCGGTCGACCCGGCGGAGCCTCCGGTCGTGGAGCCGGTCTTCCCGACCGAGGCGGACAGCGAGGCCTCCTACTTCGCCGCCGAGGCGCAAGCGGGGCCGGTACTGGCGATCTTCGGGGTCGAGGCCCTGTCCGACGGAGTCGCGATCACCACGGCCAACATGTACCGCTTCCGAGGCGACCTGGCAGCGAACACGCAGTACCGGATCCGCCACCCGTGGGGCACCGCGAACTGCCTCACCGAGGATGACGGCGAGCTCGACTGCCTCCTCGAGACCGGCGGCGAGGCCGGCGGCACCGTCGGCGCTGGCCCTGTGAAGACCTTCCTGCGTCAGACCAATGCGCCCGCTGGCTTCCTGGGAAGCCTCGCGGCTCCGTCGACGGTCACCGGCTCGCCGACCGGCTTCAACCGTGTCGTCGTGACCGGTCCGAACGGCAACGTCGTGGGCCGCACCAACCTGTTCGCGGTCGCGGGCCAGATGTCGGCCAAC
>DATMEB010000239.1:0-21624 GCA_035557095.1 Nocardioidaceae bacterium | reverse complement strand
TCCCATCATCAGCATGAAGTCCATGAAGCCGTGGGTCGCGTTGCCGGGTGTGTGCAGGCTGTCCAGCGTGACCTCGCGCAGACAGTCCCGCAGGTTGCCGTTGGCGATCCAGTCGACGGCCACGCGGTCGAACTCGGGGTCCGGGCCGTGCTCGCCGAACTGGCGGGGCCCGCCGAGCTCGAGGGACAGGTGCCCGGTGCCGATGATCGCCACCCGCTGGTCCGACGGCCAGGACTCGACCATCTCCCGGATGGCCTGGCCGAGCTGGACGAAGCGTCTCGGTTGCGGTAGCGGCGGCGCGAAGATGTTGGTGTAGACGGGGACGATCGGAAGGTCGGCCTCGGGTCGCAGCGTGATGATCGGGCAGGTGATGCTGTGGTCGATGCGCAGCTCGTTGCTGAACGCGAGGTCGAAGCCGGCATCCAGGCCCTGCCGCAGGAGGTGGGCCGACAGGTCCTCGTTGCCGGCGAGCAACATCCGCGGGAGCCCGAACTCGCGTTCCTCGTTGTAGAAGTTCGCGTCGTAGAACGGCGCCTTGCCGACCAGGAACTGCGGCATGTTGTCCAGCCACAGCTGGTGGAAGTGGTCGCTGCCGACCATCACCAGCACTTCGGGTCGTGCCCGGGTCAGCGTCTCGCGGAACGTCTCGATCTTCGCGACCCACTCGTCGGCGAACGGTGGCCGTTCGTCTCCGGTGGACGTGCTCGCCCGGTAGTAGAAGGGGTGATGCGTGGATGCGATGACCGCGACGACCTCGGCCATGGTGGGCTCCTTCGGTCCGTGTTCAGTCGGTTGCCGGGGGTACGGGTGTCGCGCTGCGGTCGACCGACAGGTAGATGCCGTTGGCGACGGGGCGACGAGTCTCCTCCGCCAGCTGGCCGATGAGACCTGCCGTCCGCGCCAGCAGCGCGAACCCTCGCAGCATGTCGAGCGGCAGCCCGAGGTCGGCCAGCGCCGCGCCGCAGACTCCGGCACCGTTGAGCGGGAGCCGGCGACCGAGGACATCTGGGTGCACCCGGCCGATGGCCTCGAACAGTCGCAGGTGCGGGCCCCTGAGGCCCTCCTCATCGGCGATGGCGAGGAGTCGCGGTGTGCGCGGGTCCTGCTCCTTGTGCACCGGGTGGCCGAGCCCGGGGATGATGCGGCCGGTGTCCCGCGCCTGCTTGACGGCCGTCAGTGCGAGCGCGTCCCACGCCGCGTCGTCGTCCAAGTCGTCCGGACGTGCGTCACTGTGCTCCTCCAGCACGGTGGCCAGGAACTGACCGCAGTCCTCTGTCACGCCCAGGAACCGCGAGCCGCCGCCGAGCAGGCCCGCGGCCAGTGCGCCCTGCAGCGAGTCCGGCGCGGACAGGTAGGTCAGCCGCGCGGCGATCGCGGTCGGTGTGAACCCGTGGTCGGCGAGCGCGACGAGCACCGCCTCGAAGACCCGCACCTGCCCGGGCGACGGGCGCTGCTGGGTCACCAGCCAGAAGGCCAGCTCACCGAAACCGACGTTGCCCATGAGGTCGTTGGCGAGATCCTTGCCCAGTAGGGAGATCGACTCGGCGTCTGATGTGCCCAGCGACGTGGGATACGCCGGGGGTCCTGCTGACGATCCGTTGTCCACTCCGTCTCCTTCGGTTCGATGCGGGGCTGTGCTCGGCCGCACGCTCGACGGCGTGCCGCTCAGCGACGTGGGGAGGAGAGCCAGGCTCGGAGCTCCTGGCCGTGTGCGTCCAGGTCGGGAGGCGGTAGGTGGTAGCGGGCCGGGCTCTCGGAGAACGTGATCGGGTTGCGGATCGACGGCACCGCGGTGTCGCCGTCACCCACCTGTACGACCGGGTCGAGGCCGAGCTGCTCGGCGAAGGCCACACCCTCGTCGACGGTGTTGATGGGGCCGCAGGCGACGCCGGCGGCGAGCAGGTCGCGGAACCACTCCATGCGGCCGCGGGTCTGCAGGCGTTCGACGAGCAGGGGCCGGAGCTGTTCGCGGTTGGCGGTGCGCTCCTGGTTGGTGCGGAACCTGGGATCGTCGACGAGCTCGGGCACACCGAGAACCTTGCACAGGTTGGCGAACTGCCCGTTGTTGCCCGCCGTGACGACCAGGTCGCCGTCGGCCGTGGGCAGCGGCTCGTAGGGGAACAGGCTGGGGTGGGCGTTGCCCATCCGATGGGGAACCACGTCGCCCGCGACGTAGGCGCTGGTCTGGTTCACCATCCCCGACAGCGCGGTCGACAGCAGGTTGACCTCGACGTGCTGGCCCTCGCCGGTCCGGTTGCGGTGCTGCAACGCCGCCAGCACACCGATGGTGGCCTGCATCCCGGACATCACGTCGAAGACCGAGATGCCGGACCGGTACGGCGGGCCGTCCGAGTCTCCGGTCAGGCTCATCAGCCCCGAGATCGCCTGCACGATCAGGTCGTATCCCGGCAGCGCCGCGCCCTTGTCGGAGCCGAACCCGCTGATCGACGCGTACACGACGGTGGGGTTGGCAGCGGCGACGCTGTCGTAGTCGAGCCCGAACTTGGCGAGGCCCCCGGGGCGGAAGTTCTCCAGCACGATGTCAGCGCGGGCGGCCAGCTCCTGCGCGAGCGCGCGGTCCTCGTCGTCGCCGAAGTCGAGGGCGATCGAACGCTTGTTGCGGTTGATGCCGAGGTAGTACGTCGCCACGTCGCCGCGCAGCGGCGGCGACCACGTCCGGGTGTCGTCGCCGTTCGGAGCCTCCACCTTGACGACCTCGGCGCCCATGTCGGCCATCAGCATGCTGGCGTACGGGCCCGCCAGGATCCTGGAGAAGTCGGCCACCAGCAGGCCCGCGAGCGGTCCCCGGCCCGTGACCTCCTGGGTCTCTTCGGTCATGGTCTCCTCGTCCGCTCTACGGACAGATGTCCGACAAGGTCAGGATCATCGGCTCGACGCACCCTGTCAAGGTGGGCGCGGCCCGCTCGTTCAGGAGACGTTCGGCTCGACGACGGCCTGGGGCAGGGCGTCGTATCGCGCGAAGTCGGCGCTCACCGCGCTCGCGGTCTGCAGCAGCAGCGGGAGGTACTCCTCGGTGAGCGTGCGCACCGATGTCTCCGCGGCGTGCACGGTCACGTTCATGGCGGCGACGACCCGGCCGCTGCCATCGCGCACCGGTGCAGCGATCGAGCGGATGCCGGAGGCGAGCTGCTCGTCGGTCAGCGCCCAGCCACGCGCGCGCACCTCGCGCAGGGCGGTGTCGAGCTCGGCCCGGTCCGGCTGCCACCTCGCGACCACGCCCGCGCGGCTCGGCTCGGCCAGCACGCGGTCGAGCTCGTCGGCGTCGAGCCCGGCGAGCAGAACCTTGCCCAGCGAGGTGGGCGGGGAAGGGAAGCGGGTGCCGATCTGCACTGCCAGGGCAATGATCTTGGGCACGGCCACCCGGGCGACGTAGACGATGTCGGACCCGTCGAGCTGCGCGATCGAGCTCGACTCGTGCGTGCGCGCGACGAGCCCCTCCATGTGGGTGCGGGCGACGTCCCACAGGCCCATGCCCTGTACGTAGGTGAGGCCGAGCTCGAGCACCCGCGGCGTGAGGGCGAACCCTCCGCTGACGGACCGTACGTACCCCAGCGACTCCAACGTGCGCAGGATCCGGCGTGCGGTCGGACGCGCGAGCTGGGCGCTGGTCGCAACCTCGCTGAGCGTCATCACGGGTCGGTGCACGTCGAATGCCCTGACGACGTCGAAGCCGCGGGCGATCGACTCGATGAAGTCCGGGTCGGAGTCGCGGCGGGGCATCGACCACTCCTTCGTACTGCTGACGTGCATACGGCGAAGGCCTGCGCTCTCGTTCGGGAGCTCGCTCGCGCCCGAGAGCCTCCGGCACCGACAGTGAACCATGCTGGCCGCTCTACGGACAAAGAGCCACACATTCCGGCGTGGAGCCCGTCCGAGCGACGCCCTACCGTCTTGCGGTAGGCGGTCCCACGCGCCGGCTCCCTTGACAAGGCGTGACGTGGATCATACTTTGCTGGGCTACGGACGGACGTCCGCAGAACGGACAGGTGTACGACACCCTCCAGGAGCACCCGGTGACCAGCATCCCGAGAGAGCAAGTCGAGAAGACGACCATCCGCGGAAGGTCCGAAGTCACCACGGGGGTCGTCGCCGTCGGCTTCGGGGTGCTCTGCCTGTCGTACATGCTCAACGCGATGGACCGGCAGATCTTCTACCCGCTGCTGCCGGACATCAGCGCCGAGTTCGGCTTCAGCCTGGAGCAGGGCGGGACGCTGGCGACCGGGTTCACTCTCGGACTGGCCCTTGCCGGGCTGCTCGGAGGGCTCCTCGCCGACCGGCTGTCGCGGCGCAACATCCTCGTGATCGCGGTCCTGACCTACTCGGTCGGCACGCTGGGGGTCCCACTCGCCGCCGGGTTCGTGGACATGAGTGCCTACCGGTTGCTCTCCGGCGTCGGCGAGGGCATCCACGCCGCGGCGTTGTACGCGGTCGTGGGGGCGTTCTTCTTCCATCGGCGGGCGGTTGCCGCCGGCGTGGTCGGCGTCGCGTTCGGTCTCGGCATCTTCCTTGGCCCACTCGTGGGGACGCAGATCGTCTCGGCCTGGGGCGACTGGCGAGGCCCGTTCTACGTGTTCGCCGTCGTCGGCGTGGTGATGGCGGTGCTCATCGTCGCCGTCGTGCCGAAGCGCCTGAGCGAGGCGGTCACGGGGAGGTCGGCGCGCGCGGATCAGTCGTTCGAGCACGTGCCTGCACGACCGCTGAACCGGAACACGCTGGGGCTGGGCGTGGCCTGCATCGTGTCCGGCGTGGTGTTCTACGGCTTCCTCGGCCTGTACCCCACGTTCCTCGCGGAGGAGCTCGGCTTCACCGCCGGCCAGGCGGCGTTCGCCCTGTCGATGGCGGGCTTCGGCGCCATGATGGCCTTGCCGGCCGGCTGGCTCGGGGACCGGTACGACCAGCGCAAGCTGCTGGCCATCGGCTTCGTCGGTGCCTCGGTCTGCACGTTCCTCGCCTACCAGGTGGCGACCACGCCGGCGATGCAGAACGTCCTGGCCTTCCTCATCGGCACCTTCGCCAGCGGCTTCCTGTTCACCAACTGCACCACCGCCATGCAGCGGGCGGTCCGCCCCGAGCACGTCGGACGAGGGGCAGGTCTGTTCATGCTCACCTACTACGTGGGTGCGGCGTTCTCCGGCCTGCTGTTCGCACGGCTCGTCGGCGAGCTCGGCTGGAACGGCGCCGGACTGTGGCAGCTGACGGTTCTGCCGTTCGTCGGTCTCGCCGCACTCGCCCTCGTCAACACGTCCAAGATGCTGGTGCCGTACCGCACGAGCCGGTAGCGGCAGCCCGCACGCACCCTCGCCGGCAGGTCGGGCACCTTGACAGCGGGTAGCGTGACCGTTAGACGGACAAGTGTCCGGAATCGTCGACCGCGGTCGACCGTACAGGGGTGGGAGTGACACCGATGGAAACCAGCGCAGCACCGCAGGAGACCTTCTCACCGGATCGGCCGGTCGTGCTGCGCCACGGCACCGTGCTGACCATGGACACCCGGAGGTCCGTGCTCACCGACGCCGACGTCCTGGTCGTCGGCGAGCGCATTGAGGCGGTCGGGCGGCAGCTCGACGTTCCCGACGGGACGGTGGAGGTCGACGCCTCTGGCGGGATCGTCATGCCGGGGATGGTCGACACCCACCGGCACATGTGGCAGACGGCGATGCGGGGGTACGGCGCCGACTGGACCCTGACGCAGTACTTCGTGTGGAACTACCTCGAGCACGGCAGCAAGTTCCGGCCCGAGGACATCTACGCCGGCAACCTGGTCTCGGCCCTCGAGTCGATCGAGGCCGGCGTCACCACGACCGTGGACTGGTCGCACGGGCTGCAGACCATCGACCACGCCGAGGCGGCGGTCGACGCACTCCGGGCGGTACCCGGTCGCTTCGTGCTCGCGTACGGCAACATTCACGCCGGTCCGTGGGAGTGGTCTGCGCAGCCGGAGTTCCGCGCGTTCGTCGACCGGACCTTCAACGGCGACGACATGCTGGGGTTCCAGATGGCGTTCGACGTGACCGGGGACCCGGAGTTCCCGGAGCGCGCTGCCTTCGAGGTGGCCAGAGAGCTCGGTGCGCCGGTGACGACGCATGCCGGCGTCTGGGGAGCCACGAACAACGACAGCATCAGGCTGATGCACGACCACGGGTTCATGACGCCTGGGACGGTCTACGTGCACGCGGCGACGCTGACGCCGGACTCGTACAACCGGATCGCGGCGACCGGTGGGTCGGTCTCGGTCTCCACCGAGAGCGAGCAGACCTGCGGCCAGGGATACCCGCCTACGTGGACCCTCCGGTCACACGACATCCCCGTCTCCCTGTCCATGGATACCAGCGTCTGGTGGAGTGGCGACCTGTTCTCGGCGATGCGCTCCACGCTGGGTGCCGACCGTGCGCGCGAGCACCTGGAGGCGCATGCGAAGGGCGACACGGTCACGCACTGCCACCTGCGTGCCGACCAGGTCGTGGAGTGGGCAACGGGCGGCGGTGCGCGGGCGCTCGGTCTTGCCGACAAGATCGGAAGTCTCGAGGTCGGCAAGAAGGCCGACGTCATCCTGATCAAGAACGACGACTCGCCGGTCATGTTCCCGATGCTCAACCCCTACGGGCATGTCGCGTTCCAGGCCCAGCGCGGCGACGTGCACACGGTCATCGTCAACGGCAGGGTCGTCAAGCACGACCACCGGCTCGTCGGCGTCGACCTCCCGGCAGCACGGCGCACCGTCGAGTCGACCGTCGAGTACCTGCAGGGAGCCCTGGGCGAGGAGGCATGGCGCCAGGGGATGAACCCTGACATCGCCGAGACGAAGGTGCTCGACAACCCCTACACCTACACCGAGTACCGCAGTGCCACCACCCACTCCACCCCGGCCGGCAGCTCCGAGCAGGACTGAGCCGTTCGGCCCCCGCCCCGGGAGCCGCCCACGTGAAGCCGACCAAGCACACACCCGTCCTGATCGTGGGCGGCAGCCTCGTGGGCCTGTCGACATCCCTGCTGCTCGCCAACCGACGGGTGCCTCACCTGCTGCTGGAGAGCCACCCGGGTACGGCGATTCATCCGCGGGCGGCGTCGTCCCACCAGCGCTCGATGGAGATCTTTCGTTGCGCCGGAGTGCTGAGCGAGGTGGAAGCGGCGGCGACCCGTGAGTTCAGGCAGAACGGCGCGATCGTTGCCGTGGAGAGCCTCGGCGGGAAGGAGCTGCACTACTTCGCGCGTTCCTGGAACGCCGGTGTCGAGGACCTGAGCCCGGTGGCACGGCTCTTCATCTCCCAGGTCGGCCTGGAGCCGGCCCTTCGCGAGCGGGCCAGGGAGCGGGGGCCGAACACCGCTTCGCTACCGAGCTGGTGTCCGTCGAGCAGCACGACGACCACGTCCTCTCGGTGATCCGTCCACGCGGCGGAGGTCCCGAGGAGACCGTCGCGTCCGACTACCTCGTGGCCGCGGACGGCGCGCACAGTGCCGTACGTCAGCGGCTGGGCATCCCGATGTCCGGGCGTGGGAGCTTCGCCGACTGCATCACGATCTACTTCAAGGCCGATGTGCGTCACCTGCTCGGAGACCGCGACCTCAGCGTCGTCTACGGTGTACAGGTCGGCGGCCGTGCGGTCGGACCGGCCGTCGGAAGACGAGTGGACGACCCACGGCTGCGGTCGTGGACCGTCGGTGCCAGAGTGCCGCATCTCCCCGTCTCCCGGAACGGTCGACCGGGCTCGACGCTGGACCTGACCAGGTCCGGCTTCGCCCTGCTCGTGACCGAGCACCGGGAAGCCTGGCAGCGTGCGGTGGATGACGCGGAGTTCGGCAGCGGCCTCCCGATCGTCGTTCACCACCTGCAGCCGGATGACCTCGACCGAGGTCGGGTGCGTACGAGCGAATCCGTCGCATGGTGGGGGAGCGCGGCGATCGTCCGCCCTGACGGAGTCATCGCCTGGAAGACCACGGCATCCGCCGACCAGGCCGCGCAGCACCTCCGCGGGGTGCTCACGGAGGTCCTGTCCGCACCGGGCACGCCGGTGTGATCGGCTTCTAGGCTTCGGCGCGCAGTATCTGGGCGGCCTCGGCCATCGCGCGCATCTTGCCCTCCGCCGACCGTCGCGGCAGGTACTTCATGCCGCAGTCGGTGGCGACGATGACGCGTTCGGCGTCGATGTGGGGCAGGGCGCGCCGGACCCGGTCGGCCACGGTCTGGCTGCTCTCCACGGCGTGGTCGGAGAGGTCGATCACGCCGAGATAGATGGTCTTGTCGGGTAGGTGCTTGAGCACGGACGGGTCCAGCTCGGACTGGGCCGTCTCGATGGAGACCTGGTCGCACGAGCAGTCGGCGAGCTCGGGAAGGAAGGAGTATCCCGAGGGCCGCTCGTGGATGATCGCGGCGTAGCCGAAGCAGATGTGGACCGCGGTGGTTCCGTTGGCCCCGTCGAGGGCCCGGTTCAGTGCCTTCAGGCCGAACTCGCGTGCCGGCTCGGGCCGCGCCTGCATGTACGGCTCGTCGAGCTGCACGATGTCGGCCCCGGCCTCGAACAGGTCGTGCACCTCCGCGTTGACGACCTCGGCGTAGGCCATGGCCAGCGCCTCGGGGTTTCCGTAGTGCTCGTCCTGCGCCTGCTGCGACATCGTGAACGGTCCCGGCACCGTCACCTTCACGACGCGGTCGGTGTTCGCGCGCAGGAAACGTACGTCGTCGGCCTCGACCGGCTGTGGCCGTCGTACGGGTCCGACGACACGGGGGACCGGGTTGGGTTCACCGCTGCGATCGAGTGCCTCGCCGGGGTTGTCGATGTCGACGCCCTCCAGCGCCGTGGCGAAGTGGTTGGAGTAGCTCTCCCTCCGAATCTCGCCGTCGGTGAGGATGTCGAGGCCGGCCCGCTCCTGCGCCCGGATGGCGAGCAGCGTGGCATCGTCCTGCGCCTCGGCCAGATGCTCCGCGTCCGGGCGCCACAGCTCACGGGCACGGACGCGCGGCGGGAACCGACCCGCCAGCTTGGCTCGGTCGATCAGCCACTCGGGCTGCGCGTAGCTGCCGACCAACGAGGTGGGGAACAGGGGGAGCGTCTGCATGGGCAGACTCTGGCGGACATCCCGGCGCAGGGCAATGCCCGGCCCGCCCGAAAACTCGTGTGCCGGTGATGTCGATTCGTCGTTCCGCCGTTCGACTCAGGGGTGAGAGGGTCCGAAGGGAGGACCCGTCACACGAGGGAGACCACCATGAAGTACATGCTGATCATGCGGGCGAGCGACGAGGCCTACGCCGCATTCCAGGACGTCGACTTCAACCAGATCCTCGAGTCGATGGGCCGGTTCAACGACGAGATGATCTCGGCCGGCGTGCTGGTCGCCGCCGAGGGCCTCGACGACGCGTCGCTGGGCGTTGTCGTCGACTACTCCTCCGAGCCGCCCGTCGTCACCGACGGTCCCTACGGGGAGACCAAGGAGCTCTTCGGCGGCTACTGGATCCTCGACGTCGCGTCCAAGGAGGAAGCAGTCGAGTGGGCGAAGCGGGCTCCGATGAGCGGTCCGGGCATGAAGGCGGAGATCCGCCGCGTCACCAGCATCGACGAGCTCCCGCAGGACAACGAGTGGATCCAGAAGGAGCGGGAATGGCGGGTGGCGACCGGCCAGCTGTGAGCCGTGCGGGCGGCGGCCGGCAGGCCGTCGAGGCGGTGTGGCGGATCGAGTCCGCGCGCATCGTGAGCACGCTCGCCCGCTACACCGGTGACTTCGCCCTGGCCGAGGACCTCGCACAGGAGGCGCTCGCCGAGGCGCTGGCCACGTGGCCGCGGGAGGGCGTTCCGCGCAATCCCGCGGGATGGCTGCTCACGGTCGGCCGACGACGCGCCATCGATTCCTTCCGCCGCCGCTCGGCGCTCGACCAGAGGTACGCCGCCCTCGCCCGTGACCTGGGCGAGGGCGGCGTCGCATCCGGTGGTGCCGAAGCTCCGCCGGGCGGCGTTTCCGCGGGCCACGACGTCCTGTGGGACCCCGACCGCATCGAGGACGACCTGCTGGCGCTGATGTTCATCGCCTGCCACCCGGTGCTGTCGCGCGAGGCCCAGGTTGCGCTCACGCTTCGTGTCCTCGGCGGTCTGACCAGCGACGAGATCGCCCGCGCGTTCCTCGTGCCGACCGCCACCGTGCAGGCCCGGGTCACCCGGGCCAAGAAGACGCTGGCCGCCGCGCAGGTCGCGTTCGTGGTTCCGCCGTCGCAGGAGCGCCACCAGCGACTCGGCTCGGTGCTCAGCGTCCTCTACCTGATCTTCACCGAAGGGTCGACGGCAACGTCTGGAACCGAGTGGATCCGCGTCGACATGACCCGCGAGGCCGTTCGGCTGACCCGGATCCTGGTGCAGCTTGTTCCGGACGAGTCCGAGGCGCACGGGCTGCTCGCACTGCTCGAGCTCACTGCCGCCAGGTTTCCCGCGCGCGTGGATGACGAGGGCGAACCCGTTCTGCTGGAGGACCAGGACCGCCGGCGCTGGGACCGGGCGGCGATCCGGCGGGGTCGCGCGGCCTTGGTGCAGGCCGGTCGTGTCGGCCGCGGACTGGGTGCGTACGGCGTCCAGGCCGCGATCGCCGAGTGCCACGCGGTCGCCCCCTCGGTGGAGGAGACCGACTGGGAGCAGATCGTGCTGCTGTACGACGTGCTGCTCCAGCTGGCGGCGTCGCCGGTCGTCGAGCTCAACCGGGCGGTCGCGATCTCCATGGCCCGGGGCCCGGCGGCCGCACTGCCCGTCGTCGACGACCTGGTCGCGGCAGGCAGCCTGGCCGGCTCGCACCTGCTGCCGAGTGTCCGTGGCGAGCTGCTCAGCCGCCTGGGCAGGACCGACGAGGCGAGGCGCGAGATCGACCGCGCCGTAGGGCTCTGCGGGAACGAGCGAGAGCGCGGCGTACTCCAGCGCAAGCTCGACGCGCTCGGCTGACGCGGCAGGAGGCGGATCCCGCCACCCGATGCCGGTCGCCCGGAATGGGTGAGGCAGCGGGGCGCGACCTGGGCTTACGTTCGAGGCATCTGGAACGTCCCGCGGGAGGGAGCACCCGGATGAGCGTGAGCGCCTCGGCCACGGGTTCGCGGACGGCTGGTGTCCTGGGCGTCACCTGTCTGTCCACGCTGGTGGTCAACGCCAACACGTCCGCGGTCAGCATCCTGCTCCCCGCGATCAGCGAGGACACCGGCATGTCCGTGAACACCCTGCAGTGGGCGGTGACCGGCTACTCCCTCGTGGGCGCCGCCGTGATCGTGACCTCGGGCTCCATGGGCGACGTCTTCGGTAGGCGGCGTGTCTTCCAACTCGGGCTGTTGCTGTTCGTGCTCTCGTGTGTGCTGATCGCGATCGCCGACTCCGGAGAGATGGTGATCATCGGAAGGCTGATCCAGGGAGCCGCGGGCGCGACCATCCTGGCGTGCGGGCTGAGCCTGCTGTCGGTCGCCAACACCGGCGATGCGCAGGTGCGTGCGGTGTCGCTGTGGGGTGCGGCCGCCGCCGTGGGTGCCGCGGCCGGGCCGTTGCTCGGTGGGGTGCTCGTCGAGGTCACCGGCTGGCAGGGTCTGTTCTGGGTGGACGCGGTGGTGGCGGTGCTGTGCATGGTGCTGACGGTCACCGCCGTGACCGAGTCCCGCGACCCGAACCGTCCCCGCAAGATCGACTTCGCCGGGTCCGTGCTGGTCGGGCTGACCCTCGCGCCCTTGATCCTGGCGCTGAGCAAGGGCGGAGACTGGGGCTGGTTCTCGGCCGCCACCGTGGGCTGCATGCTGATGTCCGTCGTCGCGGGGTTCGCGTTCGTCGCGGTCGAGCGACGCGTCAGTCTTCCGCTGCTCGACCTGGCGCTGCTGCGCAACCGCGTCCTCGTCGGCGCCACGATCGCGATCCTGATCGGCTCCGGCACCATCAACGCGCTGATGTACCTGCTGAGCCTCTACTTCCAGAACCCGAACTCGCTCGGGTTCAGCCCTCTGCAGGCCGGTTTGGCCACCCTTCCGGCCACCGCGGGTCTGGTCGTGGTGGCGCCGATGGTGCCCAAGCTGGCCGCGCGCTTCGGCGGTCGCAGGGTCATCGGCCTGGGGTTCCTGGTCACCACGGCGGGCTTCGCGGCGCTCGGGTTCATCGACCCGTCCTGGCGGTTCGTGGCCTTCCTGCTCCCGCTCATCGCGGTCGCGGTCGGGATGGGCCTGTCCAACGGGCCGGCCTCGGCCGGGGCGACCGCCGCCGTACCCGCGAACCAGGTGGGGGAGGCCTCCGGCGTGTCCAACATGGCCCGCTACGTCGGCGCGTCCGTCGCGACCGCGCTGGCGGCGACCATCTACAGCTCGGTGATCGCAAGCCGGACCGCTGCCGGTGAGACGGCCTCCGACGCCCTCGCCTCCGGCATGGCGGTGACATCGTGGGTCATGGCAGGGGTCAGCTTCGCCGGCGTCGTGATGGCCGTGGTCATGCGTCGCCACCAGGAAGCCCGCGGGACACTGGCGGACGCCGTCGCCTCGGCCGCCGCGGTTGCCCATACGCTTCCGACCTCTGCCACACCTGTGGCGACGACCTCCACCTCCGACTCTGACGCGTGACCTTGCGGGTTCGGGGTCGGCTGCCGTGGTGTGTCGCGTGTCAGGAGGCGCGGTCGCGGGCAGGCCTACCGGCCGCCGGACACGCGCAGGATGGCCCCGGTCGTGTAGGACGCCTCTGCGCTGAGCAGCCAGCAGATGGCAGCGGCGATCTCGTCCGGGTCGCCGGAGCGGCCCATGGGGATCGTGGCCGCGACCTTGGCCGGTCGTTCGGGGTCGGCGTGGATGTCGGTCCAGACGGTGCCCGGCGCGACCGCGTTGACACGGATCCCGTCGGCCGCGAGCTCCTTGGCCAGACCGACCGTCACGGCGTCGACGGCCGCCTTCGCGCCGGCGTAGTGCACGTACTCTCCAGGGCTGCCCAGCGTCGCCGCGGCCGACGACACGTTGACGATGGCCCCGCCGCGACCAGACATGTCGCGGGCGGCTCGGCGGGCGCAGAGCAGGTACCCCACGACGTCCACCTCGAACACACGCAACAGCTCGTCGGAGGGGATGTCGACCAGGCGGCCGACGGGTCCGGTGATGCCGGCGTTGTTGACCAGGCACGTGACCGGTCCGATCTCGGCCGCCGCGTCGAACAGCCGGTCGACGTCGCCCTCGTTCGTCGTGTCCATGCGCACCGCGACACAGCGAACGCCGGTCGCACGAACGGCATCGGCCGTGGCCTCGGCAGCCGCCTCGGCCGCTCGGAAGCCCAGCACCACGTCATGGCCGGCCGCCGCAAGCCGACGACACGTCGCGGCCCCGATCCCACGACTCCCGCCGGTCACCACACTGACGTGACGATCCACTGTGCCGTCCCTTCGACCGATTCACCCGACACCATGCCCAAAGCACTGCGAAGCCTAGATCCGCTGGACGACGGGTGGGATGACCGCAGTGCCCCCCGGACTGGTGGTACGACGATTCGGGGGCGAGCGGCGCGGTCGCTAGGTCATACTCGTGCGCGTGCGCGCATTGAGGGTCGTGATGACAGTCGCCGGTCTCTGCCTGGGCCTGGCCGGTGCCGTCGCCTGGCACCACTACGAGTTCTTCAGGGGCACGGTGACCTGGATCGCCTACTCGGCGGGGCCAGGTGCCGATGCGCCGGCGGTCTCCTTCGACACGAGCTGGTGGCCGGAGCTGCTCGTGGGGTCCGTTGCCGGGGTGACGCTCGGGCTCGTGCTCGCGACATCGCTGGGGCGCTTCGGCTGGCGATTCGTCAGGCACGCATGAGGCAGGAGGCCTCCCCGAGGTCCGGGTCAGGAGCTGGCCTGTGGCGCGTCGAGGAAGCCGGTCACGGCATCGAGCACCATCGTGGTGCGGGCCATCCCGAAGAAGTGCGTGGAGCCGGGGAAGACCGCCAGCTGCGACGTCGGGACGCCGACGAAGTCGCCGTTGACGTCCCCGCCGCGCAGCTGCAGGAAGCGGACGGCGTGTTGCAGCTTGACGGCGTCGCAGTCGCCTACGGTGATCAGCGTCGGCGCGGCGATTGCCCGGATGTCGTCCTCGGACCAGCCGGTGGAGCCCTGGTCGTAGGTCCCGAGCTTGTTCAGCAGGTCCTGCAGCTTGTCGGGGTTCGGTGACTTGGCCAGGTAGTCCTGCTCCATCGGGGTGCCGGCGATCATGTCGACGGTCATCTCCCCGACCGCCTCGGTGTTCTCCGGCCGGTCGCCGTCGGGGTTGAACGCCACCGACGACACGATCGCCTTGCGGACCAGGTCGGGGTGCTTGATCGCCAGGTACAGCGCCACCGCGCCGCCCACGCTGAACCCGAACACGTCGACCTTGGCGATCCCCAGATGCTGCAGCAACCCGACCACGTCGGAGGCCAGGTCGGCGGTGGCCAGCGGCCGGTCGATGTCGCCGGTACGCCCGTGTGCCTGGAAGTCTGCTGCGATGACCTGACGCCCCTGCGCCAACCCGGGCAGCACCTCACCGAACTGCAGGTCGATGTTGAACAGTCCGCCGTGCAGCAGCAACAAGGGCGTGCCCGTACCGGCCACGCCATGGATCTCGTAGTACATCTGCAGCCCGTTCACGGGGGCGTATCCCGTCTCGGCCTCCCGCCCCTGGCCCGACCGTTCGGTCACTGCCGTCTCCCCGCTGCCGCTGTGCGCCATGCTCCCGTCCCCTTCCCCGCGCCTCGAGCCGACGACCTCGACTCTCGAAGCAGAGCCTTTCCCAGGCGGTCCGCGCCGCGCAAGGGCTTTCCGCCGGCGGTGATGTCGTCGCTTCCTCCGTCACTGCGGCTCAATCACGCAACGTCATGTGATCGACCGACTACCTCAGGTCGCCGGTTTCGCAACGGATCCGCACATCATTGAAAGATTGGTAGCCCCGATGGGGGATTCGCCTGTTCCGCCGTGATCATCGGCGCGTGTTTTCCCGTCTCGGTGACCCGAAGCGAGGATCGTTGGTCTCGAGAAAGGCTGACGGTTCTGCGGGGCAACCCGCTTCCGATGGGGGACAGAGATGGTTATCGCGGCTCAGAAGCACAGTGGTACATGCGGCTTCCAGCGAGGCGTACTCACCTGCGAGTCCGAGCCGCACCCCATGCACCCGAACGGACACGTCTACGTGTCGAACGTGGGCAGCCACGTGGCCGACCGCCACGGCGGCGCCTCCTGACTCTGCTCGGGCAGCTCCCGACGGAGGTGCCTGGCAGTGACATCGATGGTGCGTCCATGCCGTCGCTCCTGTCGCCCTCGGTCGCGTCGCCCCTAGCCGCCGACCGCGCATAAGACGACCTCTGCTTCGCGACCTCGATCGACCCACAGCCCGCGGACCGTGCCGGCCGCGTGCGGCACCTGGACGTTCTCTCGCGGTTCGGATTCCCTCTTGACAACCGTGGTCTGCCGGTCCCATGGTTAACTACATGAGTAATGAACCAGCGAACCAGGGGAGACCGAGCAGGCGCGAGGCAGTCGGTGTGGCCTGATGGAGGACGCCCGCCCGATCTTCGTCCAGATCGCCGAGCATCTGCAGAGCGCGATCATCGAGGGAACGCTGCCGGAGGAGGCGCAGGCGCCCTCGACCAACGAGCTCGCAGCGTTTCACCGGATCAACCCCGCGACCGCGGCCAAGGGCGTGAGTCAGCTGGTGGCGGACGGGGTTCTCTACAAGCGACGGGGGATCGGGATGTTCGTGTGCACCGGGGCACGCGCCCGGATCCTGGACCGCCGGCGGCAGCAGTTCGCCGAGCAGTACGTCCGGCCCCTGCTGGCCGAGGCGGCGCGCCTGGGTCTGGACACCGAAGATCTGAAGAAGACGATCGAGAGCGAGGCAGGGTCATGAGTCACGTCGTGCACGTCGAAGGGCTCACCAAGCACTACGGGTCGGTCATCGCTCTCGACGACGTGAGCTTCTCGGTCACGCGCAACAGCATCGTGGGGTTGCTCGGCCGCAACGGCGCCGGCAAGACGACGTTGCTGCAGATCCTCAGTGCACAGGGCTTCGAGACCTCCGGGCGGGTCGAGGTCTTCGGCGAGCACCCGTACGAGAACGACCGCGTGCTGTCGCAGATCTGCTTCATCAAGGAGAGCCAGAAGTACCCCGACGGCTTCACCGTCCGGCACGTGCTGGACGCGGCCAGGCTGATGTACCGCGGATGGGACGACCCCTTCGCGCAGTCTCTGCTCGCGGACTTCGACCTGCCGGCCGGCCGCGGAGTCAAGAAGCTGTCGCGCGGCATGCTGTCCGCGCTCGGCGTGATCGTCGGGCTCGCGTCGCGCGCTCCGCTGACCTTCTTCGACGAGCCATACCTCGGCCTGGACGCCGTCGCGCGGCATCTGTTCTACGACCGGCTGTTGCAGGACTATGCCGACAACCCGCGCACGATCGTGTTGTCGACCCACCTGATCGACGAGGTCGCCGACCTGCTCGAGCACGTGCTGCTGATCGACCGGGGCCGACTCGTGGTCGACCAGGACGCCGACTCCCTGCGGCAGAGGGCGGTCACCGTCACCGGTCCGAGCGACAACGTCGCCCGCTTCACCGCCGCTCATGAGCTGCTGCACCGCGAGGACCTCGGCACTGCGTTCGCCCGTGTCACCGTGGCGGGGACGCTCGAGCCTGGGGATCGGGCCAAGGCCGACGAGCTGGGACTCGGCCTGGAGCCGGTGTCGCTGCAACAGCTGGTCGTGCTCACCACCGGCCAGTCGCACCGCTCGCACGAGACCTCGGAGGAGTCGCGATGAACCGCTTCGGCAGCATTCTGCGGATGAACCTGGTCGGGTGGCCGGCCGCGGTCGCGTGGCCCTGGGGGATCCTGCTCGCGGCCTGGGCCGTGAACCTGGTCATCTGGGCCGCCATGCCCGCGAGCGCCCGCGACAACGCGCAGACGTTCGGCATCAGCTCGATCTACGTCGTCACGATGATCGCGTTCATCTCCTCCATCACCCAGCTGTTCCCGTTCGCGATGGGCATCAGCGCCACCCGCCGGACCTTCTACGCCGCGGTCGCCACGTACGCCGCCGGTCAGGCGCTGCTGTTCGGGGTCGCGGTGTACCTGCTGAGCGTGGTGGAGCGGGCCACGAATGGATGGGGAGTGGATCTGGACTTCTTCCGGCTACCCATGCTCGAGACGGGCAACCCGCTCACGCAGATGCTCGTGTACGCCGTCCCGTTGCTGCTCTTCGCCGCGATCGGCACGGTGTGGGGCGCGGTCGTGAAGCGGTGGGGCAACAACGGCACCATGGGCATACTCCTGGTCTGCGTCCTCGCGATCGGCGGCCTGGTCGCGTGGCTCACCTGGCAGCAGCAGTGGGGCGCCTTCGCGGGATGGTTCGCCGACCAGTCGGCGTCCGCCCTGTTCATCGGCTGGCCGCTGCTGCCGGTGGTGCTGCTGCTCGCCGGGGGATACGCGATCCTGCGCCGTACCGTGCCCTGACAGGTGGCTACGGCTCCCGGCGGGAGGTCGCCGGCACGGGCAGCGGCTCGACGACCGCACCTTCCGCGGGCAGGCCGGAGTCGCGGACCTGGAACCGGCTCGCCCCGCGAGGCCACTCGCGGAAACGCCGGAACGTCATCGGAAGGCCCCGCGCAGAGGCAGCGTCGCTGCTGTCCATGACCTGTACGTGCACGTGCGGCTGGGTCGAGTTGCCGGAGTTGCCGCAGTCCGCGATGTGCTGCCCCGAGCTCACCTCCTGGCCGGCCTCCACCCGCATGAAGCCGGCGCGAAGATGCGCCAGCACGACGAACGCGCCCGTGTGCCGCAGCGCGAGGACGATGTGGTTGCCGGCCAGGGCAGCCGGTCCCTGCCGGAGGCGTGCGGACTGTCCCAACGCGTACGGCACCAGTGTCAGCTGGGACCGGCGGCCCTCGTGGTCGGCTTCGCCGTCGTGCACCTTGACGATGACGCCGTCGGCGGGTGCGAGGATCGGTCGGCCGAAGGCGACGAACCTCTCGACGGGCTCGGTCGAGAGCAGGGTCCGCCAGTCACGGCGGTCCGCAGTCCGGTGGCGATGGTCGACGCCGATGAAGTCGATGGCGTACCGCCCACCCAGCAGGTCGGTTCCGTGACTGGGAACCCGCCGGGCGGGGCTGTTCTGCGTCAGCCAGCGCCCTTCGAACGGCAGCGAGAGCACGGTCGCGGTCACGTCCGAACCCTCATATCCCACCCACGCCTTTCGCGTCGAGCTTGCGCGAATGCCCCGCAGAGCATGCCGGTGCTGCGAGCGTACGGGGGCATTCGCGCAATCTCGACGTCAATTAAGGAACCGTCAGCGGTTGGCCGGCCGTACCAGCCGGGCCCGCACGTGCAGGAAGTCGTGGTCGGTGAACCTCGCGCGCACGACCCGGGCGACCGGACGGCGGAGGTGCCTGCGGCTGCCGTAGACGTGCTGGATGCCGGGCTTCTGCGCCGCCCGGTCGTCGGTGCGCGTCCACATGCCGGCCGGTGCGCAGTTGCCATGCCGGTTGATGTCGCCGGCGGCGATCGTCGGTCCGCGTCTGACGCGCGCGGCCAGCACGTCGGCGAGCTCAGCGCACTGCCTGCGGTTGGCTGCCCGGGCCCTGGCCGAGCCCCGTGGGCTCAGGTGGGTGGTACACACGGTGACCCGACGGCCGGCGGTGGCGACGCAGAGCCAGCGACGCTTCTCCTGGTCGGCCTGAGCGCGGTACCGGCGGGCGACGCTCCCGGTGATCGTCGACCGGGTGAGCACGGCGTTCCCGAACACGCCTCGGCCACGTGGGCTGCGGCACGGCAGCGGCCGGCCGCGGTACAGCACGGTCGCGAACCGCGCACGGTAACCGGTCCGGTCGGCGATCCGGGCCACGTCGCGCTTGCAGACCTCATTGAAGGTCACCGCGTTCGGCTTCCGCGCGCGGATCACGCGGATCGTCTCGCGGACGACCCGCGGATAGCGCTGGCACCCGGCCAGCCCCGAGAGGCAGAGGTTCATCTGCAGTACGGAGTACGGCGTGCCCCGAACAATCGCCGGCTCGCCGGACGCGGCCGTGGTCTCGGTCATCGCGACCTGGGTCGTCGCCAGCATTCCGACCAGCAAGGCGGCGAGCAGGCGAAGCGGTCTCCTGTGAGGTGTCCCCTCACGATCAGATGCCCACCCGGTCACATCCACAGCACGCCGTCGTCCTCGTGCTCACGCACGCGGAACGCGATCATCCGGCGCAGCAGGTCGTCGGGAACCGGCCGGCCGTACGGAAGCTTGATCGAGCCCTTGCCGGTGGCGAAGTCGGCGAGGTCGGCGTCGAACGCCTCCCGGGTGCTGGGCGTGAACGCGATGTTCCCGTGCTTCGCGTGGCCGCTGACCATGAACAGGATCGTCCCCGACGGGTGCACCCACGCGGGATAGCCCCACTTGATCGCCTCGTCCGCCTGCGGCGCCGCCTGGCGGGCCAGCGTGCGCAGCTGTTCGAGCAGCTCGCGGTCCTGCCCGGCGAAGCCCTCGAGGTACTCGTCGATCGACTGCGGCCGGCCCATGGCGTCAGTGTGGCACGCACCCGCCCGGCACTCACGAGTGTCGGACGCGGTAGCGCAGGTGCGTGACCCGCTTCGCGAGCTCCACGCTGCCCGGCGTGGTCAACCGGCGGACCAGGTCGAGCTCGATGTGCTCCGGCGGGAGGTTGTCGAAGAGCCGGCGCCCCTGACCGAGCAGGACCGGGACGACGTGCAGCTCCAGCTCGTCGACCTGCCCGGCCCGCAGCAGCGCCTGCGCCGCCCCCGCCCCGTGCACCATCACGTCGCCGTCCCCGGCCGCGTCGCGGGCCTGCGAGGCGCACTCGCGTACGTCGGTGACGTAGCGGACGCTGCCCGGCGGCGGGTCGGCCGGGACGTCGTGGGTCAGCACGAAGATCGGGACGCCGTTGTGGTGGTCGCCCTGCCAGTGGCCCGCGTGCTCGTAGGTGCGGCGGCCGGCGATGAGGGCGCGGGTGGCCATGCTCTCGGCGTACACCTGACCGCTCGGTCCCGGGTCGTGGCGCTTGTCGAGCCAGTTGAAGAGCCGGAACCCGTCATGTCCCATCGGCGCGTCCGTACTGTCGTGTGGTCCGACGACGTAGCCGTCCAGGGACATGGTCATGTACAGCCGGATGAGTGCCATCGGTCAGTCCGCCTTTCGCACGCGGTAACGCAGGTGCTGCACGCCGGGACCGTCGAGGTCGCGGATGAGCTCGAGCTCGATGTGGTCGGGCGGCATGTTCTCGAACAACCGACGGCCCTGTCCGAGCAGCACGGGCATCAGCTGGAGCTCCATCACGTCGAGCAGCCCGGCACGCAGGCACTCCTGTGCGGTGGCGGCGCCGTGCAGCAGGATGTCGCGTCCGGCCGCGGCCGCCTTGGCCTGCCGCACGCAGGACTCGATGCCGGCGGTGACGTAGCGCGCGTTCCCGGGTGCGGGCTCCTCCGGTGCGGCGTGGGTGAGCACGAAGATCGGCACCCCGTCGTGGTGGTCGCCGGCCCAGCCGCCCGCGAACTCGAACGTACGCCGGCCGACGATGACCGCACCGGTGGCCATCACCTCGTCGAACACGGTTGCGCTGAGCTCGTCCGGGGGCCGGTGCGACCCCGGGTCCACGCCGCCGGAGCGCAGCCAGTCGTGCAGGCGCTCCCCGTTGACGCCGAGCCCGTGATCCTTGTCGTCGCCCGGGCCGGTGATGAACCCGTCCACCGACATGGACATGTACAGCACGACCTTGCTCATGGCATCCCCAGCCCTTCCGAAACGTCGACGGCCGATATCGGCCTGTTCCCCCGGTGTAGACCTGGTGCGGCGGCGCTTCTCATCGGCCCCGAGCCGCCGAGACTCGGTCGCGCTCCGCGAAGACGGAAGTCCTCCCCACATGTCCTTCCGGCGTGCGATGGTGATCGGATGAGCGGGAACGAGGCACAGGACGAGGTTCGGCTGACGAACCTCGACCAGCCGCTTTTCGGCGAGGCGCAAGCGACCAAGCGGGACCTGGTCGACTATCTCGACGCCGCTCGGGATCGGATCCTGCCCGAGCTGCGCGGGCGGCCGCTGTCGGTGATCCGGGTGCTGCGCGGGCAGCAGCCGTTCATGCAGAAGAACCTGCCGAAGTACGCGCCCGACTGGATCGCCCGGACGACGGTCTGGGCCGAGGCGTCGCACCGCGAGGTCACCTACCCGCTGTGCGACGACCGCCGCACGCTGCTCTGGCTGGCCAACCAGCGCGCCGTGGAGTACCACCCTGCGCTGATCCGGGCCGGCGAGCAGCACGCGACGCACCTCGTGCTGGACCTCGACCCGCCCGAGGGCGACGACTTCGCGCACGTGGTCCGAGCGGCGATGCTCATCCGGCGGGTGCTCGACGACCTGGGGCTCGTCGGCGCGGTCAAGACCAGCGGCAGCAAGGGCGTCCACATCTTCGTGCCGATCACCGCGGTGCCGGTCGTCGACTCCGCCGCGGCGACCCGCGCGCTCGCCGCCCGCGCCGAGGCGCTCGACCCGGAGATCGCGACGACGGCGTTCATCCGCGCGGACCGCGCGGGCAAGGTCTTCCTCGACTCGACCCGCTCGATCGGCGCGACGGTCGTCGCCGCCTACAGCCCGCGGATCCGGCTGGGGCTGCCGGTGTCGTTCCCGGTCGCCTGGGAC
>DATMEB010000238.1:0-4605 GCA_035557095.1 Nocardioidaceae bacterium | reverse complement strand
GGTGGCCGGGCTGGTCGACCACGAGGTCGCGCTCACGTCCGAGTGGCTGCGGGTCTACAAGCCGCATCCGGGCATCTACACCGCCGCGATGGAGTACCTGGGCCCGACGATGGTGCACGTGGCGACGTCCGCGCGCGACGTACGCGGGGCGCTGGAGGCGAGCTGCCCCACGGTGCGGCTACGCCGGCCCGGACACGACCTCGACGCCGACGGGCCGCAACCGCCGTACGAGGCGGACAAGGTCGCCGACCTGCCTCCGCTGCTGGCAGAGGCCGTCCGCCGCTGAGGTAGAGCCCCGCAGGCCGGTCAGCCGGCCTCGGCGTACTCCAGTCGGCGCTCGCGGTAGCGGCGCGCGTTGCCCCGCAGACCCTCGACCTCGTCGTCGCTGAGCTCGCGGCGCACCTTTCCGGGCACGCCGGCAACCAGCGAGCGCGGCGGGATCTCGGTGCCCTCGAGCACGACCGTGCCGGCGGCCACGAGCGACTCGCGGCCCACCACGGCGCCGTTCATCACCACCGCGCCCATGCCGACCAGCGCGCCGTCCTCGACCGTGCAGCCGTGCACGACGGCGTTGTGGCCGATGGAGACGCCGGTGCCGAGTCGCACCGGGAACCCGGGGTCGGCGTGCACGACGCACCCGTCCTGGATGTTGCTCCCCGCGCCGACGTCGATGCTGTCACCGTCGCCGCGCAGGACGGCGCCGAACCAGACGCTCGCCTCGGGGCCGAGCCGGACGGCGCCGACCAGCGAGACGTTCGGCGCGGTCCACGCGTCGTCGGAAACGGTGGGCGCCTTGCCCGCGTACGGAATCTGCACTACCTGCTCCTCGTCGGTCCGGATGCCGACGAGCAGGATCGCACAGGCGCGGACCCGCCTAGGACGGGTCCCGCCCTAGCGGTCAGCTGTGAGCCCGGACTGGACGGCGAACACCACCAGCTGCGCGCGGTCGCGCGCGTGCAGCTTGACCATCGCGCGGCCGACATGGGTGCGCACCGTGGCCGGACTGACCACGAGCTCCTCGGCGATCTCGTCGTTGGAGCGCCCGGTGGCAACCCAGCCGACGATCTCGCGTTCACGCTCGGTGAGGCGGTCGACCTCGGGATGCGGCGTGGCCGTGGCGTTCGGCCGCCCGGCGAACTCGGCGATCACCCGCCGCGTCACCGAGGGCGCCAGCAGCGAGCCGCCCTCGGCGACCACCCGGATCGCGCGCAGCAGGTCGGCCGGGTCGGAGTCCTTGAGCAGGAAGCCGCTGGCGCCGCTGCGCAGCGCCTCGAAGACGTACTCGTCGAGCTCGAACGTGGTGAGCATGATGACGCGCACGTCGCCGAGGTCGGGGTCGCCGGTGATGTCGTGCAGCGCGGCCAGGCCGTCGTACTGCGGCATACGGATGTCGAGCAGGACCACGTCCGGACGCTGCTCGCGCACCAGTCGCAGCGCCCCACGGCCGTCCTCGGCCTCGCCCACGAGGTCGAGGTCGTCCTCGGTGTCGAACAGCGTGCGCAGCCCGACGCGGATCAGGCTCTGGTCGTCGACGACGGCGACGCGGATCACGGTGCGACCTCCTCGGCCTCGATGGTCGCCGGCAGTGATGCGGTCACCTGGACACCTCCGCCGGGCCGCGAGACGACCTCAAGGGAGCCTCCGAGCTCTCGCGCGCGCACACGCATGCCACCGATCCCACTCCCCTCGTCCACCTTCCCCGCAGGCAGTCCGTCACCGGTGTCGGAGACGTCGAGCAGCACCCTGCCATGCGCCAGCCGGATGCGCACGCGTGCGGTGGCCGTCTGCCCCGCGTGCTTGAGAACGTTGGTCAGCGACTCCTGCACGATCCGGTAGGCCGCGAGCTCGACCTCGGGGCTCAGCGGTGTCGTGGTGTCGTCCTGCTCCAGGCGCACGTCGAGGCCGCCGGACCGAACGCGCTGCACCAGCCGCTCGATGTCGGCGAGCCCCACGCGTGGGGTCCGCGGCGACGCGTCCGGGCCACCCTCGTCCTCGGCTGCGTCCCCACGCAGTGCGGCGAGCTCGGCGCGCAGCCCGTCCAGCGACTCCCGGCTGGTGGCCTGGATCGCCTGCAGAGCCTCGCGGGCCTTCTCCGGGTTGCGGTCCAGGATATGCAGACCGGCCCCGGCCTGCATCGCGATCACGGCGAGCCCGTGGCCCACGACGTCGTGTACCTCCTGTGCCATCCGCAGCCGTTCCTCCGACACCGCCCGCCGCGCCTGCTCGGAGCGCACGCGCACGCCGGCCTCGCGGCGTACGCGCACGGCCACCCCGATCGCGACCGGCAGGGCGACCCAGACCGTCAGCGCCAGGAGGATTGCGACAACGGAGAACCAGCCCACCGAGCCGACGACCGAGGTCCGCACCACCAGTGCGACGCCGACCACGACGACGTCGAGGGCCGCCAGCGACACCACCAGCCGCAGCGGTCGCCGCGCCGCCAGTCCGCCGGCGGCGAGGACTCCGGTGAACAGGATCGGAGCGAACGGGTACCCCCGGGCCAGGTAGACCGCGATCACGACACCGATGGCCACGAACACCTGCGCCGGCAGGCGGCGCCAGGCCACGAGCATGACGGCGGCGACCACGACGAGGACGTAGGCGAGCGGGTCCGGCGGCACCGACACCTCGGTCTGGTTAGCCCCCGCGGGGCCGGTCCCGACCAGCCCGAAGAGGAGCAGGAGTCCGGCGACCACGACGTCTACCACGTGGATCCGGACCTGCCGGGCCTGTGCCGTCATGACCTCAACGATAGGGCGGCGAGGGCATCCCGACGTCGCTCCTGCGTCGTGCCTGTCGTACGCAGATCTGCGTATGACGAAGCCGCTCCCACGCCGATGACCGCACCGGGCGCACGGGCCCACGCTGGGTCCATGAACGACGACATCGTGGTGACAGACCGACTCAGCAAGACCTACGGCCGCCGGCCCGCCGTCGCCGACGTGAGCCTCACCGTGCGCCGTGGCGAGGTGTACGGCTTCCTCGGCCCCAACGGCGCCGGCAAGACGACCACGCTGCGCATGCTGATGGGCCTCGTGCGTCCGACCGGTGGCACCGCCCGCATCCTCGGGGGCGGGCCGGGCGACCCTGCGGTCCTGCGCCGGGTGGGTTCGCTGATCGAGGGGCCGGGGTTCTACCCGTACCTTTCAGGTCGCGACAACCTGCGCGTGCTCGCGCGTTACAACCGCATCGACGACCGCGAGGTCGAGGAGGCGCTCGCGCAGGTCGAGCTGCGCGAGCGTGGCGCGGACCGGTTCAAGTCCTACTCGCTGGGCATGAAGCAACGGCTCGGCGTGGCCGCCGCGATGCTCGGCGACCCCGACCTGCTCATCCTCGACGAGCCGACCAACGGGCTCGACCCCGCCGGCATGGCCGACATGCGCGCGCTGCTGCGTCGCGTGGTCGAACGCGGCCAGACCGTGCTGCTGTCCAGCCATCTGCTGGGTGAGGTCCAGCAGACCTGCGATCGGGTCGGTGTGATCTCCGGGGGGCACCTGCTGGTGGAGAGCACGGTCGCCGACCTGCGTGGCGAGAGCGCCGTTCTCGTGCGTGCCGAACCCGTGGCCGAGGCTGCGCGGACCGCCGGACGGCTGTACGGAGAGTCCGCGGTGAGCGTCGACGACGACGGTGCGCTGCGCGTGCGCATGAGCACCGCGCACAGCGCCGAGCTCACCACTGCCCTGGTGCATGCCGGGGTGGCCGTACGCGAGGTCCGGCCCGTCGAACGGACCCTGGAGGAGGTCTTCTTCGATTTGACCGACAGCAACCCGAACAAGCCCGACGACGCGCCTGATGGCGCAACACTGCCGGCGGAGGTGGCCTGATGTTCTCGAGTACCCGTGCAGAGCTGCTGCGACTGCTCAAGTGGCCGGTCACGTGGGTCGTGATCGGCGTCTGGTCGGTGATGAACCTGTTCTTCGCCTACATCCTGGGCTACCTTACCTACCGCACCGCGGTGTCCGACGGCGACGCGTTCCTCGCCCGGGCGCAGCTGGGCGACATGTCGCTCGAGCAGCTGCCGGCGACGCTGGTGCAGGGCCTGCCGATGTTCGGCGGCGCCGTCGTGCTGATCCTGGCGGCGCTGGCGACCGGCAGCGGGTACGGCTGGACGACGTGGAAGACCGTGTTCGCACAGGGGCCGCGCCGCCTGACCGCCTTCTCGGGCACGATCGCGGCGCTGGTGGTCATCGTGACCGGGCTCGTGCTCCTGACGCTGACGCTCGACGCGCTCGCGAGCATCGTCGTGTTCTCGGCGGAGTCACAGGCGCTGGTGTGGCCGACGTTCGCGTCGCTGGCCGAGGGCGTCGGGGCCGCGTTGCTGATCATGCTGACGTTCACGATGGGGGGCGCCGTGCTCGGCGTCATCGCGCGCAGCCCGGCGCTGTCGGTGGGGCTCGGACTGGTCTGGGCTCTCGTGATCGAGAACCTGCTGCGCGGCGTGGCCCAGCTGCTCGGCCCGCTGGAGACGCTGACCAACGTGCTGCCCGGTACCGCGGCGGGGTCGCTGGCCGGGGCGCTCGGCGCGACCGGGCCCGGGGGCGATGCGGCCACCGGTACGCCGGGGGTGCTCACGACCCTGACCGGCACCTCGGCGATCGGGCTGCT
>DATMEB010000237.1:0-19534 GCA_035557095.1 Nocardioidaceae bacterium | reverse complement strand
GGTGGCCTCGGGCGGCACGACCGGGCTGGGGTTTCCGAAGGAGTACGGCGGGGGCGGCGACATCGGAGCCTCGATCGCGTCGTTCGAGACGCTGGCGTACTCCGACCTGTCGGTGCTGGTGAAGATGGGCGTGCAGTTCGGGCTGTTCGGTGGCGCGATCCTGCACCTGGGCACCGAGCCGCACCACCGGCGCTACCTGCCCGACCTCATCGACGGCAGCCTGCTGGGCGCGTTCGCGATGACCGAGACCGGCCACGGCTCCAACGTTCAGGCGGTCGGCACCACCGCGACCTATGACGCCGGCACGCGTGAGTTCGTCGTGCACACACCGCACGAGTCGGCGCGCAAGGACTACATCGGCAACGCCGCCGATGACGGCCGGCTGGCCGTGGTGTTCGCGCAGCTCGACGTCGGCGGGACCGCGCACGGCGTACACGCCCTGCTGGTGCCGCTGCGCGACGAGGAGGGCCGGGTCCTTCCCGGCGTCCGCGTCGAGGACTGCGGGCACAAGGTCGGTCTCAACGGGGTCGACAACGGCCGAATCTGGTTCGACCGGATGCGGGTGCCGCGGGACAACCTGCTCAACCGGTACGGCGACGTCGACGACGACGGGCGCTACGTCAGCCCGATCGACAACGACAGCCGCCGGTTCTTCACCATGCTCGGCACGCTGGTGCAGGGCCGTGTCAGCGTCGGCGGCGCCGGGCTCGGTGCCAGCAAGGTCGCGCTGACCCTCGCGGTCCGGTACGCCCTGGTGCGCCGCCAGTTCGGTCCTCCGCGCGGCGAGGAGGAGGCGGTGCTGATGCAGTACCGCGTCCACCAGCGCCGTCTGCTGCCGCTGCTCGCCCGGACGTACGCGCTGCACTTCGCGCAGGAGCGTCTGGTCGCCGGGCTGCATCGGGTGTTCTCGCAGGAGGGCGACGGGCCCGAGCAGGAACGTCGCGAGCTCGAGACCATCGCCGCCGGCACCAAGGCGCTGAACACCTGGCACGCCACCGAGGCGATCCAGACCTGCCGCGAGGCCTGCGGCGGAGCGGGTTACCTCAGCGTCAACCGGTTCGCCGCGCTGAAGGCCGACACCGACGTGTTCACGACGTTCGAGGGCGACAACACCGTGCTGATGCAGCTGGTCGCCAAGGGACTGCTCACGGAGTTCCGCGATGCGTTCCGCGAGATGAACTCCGTGGGCGTCGCGCGGTTCGTGGCCTCGCAGGCGGTCGAGCAGATCGCGGAGAAGACCTCGTGGTGGCAGGTGCTCGAACGGCTCCGCGACGCCGTGCCCGGCGGTGACGAGGACGCCGGGCTGCAGAACCGGGAGTACCACCTGGCGATGCTCCGCTGGCGCGCCGAGCACGTACGCGCCGGTGTCGCCCGGCGGCTCAAGCGCGGCATCGACCGCGGCGACGACGAGTTCGAGGTGTTCGCGTCGTGCCAGGACCACGTCGTGCTCGCCGCCCGGGCGTACATGGACAGCAGGGTGCTGGAGGCGTTCGCCGCCGCGGTCGAGCGGTGCGACGAGGGGCCGGAACGGCGCGTGCTCGGCGAGTTGTGCGACCTGTACGCGCTGTCGCTCATCGAGGCCGAGCGCGGCTGGTTCCAGGAGCACGGCCGGCTCTCCGGTGAGCGGGCCAAGGCCGTCACCGCGACCGTCGGCAGGCTGTGCGAGTCATTGAGCCGCCAGGCCGGCGACCTCGTCACCGCCTTCGGCATCCCCGAGGAGCTCCTCGACGTCGACCTGATCTGACCCACTCCTCCCGCCGAGATTGCGCGAGTGGCCCCTTTCTTCGCGTCGAGGTTGCGCGAGTGGCCCCTTTCTTCGTGCCGAGGTTGCGCGAGTGGCCCAGTGCGAAGGACGGTGCGCGAAGGAGGGTGTGCGAAGGACGGTTCAGCCGTTGGCGTGCGGCTTGTAGCGGTCGATCGAGGCCTTGACCTCGCCCTCGGCCTCGGCGCGGCCGACCCAGCTCGCGCCCTCGACGGACTTGCCCGGCTCCAGGTCCTTGTAGACCTCGAAGAAGTGCTGGATCTCCAGCCGGTCGAACTCCGCCACGTGGTGGATGTCGCGCAGGTGCTCCACCCGCGGGTCGGTGGCGGGCACACACAGCACCTTGTCGTCTCCGCCGGCCTCGTCGGTCATCCGGAACATCCCGATCGCCCGCGCCCGGATCACGCAGCCGGGAAACGTGGGCTCCTGCACCAGCACCAGCGCGTCGAGCGGGTCGCCGTCGAGCCCGAGTGTGCCCTCGATGAAGCCGTAGTCCGCGGGGTACTGCGTCGACGTGAACAGCGTCCGGTCGAGTCGAATGCGCCCCGTCTCATGATCGACCTCGTACTTGTTGCGCTGCCCCTTGGGGATCTCGATGGTGACGTCGAAGTCCACGACTCAGGCCTTCCTGCGAAGATGGCGGGGTGCTGATGAGCCCAAGTCTCTCTCACCCGGTCGCGGCGTGCAGCGTCCGGAGGGGCAGCCGTGCGCCCAGGTGACACGCGCCGCTCCGTCGGCCGGTTCCGGCAGGCCGGGCGCACGGCCCTGGTGGCCACGCTCTCGGTCGTGATCGTGCTCGGCGCCGCCGGGTACGCGGCCTACGACGCCGGGTGGCTCGACCGCGTCCTCGGCGGCACCGAGGCGGTCGCCCCGTCGGCCATCCCCCCACCCGCCGGCGTCCAGCTGCCCGAGGCGGCCCCGGCCCAGCCGGTCCTCGGCTCGGCCGCGCAGGCGCAGAGCGTCCCGTCACCGCGGCGACTGCGTGCCCATCTCGCCGCCAGCCTGCGCGACGACGACTACGGACCACACATGGGTGTCCTGGTCGAGGCGCTCGGCCGCGAACAGGACCTCCTGCGCGTCGGCGGAGACGACCTGTTCACCCCGGCGTCGTCGCTGAAGCTGCTCACGACCTCGGCCGCGCTGGAGCTGATGGGACCCGACCACCGGTTCCGCACCACGGTCGTACGCCCTCCCGGCCAGGAACGCGGCAACCGCCGTACGACCGGCAGCACCGAGGACATCGTGCTCGTCGGCGGCGGCGACCCGCTGCTGACCCAGCGTCCGCTCGGCGAGGACTCGTACCCCGAGCCGGCCACGCTGCGCGCGCTGGCCCGCTCGACCGCCGACCGGCTCGAGGCCGACAAGGTGCAGCGGGTGCGGCTGGGCTACGACGCGAGCCTGTTCACCGGCCCGGCCGACAACCCGCGCTGGGAGGACGACTACGTGTCCGGCGGCGTGGTCAGCGAGATCAGCGCGCTGTGGATCGACGAGGGTCGCATCGCTCCCGGGTTCTCCACCCGGTCCGCCAACCCTGCACAGGACGCGGCCGACGCGTTCGCCGAGGAGCTCGAGCGAGCCGGCATCGCCGTACGCGGGACGCCCGAGCCCGAGACGTCGCCGCGCAACGCACGCGCGGTCGCTGCGGTCGAGTCACCGCCGCTGGCGCAGATCGTGGGCCACATCATCGAGATCAGCGACAACGAGGGGGCCGAGGTGCTGCTCCGGCACGCGGCGATCGCCAGCGGTCTGCCGGGTTCGTCGGCCAACGGCGCCCGGGCCGTGCGTCGTACTCTCACCAGGCTCGGCATCGACCTGCGCCGGGCGCGGATCTACGACGGCAGCGGGCTCTCGCGGCAGAACAAGGTCACGTCGGACATGCTGGTGCAGACGCTGCAGACAGCCGCGTCTGCGCAGAACCCCGACCTGCGCCGGGTCGTGTCCGGCCTCCCGGTGGCAGGGTTCAACGGCAGCCTGGAGTCCCGGTTCGTCGTGCTCGGCTCGGACGGTCGCGGCTTCGTACGCGCCAAGACCGGCACCCTCACCGGCGTGCACGCGCTCGTCGGCGTCACGGTCGACCGCGACGGCGCCCCGCTGGTGTTCGCCGCGGTGGCCGACCGGGTCCGGGCGATCGACACCCTCGACGCACGCGCCGAGCTCGACGCCCTCACCGCCGACATCGCCACCTGCTGCTAGGACGCCGTCGGCGCCCGTCGTTCTCGGGGGTCGCGGCTGTGGTGACCACGTACGGTGGGTCACATGAGTGAGTCTTCGGCCGGCGGGGCCGGCCAGCCCGAGATGGTCGACTGGGACCTCGCGGTCTCCACAGCCAAGCGGTTCGTCCGTCCCGGCCCGGAGGTCTCCGAGGGCGAGGCTCGCGACGTCGTCAGCGAGCTGCGTGCGGGTGCGCAGCGCTCCGAGGGGCTCGTGCGCACCTACACCGGGCTGCACGCCGAGACCGCGACCGCCCCGATCGTGGTGGTCGACCGGCCCGGTTGGGTGCAGGCCAACGCCGACGGCTTCCGCACCGTGATGCAGCCGCTGGTCGCCAAGATCGTCGACCAGCGCGGCACCCCGTCCCCGACCTCGACCGCGATCGGGTCGCGGATCACCGGCGTCGAGGCCGGCGCACTGCTCGGCTACCTCTCCGGCAAGGTGCTCGGCCAGTTCGACCCGTTCTGGCCCGGAGGGATGAACGGCGCCGGGCACACCGACGTGAGCGCGGCGTACGACTCAGCCTCCGGTGTGCCCGACCGGGCAACGGGCCGCGAGGTCGCGCCCGCGACCGCCGGACGGCTGCTCCTGGTCGCGCCCAACATCGTGCAGGTCGAGCGCGAGCTCGACGTCGACCCGCGCGACTTCCGGCTGTGGGTATGCCTGCACGAGGAGACGCACCGCGTGCAGTTCACCGGGGTGTCGTGGCTGCGCGACCACCTGCACAACGAGATCCGCGCCCTGATCGACGCGACCGACTTCGACATCTCCCGGCTGGCGGCGATGGCCAAGGACGGGCTCGAGCAGGCCGCGCGGCTCGCCCGCGGCGACCAGGACGTCTCGCTGATCGACCTGTTCCAGACCCGGGCGCAGCGCGAGATCGTCGACCGCATCACCGCCACCATGTCGCTTCTCGAGGGTCACGCCGACGTGGTGATGGACGGCGTCGGTCCGGACGTGATCCCCAGCGTCGGGGCGATCCGGGAGAAGTTCAACCGCCGGCGCCAGGGCGGCGGCAGCCTCGACCAGCTGCTGCGCCGGCTGCTCGGCTTCGACGCGAAGATGCGGCAGTACCGCGACGGCGCCGTGTTCGTCCGAGGGGTCGTCGACCGGGTCGGGATGGACGGCTTCAACAAGGTCTGGACCTCGCCGAACACCCTGCCGTCGAAGGCGGAGATCGGAGATCCCGCCGCCTGGGTGCGTCGCGTGCACGGATGACCCCGAGCCATGGCTGCTGCTGACCCGACCGGCCCCGGCGCGCACGCCGCGCCCAGTTCCGGTCGCGGTCCCGGTTCTGGTCCCGCTCGAAGCCACGGCCGGCTCGCCCCCTCCGTGGCCGCGGTACGTCGGGCAGTTCGCGAGGCGCTCGTCGACGTCGAGCCCGGCGAGACGGTCGTCGTCGCCTGCTCGGGCGGCCCCGACTCGATGGCGCTGGCCGCCGCCGCGCGGTTCGAGTCGCGCGCGGCCGGGTGGTCGCCGGTGGCCGTCGTCGTCGACCACGGGCTGCAGCCCGGGTCCGCGCAGGTGGGCGCCGAGGTCGCCGCCCGGCTGGAGTCGCTGGGCGTACCCGCCGGCGTCGTGTCCGTCGAGGTCGACTCGGACGGCCCGGGCCCGGAGGCGGCCGCCCGCGCCGCCCGCTACGCCGCCCTGGATCGCGCCGCCGACGGCGTCTCCGCGCGCTGCGTGCTGCTCGGACACACCCGCGACGACCAGGCTGAGACCGTGCTGCTGGGCCTCGCGAGAGGCTCCGGCGCCCGCTCCCTGTCCGGCATGGCGCCGGTCTCGGGCCGGTACCGTCGCCCGCTGCTCGGCCTCACGCGCGACGACACCGAGCAGGCATGTGCCGCCGAGCGGATCGAGGTCTGGCACGACCCGCACAACGCCGACCCCGGGTTCGCGCGGGTGCGCGTACGCCGGGAGCTGCTGCCCGCGCTGGAGGCCCAGCTCGGCCCGGGGGTGTCCGCGGCACTGTCGCGCACAGCGCGGCTGCTGCGCGACGACGCCGACGCGCTCGACGTGTTCGCCGAGGTCGCGCGGGAGGACTGCCGCACCACGCCCACCGACGCGGGGAGCGAGCCCCTCGACGTCGGCTGCCTGCAGACACTGCTGCCGGCGCTGCGCCGGCGGGTGATCCGCCGGTCCGCGCTCGACGCGGGCTGCCCGGCCACTGACCTGACCGCCGGCCACGTCGACGCGGTCGAGGAGCTGGTCACCCGCTGGCACGGCCAGCAGGGCGTGGACCTGCCCGGGTCGGTGCGGGCCGTGCGCAGCGGGGGCACGCTGCTGTTCCGGGCCTGCGCTGTGGGAGGCTGACCGCGTGGATGCCGAGTACGTCGGGAACGACCTCGACAAGATCCTCCTGTCCGAGAAGCAGATCCAGGACCGTCTGGGCGAGATGGCGCGCGACATCGAGCGCGACTACGTCGGCGAGGACCTCCTGCTGGTCGGGGTGCTCAAGGGCGCGGTGATGGTGATGGCCGACCTGGCCCGCTCGCTGCAGCGCCACGTGGAGATGGACTGGATGGCGGTCTCGTCGTACGGCTCGGGCACCACCTCCTCCGGCGTCGTGCGCATCCTCAAGGACCTCGACGCGGACATCAGCGGACGCCATGTGCTCGTGGTCGAGGACATCATCGACACCGGCCTCACGCTGTCCTGGCTGATCGCCAACCTGCGCTCGCGAGGGCCCGCATCGGTCGAGATCTGCACGCTGCTGCGCAAGCCTGAGGCGCAGCGGATGTCGGTCGACGTGCGCTACGTCGGCTTCGACATCCCCAACGAGTTCGTCGTCGGCTACGGGCTCGACTACGACGAGCGCTACCGCAACCTCGGCTGCGTCGGCACCCTGGCGCGGCACGTCTACTCCTGACCTCTTCCTGACGCGGTCCGGGCCCCGTGAACACGTCCACCGCCGTGCTCGTCTCGGGCCCGCTCACCGGCCCACTCATCGGCCCACTCAGCGGCTCAGACGAGGACAGATCAGGACGATCGGGCCCTACCCCTGTCATGTCAGCGGATTCGGGGGATACTTGAGGCACCGGTGTAACGTCTATGTCTCAGGCCGGGCGCGGCGATGTCAGCCCGGATGCGAGTTCTGAGCCTGGCGTAACCCCGGACGGCGCCGTCGGACCGGACGGTCAACTTAAGTGTGGCAGGAGGCACGGAGCCTACGCTCCGGATCATGGACGTGAAGCGCTTGTTCCGCGGACCTCTGCTCTGGATCATCCTGGGCAGCATCGTGGTCCTCACCGTCCTGCAGTTCGTCTCGTCGAGCGGCGGCTACGAGGACGTCGACACCTCCCAGATGGTGCAGCAGGTCGAGGACGGCAACGTCGAGACCGTCACCTTCATCGACGGCGACCAGGTCATGGAGGCCACCCTCAACAACGGCAACAAGATCAGCGCCCAGTGGGTCGGCGGCCAAGGTGTCCGACTGGTCGAGCAGGTACAGGCGCAGCAGGAGAGCGGCAACATCGAGTCCTACGACGTCGAGGTGCCCCAGCCCAACCCGGTCGTGTCGCTGCTGATCAGCCTGCTGCCGTTCGTGCTGATCGTGCTGATCTTCCTGTTCCTGATGAACCAGGTGCAGGGCGGCGGCGGACGCATCATGCAGTTCGCCAAGTCCAAGGCCAAGCAGGTCACCAAGGACATGCCGAAGACGACGTTCTCCGACGTGGCGGGCGCCGACGAGGCGGTCGAGGAGCTCGGCGAGATCAAGGAGTTCCTGCAGGAGCCGGCCAAGTTCCAGGCCGTGGGCGCGAAGATCCCCAAGGGCGTGCTGCTCTACGGCCCGCCCGGTACCGGAAAGACGCTGATCGCCCGCGCTGTCGCCGGCGAGGCCAGCGTGCCGTTCTACACCATCTCCGGCTCCGACTTCGTCGAGATGTTCGTGGGTGTCGGTGCCTCGCGTGTGCGCGACCTGTTCGAGCAGGCGAAGGAGAACGCGCCGGCGATCGTCTTCATCGACGAGATCGACGCCGTCGGCCGGCATCGCGGCACCGGCATGGGCGGTGGTCACGACGAGCGCGAGCAGACCCTCAACCAGCTACTGGTCGAGATGGATGGCTTCGACGTACGTGGCGGGGTCATCCTGATCGCCGCCACCAACCGGCCCGACGTGCTCGACCCGGCGCTGCTGCGTCCCGGGCGGTTCGACCGGATGATCGGCGTCGACGCCCCCAACATCCAGGGCCGGCACAAGATCCTCGAAGTGCACAGCCGGGGCAAGCCGATGGCCGACGGCGTCGACCTGCTCGCGGTCGCCCGGCGTACTCCGGGCTTCACCGGCGCCGACCTGGCCAACGTGCTCAACGAGGCCGCGCTGCTCACGGCACGCATGGACGAGAAGATGATCGACAACCACTTCCTCGACGAGGCCATCGACCGCGTCAGCATGGGCCCGCAGCGGCGCTCGCACCTGATGACCGACAGGGAGAAGCGGATGACCGCCTACCACGAGGGCGGACACGCCCTGGTGGCGGCGGCGCTGCCCGGTACCGACCCGGTCAGCAAGGTCACGATCCTGCCGCGAGGTCGGGCGCTGGGCTACACCCAGATCCTGCCCGAGCAGGACAAGCACTCGCAGGCACGCAGCGAGCTGCTCAACCAGATGGCCTTCGCGATGGGTGGTCTCGCTGCCGAGCAGCTGATCTTCCACGACCCGACGACGGGTGCGTCCAACGACATCGAGAAGGCCACCAAGCTGGCCCGCGCGATGGTCACCAGCTTCGGCATGAGCGAGCGTCTCGGTGCGATCAAGCTCGGCGAGGAGGGCGGCGAGCCGTTCCTCGGCCGCGACATCGGCCACCAGCGCAACTACTCCGAGGAGGTCGCGGCGGTCATCGACGAGGAGGTCAACAAGCTCCTCGCCGGTGCGCACCAGGAGGCCTTCGACATCCTCAACGAGAACCGCGATGTGCTCGACAACCTCGTGCTGGCGCTGCTCGAGCGGGAGACCCTCAACCGCAGTGAGGTCGCCGAGATCTTCGAGCCTCTGGACGTGCGTCCGCCGCGTCCCGCGTGGACCGGCTCTGCCGACCGGCGGCCGTCCGACAAGCCGCCGGTGGAGTTCGTACGTCCCGAGTCCAACGGCGACCGCCCCGGCCTGGTCGTCGGCCCCGTCGAGGGCGACGCCGACGTACAGATCGGGCCTCCGGACAACCCGCCGACGCCTGGGCCACCGAACCCCGGGGCCTAGCGTGTCGATCGAACGCATCAGTCTGGCCGAGCGCGACGACGTCCCAGACTTCGATCTCGACCGCGCCGAGGCTGCGATCCGCGAACTGCTGCTCGCCGCCGGCGAGGACCCGGAGCGGGAGGGCCTGGTCGACACCCCGCGCCGCGTGGCGCGCGCGTACGCCGAGATGTTCGCCGGGATGCGCATGCGCCCCGAGGACGTCCTGACCACGACGTTCGACATCGGCCACGACGAGATGGTGCTGGTCAAGGACATCGAGGTGTGGTCGATGTGCGAGCACCATCTGGTGCCGTTCACCGGCGTCGCGCACATCGGCTACATCCCCAGCGAGGACGGCCGAATCACCGGGTTGTCCAAGCTGGCCCGGCTCGTCGACGTCTACGCCCGCCGCCCGCAGGTGCAGGAGCGGCTGACCACGCAGGTCGCCGACGCCCTGTCCGACCTGCTCAAGCCACGCGGCTCGATCGTGGTGTTCGAGTGCGAGCACCTGTGCATGACCATGCGCGGCGTGCGCAAGCCCGGCGCCAAGACCGTGACCAGTGCCGTCGTCGGGCAGCTGCGCGACCCGGCCACCCGCGCCGAGGCGATGAGCCTGATCATCGGCTGACGTCGGCGGGAGGTCGCGGGGCCGGCGGGCATAGGGTTGGTCGCCGTGTACGCCCCCTCACCACCGCGCACCGTGCCTGGGCTGCCCGACGTCGGGCGCTGCCTCGTGATGGGGGTGCTCAACGTGACCCCCGACTCCTTCTCCGACGGTGGGCTGTGGTTCGAGCCGGGCCAGGCCGTCGACCACGGTCGCGCCATGCTCGACGCCGGTGCCGACCTGGTCGACGTCGGCGGCGAGTCGACGCGCCCGGGCGCGGAGCGCCCACCGGTCGACGAGGAGCTGCGCCGGGTGCTGCCGGTCATCCGCGACCTCGCCGGCGCTGGGGCCGTGGTCTCGGTCGACTCGATGCGCGCAGAGGTCGTCGAGCAGGCGCTCGACGCCGGCGCCCGCATGGTCAACGACGTCTCTGGCGGGCTCGCCGACCCGCGCATGCTCGAGGTCGCCGCGCGGGCCGATGTGCCGTTCGTGGTCATGCACTGGCGCGGCCACTCCACGGACATGCAGCGTCGCGCGGAGTACGCCGATGTGGTCGCCGACGTGGCCCGCGAGCTGCGTGAACGCGTCGACGCCGCGCTGGCCGCGGGCATCAAGCCCGAGCGGGTGATCCTCGACCCGGGACTCGGGTTCGCCAAGACCGGTGAGCACAACTGGGCGCTGCTGGCGCACCTCGACCAGATCCTCGACCTCGGGCACCCGGTGCTCGTCGCCGCGTCCCGCAAGCGCTTCCTCGGTGCCCTGCTGGCCGGGCCGGACGGCGAGCCTCGCGATCCCCTGGGACGCGACGCGGCCAGCGCCGCGGTCACGACGCTGGCGGCGACCCGGGGCGCCTGGTGCGTCCGCGTGCACGACGTCGCTCCGAGCGCGGACGCCGTTCGCGTGGTGGCGCGATGGGCACAGGAGACCCATGGCTGACCCGACGGCGGTGGAGCAGGCGGTGCTGAGCGTGAACAGCGGGTTCTACGCCGCGTTCGAGTCCGGCGACCTCGACGCGATGATCGATCTGTGGGTAGCCGACGGCCACGCCGTGTGCATCCACCCCGGCTGGGCGCCGGTGGTCGGTGCGTCCGCCGTACGTCGCTCCTGGGCGGTGATCATGGCCAACACCCCGTACATCCAGTTCATCCTCACCGACGTCGACGTGACCGTGGTCGGCGATGTGGCGTCGGTCACATGCACGGAGAACGTGCTCTCCGCCGACGAGGACACGCCGGTCGAAGGCTTCGCCGGCGGAAAGGCGGTGTCCACCAACGTCTTCCGGCGTACCGCTTCGGGCGGGGAGGACGCCTGGCGATTGTGGATCCACCACGCGTCGCCGGTACTGTCTGGCGAGGGGTCCGACGAAGGGGCGTGATGGGTTCCGTCGCCGAACGGCCGCTCGACAGACTTGCACTGCGTGGGATCCGCGCGGTCGGCTACCACGGGGTGTTCGAGCATGAGCGCCGCGAGGGTCAGGAGTTCGTCGTCGACGCCGTCCTCGGCCTGGACACCCGTGCCGCCGGACGTGCCGACGACCTCACCCAGACCGTGGACTATGGTCGGTTGTCCCAACAGCTCGTGCGTGCCATTGTGGCGGACTCTGTTGACCTGATCGAAACCCTGGCCGAGCGCCTTGCCGATGTGTGCCTGGCTCACCCGCTGGTCGAGTGGGTGGAGCTCACGGTGCACAAGCCGGAGGCCCCGATCGAGGTGCCGTTTGACGACGTCACCCTGACCATCAATCGGAGTCGTCAGTGACTGAGACGCCCAACCCGAACATCGTCGACACCGACACGCTGACCGGCGAGATGCACCCCATCCGGCGCGGGGTCCTTGCGCTGGGCAGCAACCTCGGGGAGCGTTTCAACAACCTCCAGGGTGCGGTCTCGACGCTTGCCGACACCCCCGAGGTGGTCGTGGTCGGGGTCTCGCCCGTCTACGAGACGAAGCCGGTGGGCGGCCCGGAGGACGCGCGCGACTTCCTCAACGCCGTGGTCGCGATCGACACCACGCTGTCCGCGCACACGCTGCTCGAACGGTGCCTGGCCGTCGAGGACGCCTTCGACCGCGAGCGGGGAGAGCGCAACGCCCCGCGCACCCTCGACGTCGACCTGATCATTCTCGGTGAGCGGATCGCCGACGACGAGGACCTCCGGCTGCCGCACCCGCGTGCGCACGAGCGCGCGTTCGTGCTCAAACCGTGGGCCGACATCGAGCCCGACGCGGAGATCCCCGGCCAGGGCCGGGTGATGGACCTGCTCGGCAAGCTCGATCTCGATGACGTGCGTCTGCGGGAGGACGCCGACCTCGAGCTCGGCTGAGCGGAACGGAGAGCCTGCGCGTGGCCCAAGAGCCGGCACCGGGCCGCGTGCGCCCGACCTCGGTCAAGCTGCTCGCCGCCGTCGCCTTCGTCGGCGTGCTGCTCGGCTGGTTCGGTGGCACGCTGCTGGAGAGGTCGGAGGGTGTCGCACCGACGGTCCCCTGGACGTCGGTGTACGTGCTGGTATTCGCCGCGGCCGTGCTCGGGGGTACGGCGTGGAGCACCTGGCGTACGATCCACCGGCAGCGTCGCTGGATCGACCCGCACCGCGCGGTGAACTTCCTGGTGCTCGCGAAGGCCTCGTCGCTGGTAGGTTCCCTGGTCGCCGGCGGCTATGTCGGCTTCGGCGCGCTGTTCCTCGACGACATGTCCGCGCCGCTGCCGCAGGAGCGCGTCTTCCGCTCCGCGCTGGTCGCCGTCGCCGCCGTACTCGTGGTGGTGGCGGGACTGCTGCTGGAGCGCGCATGCCGGGTGCCGAAGGGCCCCGAGGATGAGGACGAAGGCGACGACGAGGACGGTTCGTTACCAGAGTGACGCAAGTGACGCGGCGTGGTGAATTCAACGGCGCGCCTCCGCTCCCTATCGTGTCACCATGCCCTCAGATATGCCCGTTGACCGTCGTCGCCAACGCAGTGTCCGAATCGTCGTCGCCGTTTCCCTGCTCGCCGTAGCCACCGTCGTGGTGCTGGGCGCGTTGCTCACCCGAAGTGCTTTATGGCTCGGCGGTGCGGCAGTGGTGGCCTGGGCGGCGGGGGTGGCCGCGAGCCGGATCATCAGCAACGAGCTGGCCGCCTCGCGTCGTGAGCACGGGCGTGACCGCGCTGAGCATGCGCGGGCCTACAACGAGCTGTCGGAACAGCGGGCAGCCGAGCAGGACCGCTTCACCGCGACCATGAAGCAGAAGGTGGAGGACCACGCCTCCACGATCAACCGGCTCAAGGCCACGCTGCGGCTCGCCGAGAAGCGGGCGGAGTTCGCCGAGCAGACCGCCGACCGCAACAAGGTCGCGGTGGCCAAGGCGCACAAGGAGGTCGCCGAGCTGAAGGCGCGGATCGCCGAGCTCGAGAACGGCATCAAGCTGCTGCGCGACCATGCCGCCCAGGCAGCCGAGTCCGAGGAGTCGATCTACGACCTCGAGGCGCTCGAAGGCCTGGGCGAGGTGCCCACGGTCGTCGACCTGCTCAAGTGGGACGAGCGCGCGGCCTACGAGCCCGTGGAGCAGCGCAGACAGGCCTGAGCCGACGACGGCGAACCCCCTGACGCCGTCGTCGCGCACCCCTTCGCCAGGCTGAAGGTCGGCTTCGCCGGCCACGGCCGCCGGGCTACTTGTCGATGTCGCCGACCACGAAGAACATCGAGCCGAGCACGGCGACCATGTCGGCGACGACGCAACCGTTGAGCACCTCGGGCAGGACCGAGATGTTGTTGAACGACGCCGAGCGCAGCTTCATCCGCCACGGCGTCTTCTCGCCCTTGGAGACGAGGTAGTAGCCGTTGATGCCGAGCGGGTTCTCGGTCCAGCAGTACGTCGCGCCCTCGGGCACCTTGAGGTTCTTCGGCAGACGCTGGTTGACCGGACCGGCGGGCAGGTCGCGCAGCCGGGCGATGCACGCGTCGGCGAGGTCGAGCGAGGTCTTGACCTGGTCGAGCAGCATGCCGAAGCGGGCGTGGCAGTCGCCCTCGGCGCGCGTGTGCACGCGCAGCAGGCCGTCCGCGGCGAGGTCGGCGTAGCCCAGGTAGGGCTCGTCACGGCGCAGGTCGAAGTCGACGCCGGAGGCACGCGCGATCGGCCCGGAGACGCCGTACGCGTCGATCAGCTCGCGCGACAGCACGCCGACACCCGACGTACGTGCCACGAAGATCTCGTTGTCGAAGATCAGGTCCTCGATCTGCGGCAGCCGGCGGCGTACGGCGGCGACGGCCGCGCCCGCCCGGTCGAGCCAGCCGGCCGGGAGGTCCTCCTTCAGACCACCGACCCGGTTGAACATGTAGTGCATCCGGCCGCCGGAGATCTCCTCCATCACCTGCTGGATGGTCTCCCGCTCGCGGAAGGCGTAGAAGACCGGCGTGATCGCGCCGATCTCCAGGGGGTACGAGCCGAGGAACATCAGGTGGTTGAGCACCCGGTTGAGCTCGGCGAGCAGCGTCCGGGCCCAGGTCGCGCGCACCGGGACCTCCATACCGAGCATCCGCTCGACCGCGAGCACGACCCCGAGCTCGGAGGAGAACGCGCTCAGCCAGTCGTGCCGGTTCGCCAGGACGATGATCTGCCGGTAGTCGCGTACCTCGAACAGCTTCTCCACACCGCGGTGCATGTAGCCGACGACCGGCTCGCAGCCGACGATGCGCTCACCGTCGAGGGTCAGCTGCAGCCGGAGCACTCCGTGGGTGGCGGGGTGCTGCGGCCCGATGTTGAGCACCATGTCCTGGGTCTGCAGGTCGGGTACGCCGCCGCGCTCGTAGTCACCGAACCCGGCCGCACCCGCGCCCACACCGACGATGCGCTTCTCCGCCACCGGCCCATCCTGACACGAGCCGCCCGGTAGCCTCGGAGCATGGACCGGCTGTTCGCGCCCCTGGGGCTGGTGTGGAGTCCGGTGTCGCCGCGACTGACCACCCGCTCGCGGATCCTGTGGTCGATGTTCGTGGTGCCGTTCACGGTCGTGCTCGTGGTCGCCATCGTGCTTCTCTCCGGCCCGGCGTGGCTGCTGTGGGTCGTCCTCGTCGCCGGTGTCGTGGCCCTGCCGGTCGGCTGGTGGTATGCCGCGAGGCGCACCCGGGCGTGGGGCTACGCCGAGCGCGACGAGGACCTCTACGTCCGGCACGGCGTCCTGATCCGGCAGCTGGTCGCGGTGCCCTACGGCCGCATGCAGTTCGTCGACGTGACGGCCGGACCGATCGAGCGCGCGCTCGACCTCGCGCAGGTGGAGATGCACACGGCGACACCTGGCACCCGGGCCAGGATCCCGGGCCTCACGCCCGACGAGGCGGCGCGGCTGCGCGACCGGCTGACCGCGCTCGGCGAAGCCCAGGCGGCGGGACTGTGACGCAGCGGACTGTGACTCGTTGAGGGGCCAGGCGGTGAGTGTGGCGGAGTACGTCCGATGACCCGTCCGCTCGAGCACGACTTCCAGCGGGTGCACCCGATCTCGCCGTTCCTGCGGGTCGGGGTGTTCGTCCTGGCCGGCATCCTCGCCACCTGGCGGCAGTTCGTGGAGGACTTCGAGGCCTGGGTGCTGCTGCTCACGCTCGGCGCGTTCCTCGCGGTCGGGCTGGTGTACGGGCTGCTGTCGTGGTGGTTCACCCGGTTCCGCATCGACCCCGACGAGCTGCGCATCGACAGCGGGGTGCTGCTGCGCCGTTCACGCCGGATCAGCATCGAGCGGCTGCAGGGCGTCGACGTCAGGCAGCCGTTCCTGGCCCGGCTGTTCGGGATGGCCGAGCTGCGGTTCGAGGTGGCCGGTGGCTCGAACACCGAGGCCCCGCTGGCGTACCTGCGGCTCGACGAGGCGCACCGGCTCCGGGGCGTGCTGCTCGACCGCGACACCGCACCGCCCGCGGGGGCGACAGGCACCCCGGTCGACGATGAACCAGTCGGCGAAAGTCCGACCGACGAACGGCCCGTCGACGTCGAGGTGGGAGAGCCCGCAGGCCACACCCCGACCCCCTCGCCGGGGACTGCGGTGCCTGGTGCGGCGGTGCCCGGCCGGGCAGCGCCGCGGTACGAGCGCGAGATCGCCCGCGTCGACCCCGGCTGGCTGGTCGTCGGCACGCTGCTGTCCACCGAGTTCATCGCCTCGTTGGTGGTCGCGTTCCTGGCCGTGGTCGCGTCGGTGCTGTTCGGCGAGATCGCGGGACTGGCGCTGGTGTTCCCGGCAGTGCTCGGCGCCGGCTCGGTCCTGGTGCGCGGCATCGTGCAGCAGTGGGGCTTCGTGCTCTCCGACGTCGGCAGCGGGTGGCGGCTGCGCAGCGGGCTGTTCGACCTGCGCTCGCAGACCGTGCCGGTGGACCGGGTACAGGGGATCGTTCTGGTGGAGCCGCTGCTGTGGCGGCCCATGGGCTGGGTGAAGGTGCAGGTCGACGTCGCCGGGTACGCCGGCACCGCCGCGCAGCAGGGCGGCCCCTCGACGTCGACGCTGCTGCCGGTCGCTCCGCGGCAGCTCGCGCTGGCGGTGCTGGCGCGGCTCGTACCCGGCAGCCACCCCACCGACGTGCCGCAGCGCCCGGCACCGCGCCAGGCCCGCTGGTTCCGGCCGGTCGGCTGGCGCTACCTGGGTGCGGGCTTCGCCGACGACGTCGTGGTCACGACCAGGGGCTGGGTGAAGCGGCGGACCGACATCGTGCCGCACCACAAGACCCAGTCGATCCGGGTACGCCAGGGGCTGCTGCAGCGCAGACTGCGCGTCGTCGACATCACCTTCCAGACCACGCCCGGGCCGGTGGACGCGGTGGCCAAGCACCGGCCGCTCGACGAGATCCCCGAATGGGTCTGGCACCAGCTCGAGCGCGCGGCGGACGCGCGCCGGATGCACCCCGGCGTCAGTCCGTGGGGAACTCGTGACCCCGCGTGATGGGCTTGGCCTCCATCACCACGACGTTGCCGTGCGTGCCGTAGCCGAGCATCTCGCGCTGGTAGGCGGTGCCCTCGAAGGTCACCATCAGCCAGCGGGTCCGGCCGCCTGACTGCGGGACCGGGAACACCATCGGCCACGGGATGTTGGTCGGGTGTGGTGCGTTCAGTGCACCGATCTGCGTCAGCGACAGGTCGTACACGGGGAACTGGTCGCGCATGTGCGGCGCCGACTTGTCGCCGTTGCTGGCGAACACGTACCACGTGCCGCCCATCCGCTGGATCACGAAACCCTCGGTCTCGTTCTTGGTGGTGTCCGCGGCGACCAGCGACAGCTCGGTGAAGTCGGCCCCGGCCTCGCTGCAGGCCAGCGCGGGGTAGAAGTCGAAGAACTCGCGGGCGTTGACGAACCCGACGTACCAGCGGTCGCGGATGCGCACGAGGTGCGGGTCCCACTGCCCGGCCGCGGGCGTCGTCAGCTCGTCGACCGGAAGCGGCAGACGCTCGGTGCGCAGGACGTGCACGTCGTGCAGCAGGTCGGTGGACGTGGGCACGGTCGCGTAGTGGACCTCGACCCCGTCGCCGGTGAAGTCGCCCCAGGTGCTGGTGGCGACGATCCAGCGGTCGTTGCGCTCGTCGCGCACGAGATGACAGGCGTGGTCCCCGAAGACCGCGTCGGTGTCGTCGCGCTGGAAGAACAGGTGCGCGACCTGCTCGAGCCGGTGGTCGGCGAGGTCGAGCGTCCAGACGCCGCAGTGCGCGGTCTCGAAGAACCCGAGCCCGGCCTGGGTCATGGTCAGGAACACCTTGCCGTACTTGATGTACGGCGCCCCGTCGGCGTAGGTGACCACGTGCGGGTCTCGCAGCCCGGTCTGGCCGAAGTAGCCCGCCTCGACCGCGTCCAGCACGATCGTGCCGCTCGACGCGCGGGCGCCGAACGCGTTGCGGTAGTCCTCGAGGACCGCGGGACGCCGCAGGTGGACATTGTCGGGCAGCCGGGCGTGCACCAGCGGCCGGAAGCCGTCTCCCGGGTCCAGCAGGGCGGCCACGGTGTTGCCGGTCAGGCTGAACGCCACACGGCACGGCGCGTCGATGGGCGTGTCGAGCGCGACGAGGGTCGCGAGCTCGCCGTCTACGACGGCGTCGATCCCGACCGCTCCGCTGGCATGGCTGAACCACGCCACGAGGTAGTTGCTCTCGTCCTTGACCAGACCTGCGAACACCGCGTCCTGCTCGCCACCGGAGTCTGCGAAGGACTGCACGTCGACGATGACGGAGGAGTACGGCGCTCGCTGGCCGGTCTCGGAACGGAAGAGGGTGAAGAACGGCTCTTCGCTGCTGATCGAGAGGGTGCCGTGCCGGCGCTCAGCCGTACCGAGGTTCTTCTCGGGTGCGAGGACCAGCTGGTCGTACTCGCGGAGCCCCCGTGCCGAGGAGAACCGCTCTTGCAGCGAGGCGAAGTTGCGTGCGACGAGGTCGAATGGCCGTCTTTGGGCGACGACGGAGAACTCCAGGTCCAGGGGGGTCTCCGCCCGGCCGATAAGCCGTCGAAAGGTTCTCACCCGCCAGATCATGCCCCACGGACGCCGTCCCGCAGAAGCGAGGGTGACCGAACGGCATAGGGTGTGTCGAAACCGTCGTGAGGAGGGCCCGCAGCGTGTTCTTCGACGAGTACCCGCTGTTCTACGAGACGAGCCAGACCGCTTCGGAGGCGAGCCGCCTCAACCTGCGCCACCACGCCATGATCGAGCACAACGCGCACCTGCTGAAGGGCGCGCGGGTGCTGGACCTGGCCAGCCACGACGGCCGCTGGTCGTTCGCTGCGCTGCAGGCCGGTGCTGCGCACGTCACCGGCGTCGAGGCCCGCCCGGAGCTGGTCGAGCGTGCCAACGCAACGTTCGCCGAGTACGGCGTCAGCAGCGACCGGTACTCGTTCGTGCAGGGCGACATGTTCCGGATCCTGCGCCAGCACGACTTCGACGTCGACGTGGTCCTCTGCCTGGGGTTCGTCTACCACACGCTGCGCTACGGTGAGCTCTTCCGCGGCATCCTGCAGGCGAAGCCGGAGTACTGCCTGATCGACACCAAGGTGATCCTCGGCGACGAGCCGCTGGTGCGGCTCAACGTCAACCGCACCGGGGTGCAGAGCAACGCCGCCAGGGACCGGACCACCCACCGGCGCAGGGCCGTCGCCGGCTGGCCGTCGGTGCCCGCGCTCCGCCTGATCCTCGACGTCTACGACCTCGAGGTGGAGGAGCAGTACGACTGGCCGGCGCTGCTGGAGTCGCGGCCCGACGTACCCCGAAGGGTCGTGAGCGACTACAACACCGGCAACCGCGTGACCCTACGCTGCCGCCGGCGAGAGAGCGAGCCCGCCGCCGGTGGGTCGGCCGAGGGAGCCGAGGACGGGCCGGACGAAGCCCAGGCATGAGGAAAACCCCCCGCGAGCAGACACGCGGGGGCTTTCCGATCCAGCGGTAGGGGCTACCTCAGCCGTGCATGTCGGCGCAGGTGACCCAGACCGTGACGTCCGTGCTCGGCGCGTTCTCCGCCGAGTTGAGACGCACGATCCAGCCGTCCAGGCGGCCCGGCTTCGGGATGTTGGTGCTCCAGTCCATACGGCCGGGGAACGAGTCGACCAGCGACCAGGACTCGGCCACAGCCTGCTGACCGTCGGTCACCATGCTGCCGCCGTGCAGGCCGGAGAACTGGACGCCGCCGCCGAGCGCGACCTTGTCCTCGGACGAGCAGGCCACCGTGGCGATCGCGCCGTCGCCCGCGCCGGTGTAGCTCGAGGGCACACCGTCGTGGCCCTCCCGGGCGCCGCCCAGGATGTAGTCGTAGGTGCGGACCTCGTAGCCGGCAATGCCGTCTTCGCCGTCGACCCCGTC
>DATMEB010000236.1:0-11796 GCA_035557095.1 Nocardioidaceae bacterium | reverse complement strand
GCGGCGCGTTCGGCCTCCGACAGCGACCCGATCAGCTGGTGGACCGTGGTCAGCCAGCCGGAGTACGACGTGGCGAGCAGGCACACCGGCCAGTCCGAGCCGAACATCAGCCGCTCGGGGCCGAAGGCGTCGAGCACGACGTCGACGTAGGCGGCCAGCGCGGGCGCGCCGACGTTCCCGGGCGCTGCCTCGGTGACCAGGCCGGACAGCTTGCACGTGACGTTCGGACGACGCGCCAGGGCGCGGACGTCGGATGCCCAGGAGTCGATCTCTCCGTCGGCGATCGGCGGCTTGGAGCAGTGGTCGAGGACGAACTCCACGTCCTCCAGCGCTGCGAGCGTCTCGATGGCCGCGGCCAGCTGACGCGGTCGCGTGAGCAGGTCATAACGCAGCCCGGCCGAGCCCACCGCGCGTAGCCCGCGCCGTACGTCCGTTCGGCGGAGCCAGTCCGCCGGCTCGTCCTGCACAAGATGCCGGATGCCCACGAGCCATTGTCCGCCAGGAGACTCCCGCAGGGCGGCGAGGTCGTCCGCGACACCCGCGGAGGTGAGGTCGGCCCAGCCGACCACACCGGCGACCAGGTCGTCCTCGGCGGCCAGGTCGAGAAGCTCGGAGGTCTCGTCGGGCAGCGGCACGGTCTGCACGACCACCGTGGCTTCGACATCCGCGTTCGCGTCCGCGATCGCGGTGCGCAGGTCCTCGGCCGAGAACGACCGGCGAATCGGTGCCATCGCGTCACCGCAGAGCCAGGCCTGCTCCCGGGTCGAGAGATCCCAGACGTGGTGGTGGGCGTCGACCAGCCTGCCTGCCATGTCTCACCCCGTCCGGGACTCGAAGCTGCGCTTCCGTTGGGGGGCGCCTCCTGGCGCGCCACGCTAAGATTCCCAAACATCGGATGTCAACAGCCCGCTGAAGGCACGACAGCAACGCGGAGGTGCCCATGGGAGCGCCCGTGACCGATGCCGCCATCGAGGCGATCCGACGGCTGATCATCTCCGGTGAGCTGCCGCCGGGTGCACGGCTGCCGGCCGAGGCCGAGCTCGCCCAGGAGCTCGGGATGTCGCGCGGCACGGTGCGCGAGGCTGTACGAGCCCTTGTCACGGCCAGGGTGCTCGACGTACGCCGCGGCGACGGAACGTATGTCACGAGCCTGCGCCCCGAGCTGCTGTTGCAGGGAATCGGGTTCGTGGTGGACCTCATCCAGGACGAGTGGTCCCTGGAGCTGATCGAGTTGCGGCGCATCCTCGAGCCCGCGGCCACGGCGCTCGCGGCCACGCGGGCGACCGAGGCCGATCTCAAGCAGATCGGCGATGCGCTCGAGAACATGCGCACCGCCCAGGACCAAGAGGAGCTCGTGCAGCACGACGCGCAGTTCCACGCCCTCGTCGGGGCCGCGTCGGGCAACCGCTCGCTCGCCTCGATGCTGGAGGGGCTCTCGAGTCGCAGCTTCCGCGCGCGGGTCTGGCGCGGGATCATCGACGAGGACGCGATCAGGCAGACGCTGGCCGAGCACGAACGGATCTTCACCGCGCTGCTCGCGGGTGACGAGGCGCTGTCGTCGGCCGCCGCCCTGACCCACGTGGCCACCTCGGAGACGTGGCTGCGCCGGTTCCTCCAGCAGGAGCCCACGCTGCCACCGGCAGTTCGGTGACCGGCCGGGCCGACCACTGAGAAAAGTGGCCACGGGCCCTTGACGACATCTCGGGCTGGGGCGAAGTATGTGCCAAACATCAGATGTATGGCCCGGTACCAGCGTCGGCAGGACGGTCGCCGACGGGCGGCGGGGCTGTGCCGACGCCCGGCGTAGGAGCACCGATGGCACCGAGGAAAAGGTTCATGGCGGCGGCGGCCGCTGCACTGGCGATGGTCCTCGCCAGCTGTGGCTCGGGCGACAGTGGTTCCGAGGGCGGGAAGACCACCCTGGTCTGGAACATGTGGAGCGGCTCGAGCGCCGAGGTGCGGGCTTGGAACCACCTCGCGGGGATGGTCACCGACGAGTACCCGAACATCAAGATCGAGTTCCAGACCTCGAGCTTCAACGACTACTGGACGAAGCTGGCCGCGCAGGCCAGCAGCGGTGAGGCAGGCTGCATCCTCGGAGTGCAGTCACTGCGAGCCGCCAGCATCTCGCAGCTCCTCGTTCCTTTGGACGACCAGCTGGCAGGCGCCGGCGTCGACCTGGCCGACTTCAACGACACGATCGTCGAGGGCCTGCAGGTCGAGGGTGAGCAGCTCGCCGTGCCTTACGACTTCGGTCCGCTGGTCACGTTCTACAACGCATCGCGGTTCAAGCAGGCGGGCATCGAGGAGCCTGGTGTCGGCTGGACCGTCGACGACTTCATGTCCGCGGCCCAGGAGCTGACCTCGGACGGGAAGTACGGCTTCGCCGTCTACCCGATCTTCGACAGCGTGATCCCATGGGCGCTGTCCATGGAGGACGCGATGCCGGTGAGCGAGGACGGTCAGCTCGACCTGACCTCGGACGGCTTCACGGCCGCGACCCAGTGGTACGTCGACCTCGTCGACAAGGACCAGGTGGCCCCGCCCGTCGCGGCAAGCAACGACCCGACCCCCGCGCTCAGCAGCTTCATCGCCGGTGACGCGGCGATGGTGGTCGACGGTCCGTGGCAGCTGGTGAACGTGATGGACCAGGCCGCGTTCGACGTCGGCGTGGCACCGATCCCCGCGGGTGCCAGCGGCTCGCGCAGCCAGGTCGCGGGCTCCGGGTTCGGCATCTCGCAGACCTGTGAGGACCCGGAGGAGGCGATGAAGGCGATCTCCGTCCTCACCGGGCCCGAGGCCCTGGAGTACCTCGCCGAACAGGGCAGGGCCTACCCGGCACGAACCGCCCAGCAGGACGCCTGGTTCCAGGACGAGCTGGTCGGCGCCAAGGAAGGCTTGAACGCGGCCATCGACAGCTCCGTCGCGGTACCGAGCACCGCCAACTACACACCCGTGTCGCAGCTCTTCACCCAGTACGGCATCCAGGCGGTCAACGGGCAGATGGACGTCCCCACGTTCCTGGAGACCGTGCAGCAGCAGTCCGGCGGCTGACCGCTTCGGACCGAGCGAGGCTCGGTGCTACGCCCCCGGTGGCGTTCGCCGGGCGGGAAGGCGGACGTACGTGGCGACACCTGTCTCCACCGCACCTGGGCGCGGCGCCCCGCCGAGGGCGACCACCAAGCGCAGGCGCGAGGGCTGGGCGGCGCTGGGGTTCCTCACACCCAGCATGGGCGGGCTGCTGCTGTTCACCCTCGTGCCGATGGTCGGGTCGCTGGTCATCAGCTTCTTCGCGTGGCCGGTGCTGGGTGAGCGCACCTTCACGGGGCTCGACAACTTCAGGCAGCTCTTCGTCGAGGACCCGATCTTTCGGCAGGTGATGCTGAACACCGTGGTCTTCGTGCTGGCCTATGTTCCGCTCAACCTCGCGGTCTCGATGGGCCTGGCGGTGTGGATGTCACCGCGCATCAAGGCCCGCGGGCTCTACCGGCTGCTGTTCTTCATCCCCACGGTCACGCCGATGGTCGCGAACGCACTCGTGTGGCGGCTGCTCCTCCAGCCCGGAGGGGTGTTCGACAACGCGGCCCAGTCCGTCGGCCTGCAGGCACCCAACTTCCTCGGTGACACGCGATGGGCCATGGCGTCCCTGATCCTGATGTCGGTCTGGCAGGGCTTCGGTTACAACATGCTCGTCTTCTCGGCCGGGCTCGACGCCATCCCGGAGACGATCCTGGAGGCGGCCGCCATCGACGGTGCGGGGCCGTGGCGCAGATTCTGGAGCGTCACCCTGCCGATGATGTCCCCGGCCATCTTCTTCGCCATGGTGATGACGCTGATCACGTCGTTCCAGGTCTTCGTGCAGCCCTACATCCTGACCAACGGAGGACCGGGCGTCACCACGACGACGATGGTCCTGTACCTGTACCGAACGGGCTTCCAGTTCTTCAACCTCGGGTTGGCCTCGGCCGTGGCCTGGATGCTGTTCGTCATCATCATGCTCGTCACGGCCCTGCAGTTCGTGGGCCAGAAGCGATGGGTGAACTATGACAGCTGAGCTGGTACAGACTCAGCGGCCGCGGGCCGCGCCCGACCGGGCAGCGCCGAACGGCCGACGACGTCGCCGGGCAGGGCAGGTCGTGTCACAGGTCCTGCTGACACTCGTCCTGGCGGTGTTCCTGACGCCGTTCGCCTACATGATCGCGACGGCGCTCAAGCCTCCCGCGGAGGTGTTCGCCAGCGGTGCTCCGCTCATGGGCTCCGAGGTCCGCTGGTCCAACTTCGTGCAGGCGTGGACCTACCTGCCGTTCGACCGCTTCATCCTCAACGGGCTGGTGGTGTCCATTGTCGGCACCGTCGTGGTCTGCGCGACGTCGGTGCTCTCGGCGTACGCCTTCGCGCGGCTGACCTTCCGCGGTCGGGACCGGATCTTCCTGGTCTACCTGGGCACGCTGATGCTTCCTCAGGAGGTCGTCGTCGTCCCGATGTTCATCCTCATGGAGCGGTTCGGCTGGGTGGACAGCTACGCGGCGCTGATCCTGCCGTGGGCGTTCACCGCGTTCGGCACCTTCCTCCTGCGCCAGTTCTACCTCACGATCCCCCGCGAGCTCGACGAGGCGGCGGTCCTCGACGGCGCAGACCGGCTGCGCATCCTGCTGCAGATCATCGTGCCCATCGCGAAGCCCGCGATCGCGGTCCTGGCGGTGTTCACGTTCATCACGTACTGGAACAGCTTCCTGTGGCCGCTGATCATCATCAGCAGCCGCGACATGGCAACCGTGCCGCTCGGGCTGAACCTGTTCCTCAGCCAGAACGGCAACCAGTGGCATCTGCTGATGGCCGCCTCGGCGATCTCGATGATCCCGACCGTGCTGATGGTCGTGCTGCTGCAGCGTCACCTCGTTCGCGGTATCGCGATATCCGGCCTGGGCGGCAGATGACCCTCGTTCCTCGTCCTGCTCGCCACTCACGATAGGAGCACCATGACCACGCCCATCGACACCGAGCGGCCGACGAGCGCCGACACCGACTGGAGCCGGCTCGCGCGACCGGTCCCCCAGTGGTACCGCGATGCCAAGCTGGGCATCTTCATCCACTGGGGTGCGTACTCCGTGCCGGCGTGGGCCGAGCCCACGGGTGAGCTCGGCGCGGTCGACGAGGCCACCTGGTTCAGGCACAACGCCTACGCGGAGTGGTACTGGAACACCATCCGCTTCGACGACAGCCCGGCGCGTCGACACCATCGGGAGACCTACGGCGACGCGCCCTACGACGACTTCCTCGACGCGTGGCAGGCCGAGGAGTTCGACCCCGCGGACTGGGCTCGCCTGTTCGCGCGTGCGGGGGCGCGGTACGTCGTACCGACGACCAAGCATCATGACGGCATCGCGCTGTGGGACGCGCCCGGCACAGGCACGCGCAACACCGTGCGACGCGGGCCGCGGCGCGACCTGGTGCGAGACCTCGAGACGGCGGTACGCGATGCCGGCCTGCGGTTCGGCGTCTACTACTCCGGCGGCCTCGACTGGAGCATCACGGACCTGCCGGTGCTCGACAACGGTGCGGCCGTGCGGCAGCTGCGCCCCGTGGACGCGGCGTATGCGGCGTACGCCTACGCGCATGTGCGTGACCTCGTCGACCGGTACCACCCAGACGTCCTCTGGAACGACATCGAGTGGCCGGACGCCGGCAAGCACGGCTACACCCTCGGGCTGCTGGAGCTGCTCGAGCACTACTACGCGACCGTCCCCGAAGGTGTCGTCAACGACCGATGGGGCGACACCCACCGCGACTACGAGACCAGCGAGTACCAGCACCACCTGGACAGCGAGAACGCCGCGGTCTGGGAGAACTGCCGCGGCATCGGCCTCTCCTTCGGCTACAACCAGGTCGAGGACTCCTCGCACCTCCTGGACGGCCCCGCGCTCGTCCGGCATCTGCTCGACGTCGTCTCCCGTGGCGGCAACCTGCTGATCAACGTCGGCCCGACGGCATCCGGTCTCGTTCCCAGCGGCCAGCGCACGGCCCTGGAGGGTCTGGGTGAGTGGATGGCGGTCAACGACCGCGCCGTGCACGGCAGCCGGCCTCTGGACAGCACCGTCGCCGACCCGTCGGACTCGCCGTGGGTGCGGTGGACCCGGGAATCACACCTGGCCTTCGCCACCGTCGGAGCCGGCGGCGCGGTGGTCCTGCCCGCTCGCCCCGAGCGGCTCGACCTGACGTCCGCGGCGCTGACGGACGGCACCCCCGTCCCGGCGGTCGCGGCCGACGGTGGCGTCGGGTTGGAGCTGCCGAGCCTGGCCGAAGGCGCTGCCCCGACGACTGTGTCGTTCGGGCTGCGGTGAGCCCTCCGGCGGGGCGCCGGGCAGACGGCCTGGCGCGACGACGAGTCGGTCGGACGGAGGTCGCTGTCACCGAGCTGGGGTTCGGCACCTCCCGACTCGGCAACCTCTACGCCGCGACCGACGACGAGACGGCGACCGCGGCGGTCGATGCTGCATGGGCGTCGGGGATCCGCTACTTCGACACCGCGCCCCACTACGGGCTCGGTCTGGCCGAGCGCCGGCTGGGGAAGGCCCTGGCGGACCGGCCGCGAGACGAGTTCGTCGTCTCCACGAAGGTGGGACGTCTGCTCGAGCCGAACCCGCGGCCGACCGGTTCGGACCTCGCCGCGGGCGGGTTCGACGTACCCGACGATCTGGCCAGGCGCTTCGACTACAGCCGGGACGGGGTCCGCCGGAGTCTGGAGGCCAGCCTCGAGCGGCTGGGGCTCGACCGTGTCGAGGTCGTCCTCGTGCACGACCCCGACGACTTCGTCGACGAGGCCATCCGCACCGCGGTTCCCGCCCTGGTCCGGCTGCGCGACGAAGGGGTCGTCGCCGCCGTCGGCGTCGGGATGAACCAGTGGGAGGCGCCGCTGCGGATCGTCCGGGAGACCGACGTCGACGTCGTGATGCTGGCGGGCAGGTGGACCCTGCTCGACCGGACGGGTGCGCCGCTGCTGGAGGCCTGCGCCGAGCGGGGTGTCTCCGTGCTGGACGCCGGCCCCTTCAACTCCGGGATGCTGGCCATGCCATGGCCCGAGGAAGGCGCAACGTTCGACTACGCGCCCGCCGACACGGCTGTGCTGGCTCGGGCGCAGGCCCTCGCGGCCACGTGCCGGCGACACGACGTCGCACTGCCCGCGGCCGCGCTCGGCTTCCCCCTGCGCTCCGATGTCGTCGCGTCCGTGGTGGCCGGCATGGGCACGCCCGAGGAGGTCCACTCGAACGTGCAGTGGCTCGACACCGACGTCCCGGAGGCGGTGTGGGAGGACGTCGCGGCCACCGTGCCGGGCACCTCCCCGCGGTGACGGCGCTGCCGTGACGGCGCCACCGGCACACGCCCTTTCTACGCACGCCCCGGCATCAGCCCGAGCAAGACGGAACGTCGATTGCCGAAACGTTTGCTCTCATGCTTTCGTGGGTTCCCGTGCCGAGGGTGAAGGAAGGGCCTGGTGCCTGAAGCGTCCATGAACAGCCGCCTCGGACAGCGCGCGTCGTCAGCGGCACGGTCGCGCTCCGGTGCTGCCGATCTGGTGATCCGGCGCACTCGGGTCTTCACCGGAGGCTCCAAGGGGTGGTGCCCCGACGCCATCGCTCTCCGCGGTGACCGTGTGGTGGCGTTGGGCTCTGCCGATGTCGACGCTCTCGTCGGCCCGGGTACGGATGTGGTCTCCGCGGCAGGGGGTCTCGTGCTGCCGGGATTCCAGGACGCGCACGTGCACGCGCCGTTCGCGGGGCACAACATGCTGCGGGTCTGGCTGAACGACGATGCCGGCCGCGATGCCTACCTCGCGCACATTCGCCGCTACGCCGCCGAGAACCCGGACGAGGAGTGGATCGTCGGTGGCGGATGGGCCATGGAGTACTTCCCGGGCGGGACGCCGCGCCGGGAGGACCTTGATGCCGTCGTGCCCGATCGCCCGGTGTTCCTGATGAACCGGGACGTGCATGGCGCCTGGGTCAACTCCCGCGCGTTGGAGATCGGGGGGATCGACCGGTTCACTCCGGACCCGGTGGACGGGCGCATCGAGCGCGACCCGTTGACGGGAGACCCCGCCGGCACCCTGCATGAGGGTGCCGCCTACTCGTTCAACTCGCGCCATGTGCCGCTGCCCGACCGCGAAACCTGGGAGTCGGCGATCCTCGTCGCCCAGGAGCATCTGCACCGGCTGGGTGTCACTGGTTGGCAGGACGCCTGGGTCACGCCGGCGACGCTGGCCGCCTACGGCTCGCTGGCCGAAGCCGGACGCCTGACCGCCCGGGTCGTGGGAGCACTGTGGTGGGACCGTCACCGCGGCACGGAGCAGATCCCGGAGCTGCTGTCGCAACGTGAGTCGGGGCACGCCGGCCGCTTCCATCCCACGACCGTGAAGATCATGGCCGACGGCGTGATGGAGAACTACACCGGCGCACTGCTGGAGCCCTACTGCGACGGCTGCGGCGGCCGCACGGACAACTACGGGCTGAGCTACGTCGATGCCGAGGAGCTTGCCGTAGCCCTCTGCGAACTCGACCGCCATGGCTTCCAGGTCCACATGCACGCCATCGGCGACCGTGCCGCGCGAGACTGCCTCGACGCCGTCGCGGCTGCACACGCAGCCAACGGCATGAACGACCTCCGGCATCACATCGCGCATCTGCAGCTCGTCCAGCCAGAGGACCTCCCCCGGTTCGCCGCGCTGGGCGTCGTCGCGAACTGCCAGGCGTACTGGGCACAGAGCGAACCACAGATGGACGACCTGACCATTCCGTTTCTGGGGTCGGGGCGCGCACGCCTGCAGTTCCCGTTCGGCGACCTGGCCCGGCACGGGACCAGACTGGCGATGGGCAGCGACTGGGCGGTGAGCACGGCCGACCCTCTGCAGCAGATCGAGGTCGCCGTCACCCGCACAGACCCTTCCCGGCGCGGAACACCTGCCTTCCTCCCCGAACAGGCCCTCGACGTCGAGACAGCGCTGCGGGCCTTCACCGCAGGCTCGGCCTACGTCAACCACGATGGCGAGGGCGGCAACCTGCTCGTCGGCGCGCGAGCGGACCTGGCGGTTCTCGACCACGACATCCTCGCCGACCCCGAGGCACTTCCCGCGGATGCGAACGTACGCATGACGGTCGCGGCAGGCAGGGTGGTACACCGGGACGAGTCCCTCGACTCATGACCATGTCCTGCTGAACAGGGAGTTCTGATGGCACAGGCAAACGCACGGCTGCACCGCGTGCTCGGCATGCCCGAGCTCATCCTGTTCGGCCTCGCCTACATGGTGCCGCTGACAGTCTTCACCACCTACGGCGTGGTGACCGACCTGACAGCGGGGCACCTGCCTGGGGCGTACGTCATCACGCTCGCGGCGATGCTCTTCACCGCGTACAGCTACGGCAGGATGGTCGCCGCCCACCCCTACGCCGGTTCCGCGTACACCTACACCCAGAAGGCGTTCGGAGGCCACATCGGCTTCGCCACCGGATGGGCCCTGATGCTGGACTACATGTTCCTGCCGATGATCAACTACCTGGTGATCGGCATCTTCGTCAACGCAGCCTGGCCCGAGGTGCCCAACTGGGTCTGGGTGGTGCTGGCCATCGTCCTCGTCACCGCCCTCAACGTGGTCGGCATCAAGCTCGTTGCGCGGATGAACCTTGTCCTCGTGGGATTCCAGGTCGTCTTCATCGCCGTGTTCTTCGCCATGGCCTTCCGCACGATGAGCTCGGAGACGGGAATCCCCTCGCTGACCGCTCCCTTCCTCGGGGACGCCAACCTGTCCGCGCTGCTGGCCGGCGCAGCGATCCTGTGTCTGTCGTTCCTGGGCTTCGACGCGATCTCGACTCTGTCGGAAGAGGCACACGACGCGCGGCGGACCATCCCCCGGGCGATCCTGCTCGTCACACTGATCGGCGGGACGACATTCATCGTCGTGTCCTACGTCGGACACCTGGTCTTTCCCGACTACACGAGCTTCACCAACGTCGACTCCGCTGCCACCGATGTGATGCGGCGCGCGGGCGGCGCCTTCCTGGCATCCTTCTTCACGGCGGCCTACGTCGCCGGCTGCTTCGCCTCGGCGATGGCCTCACAGGCCAGTGTCTCCAGGATCCTCTACGCGATGGGGCGCGACGGCGTGCTGCCGCGACGGTTCCTCGGCCGCCTGCACGAGCGCTTCGCCACGCCGGCGAACGCGACGTTGCTGGTGGGAGCCGTCTCGTTCGTCGCGCTGGCGATCACCCTGGAGCTGGCCGCCGCGGTGATCAGCTTCGGTGCGCTGGTGGCGTTCTCCATGGTCAACCTGTCGGTGATCAAGCACTACCTGATCGACCAGGGCGAGCGCGGAGCGCGGGCTGTGCTTCGCTACGGCGTCATCCCGCTGATCGGGGTCGGTCTCACCGTGTGGCTGTGGACCAGCCTGTCCGCGATCACCTTCCAGGTCGGTCTGGCCTGGCTGGCCATCGGGCTCGCGTACCTGGTCTACCTGACCAGGGGGTTCCGGCGCCGCCCGCCGGTTCTCGACCTGGCGGAGGCCGACATCGAACCCGACCGCGGCAGCGCCGGCGGGCAGGTCGAAGAGGTCACGCGGTGACTCGGCCCGACATGGCGGTCGACGGCCCGGCTGCTCCTGCTGGTGCCGTCTCGGTCGCCCTCTGCCAGCTGGCGCCGACGATCGGGGATGTCGAGGCCAATCGTGCCCGCATTCTGGCTGCGGTGCATGCCGCGAAGGACGAGGGCGCGGACGTCGTCGTGCTCCCCGAGCTCGCCACGAGCGGCTACGTGTTCGAGGACGAGGCCGAGGCGCGCCGCCTGGCCGAACCTGCCGTCGGTCCCACCACCAACGCAGTGCACGACCTCGCGGCAAGCCTGGACCTCACCGTGGTCGTAGGGCTCCCGGAGCTTTGGGGAGGACGTCTGTTCAACTCTGCCGTGGTGGTGGATCGGACCGGGGTCCGGGCGACCTATCGCAAGGTGCACCTGTGGGGCCGGGAGTCCCAGGTCTTCTCCCCCGGCGACGACCCCGCGCCCGTCGTCGACATGGGATGGGGTCGCCTGGCGCTGCTCATCTGCTACGACCTCGAGTTTCCTGAATGGGTTCGCAGAGCCGCCCTCTCCGGCGCCGAACTGGTCTGCGCACCGACCAACTGGCCCGACGAGGGCAGGCCCGAAGGGGAGCGCCCTGTCGAGATGGTGACGGTCTTGGCCGCGGCCGCCGCGAACCGGATCTTCATCGCCGCCTGCGACCGCGTCGGTGCCGAGCGTGGAACGCAGTGGGTCGGTGGGTCGGTCCTCGCCGGCCCCGATGGCTACCCACTGGCGACGGCGGATCTCACCCAACGAGAGCAGCATCTGCTGGCCCGCTGCGATCTGTTGCAGGCACGGGACAAGACCGTGGGTGCGTACAACGACCGGTTCGCGGACCGCAGGATCGACCTGTATCCGGACGAGCCTGAGACCGACACCGCATGATCGTCCCGGCACGCCCGGTCTAACAGGAGTACTCCGTTGCGGTCTGCAGAAGCCTCGTCGGCGCCGGACAGTCTTGGTTGGAACCGTGCGACCGCGACCCTGGTGTTGTTGTCGTTCGCGATGCTGATCGTGTCCTTGGACCAGTACATCGTGGTGGTGGCCCTGCCTGACATCGCACGCGATCTGGGCTACTCGGACCAGACGCTGCAGACGGTGATCAGCGCCTACGCGGTGGCCTCGGCCGGCTTCTTGCTGTTCGGCGGTCGCGCCGCGGACCTGCTCGGGCGGCGCAGGATCCTGGCGACCGGC
>DATMEB010000235.1:0-2789 GCA_035557095.1 Nocardioidaceae bacterium | reverse complement strand
GGTGCTCGGCGGCATCACCGGGTTCGGCGAGGCCGGCCGCATGACGCAGTTCAAGGACAAGACCGCCAAGAGCGGTCGCGACTCCGCGAGCGTCGGCCTGTTCACCTATCCGGTGCTGATGGCGGCCGACATCCTCATCTATCAAGCCGACAAGGTTCCGGTGGGCGAGGACCAGCGCCAGCACATCGAGCTCACCCGCAACCTCGCGCAACGATTCAACCACCGCTTCGGCGAGACGTTCACGGTTCCCGAGCCGCACATCGTCAAGTCCACCGCCAAGATCTACGACCTGCAGGACCCGAACGCCAAGATGAGCGGCTCGGCCACCTCCCACTCCGGTGTCGTCAACCTCACCGACGACCCGAAGGCGGCGGCCAAGAAGGTCCGCTCAGCGGTCACCGACTCCGGATCGGACGTGCGGTTCGATCCCGCCGACAAGCCCGGCATCTCCAACCTGCTGCTGATCTACTCCGCGCTCACCGATCGTCCGGTCGGTGAGATCGAGGCCGAGTTCAAGGGGCAGCAGTACGGCCACTTCAAGGTGGCTCTCGGTGACCTCGTCGCCGACTTCGTGGACACCTTCGGCTCCCGCACGCGTGAGCTGCTCGACGACAAGGCCGAGCTCGACCGCGTCCTCGCCGATGGCGCAGCCCGGGCGCGCGAGGTCGCCGCCACCACCTTGGCCACCGTCTACGACCGCTCCGGCTTCGTGCCGGCCAGACACGCATGACGCGCCTGACCTACGGGGTGGCCATCGCCGTGCCCGAACCGCACGGAACGTTGCTGCGCGAGATGCGCGCGAGCTTCGGCGATCAGCTGGCCCGCACAGTGCCGAGCCATGTGACGCTGCTGCCGCCGCACGAGGTCGAGGCGCACGAGCTCGACGAGATCTGTGCCCGGCTCGACAAGGCGGCGAGCGACATGCCCGCATTCCGCATGCGGTTGCGGGGCACCGACACGTTCCGTCCGGTCTCCCCGGTCGTGTACGTCACGGTCGACGCCGGCTACGTCGCGAGCGCGGTGCTCGCCGGGCAGCTGCGACTGGCCATCGGTGCGCCCCGGGCCGAGTTCCCGTTCCATCCGCACGTCACGGTGGCGCACCATCTCGACGATCCGGCACTCGACCACGCCGACGCGACGCTGCACGACTTCCAGTGCGAGTTCGAGGTCGAGGAGTTCGCCCTCTACCTGCACGACGACGCCTCCGGCTGGCAGCCACAACGCTGTTTCTCCCTGGCACCACCGACTGCCCCTTGGCGCTGACTCAGCCGCGGGTCCGCAGCGCCGGGAACGACGCGAGGAGCTCGTCACGGAACGCGAGGGCGGCCAGCTCCAGGGCGTCCGAGCGATGAGCGAGGGCGATCTCACGGCGCAGCGCCGGTTTCTCGAGCTCTGTGCTGCGCAGTCGCGGCCGGGTGCCCATCACCATCTCGGGCACCACCGCGTGGCCGAGACCGGACTCGACGAACCGGAGCACCGCGCTCATCTCGCCGCCCTCGACCGCGAGGCGCGGCTCGAAGCCCGCGGCTCGGCATGCCCCGAGCGTCACCTCACGCAGGTCGTAGCCCTCGCGGAACATGACGAGCGGCAGGTCGCGCAGCGCGGAAACGCCGATGACGTCGGGCAGGTCGGCGTCGGCCGGGCTCGCCAGGACGAGGCGCTCCCGCAGGATGGACGTCGTCTCGATGGCTCCCGTCTCGATGGCACTGTCCGGACCCAGCGGCACGATCAGCAGGGCGAGGTCGAGCCGGCCCTGGCCGAGCTCGCGGGTGAGCACCCGCGAACCGGCCTCCTGCACCTCCAGCTCGATGTCCGGATGCAGCTCGTGGAACCGGGTGAGCAGGTCGGGCAGCAGCCCGTCGCACAACGACGGAGTGGCGCCCAGCCGCACCCGCCCACGGCGCAGGCCGGCGACCTCGTCGACCGACCGCTGGGCGCTCTCGACGTCCATGAGGATGCGTTGTGCGTGGGGGAGCAGCGCCTCGCCCGCGCTGGTCAGCTCGATCTGCCCGCGGTTGCGGACGAAGAGCGGTGAACCCAGCGAGTTCTCGAGCACGCGTATCTGCTTGGACAGGGTCGGCTGGGAGACCCCGATGATGTCGGCGGCGCGGGTGAAGTGCCGGGTGCGGGCGACCTCTGCGAAGTATGCGAGTTGCTGGAATTGCATACAAAGATCATAGCCTTTGGCTATGAATGGCTACCTCACTATGACTTTGCGTCCCTGCGTCGAGCGGGCATACGGTGACCTCGCAACCTCTTCCGATGGCACCAGCCACTGAGCGAATCGACGAGGCATGACGACCACGACTCCTCATCCAGGCGCCGGCCGCGCCGCGATCGCCGCCCGCACCCTGCGCACCGATCGCTGGTGGTTCCCGCCGGCCATCCAGGCGGCCGGACTCCTCGCGTGGGTCGCCTACGCGGTCTCGCGCACCGCCATGAAGCAGGACTACTGGGTCGAGCAGTACCACTACTTGACGCCGTTCTACTCGCCGTGCACGTCCAACGCGTGCATCCCCGAAGCCGCCCACTTCGGAACGTTCATGCCTGACTTCTGGTTCATCCCGGCCTACGCCGTCTTGAGCCTGCCGTTCCTGCTGCTCTTCCGCCTGACGTGTTACTACTACCGCAAGGCCTACTACCGGGCGTTCTGGCTGTCGCCTCCGGCCTGCGCCGTCGCCGAGCCGCACCAGAAGTACACCGGCGAGACCCGGTTCCCGCTGCTCGGGCAGAACCTGCACCGCTACTTCTTCTACGCGGCGGTCATCATCTCGCTGATCAACACGTAC
>DATMEB010000234.1:0-43888 GCA_035557095.1 Nocardioidaceae bacterium | reverse complement strand
CCGCCCCCGTCTCACGAGGCGCGCACACGGCGGCGAAGTCCGAGGTCTTGACTCTCATCAGAGGGTGGTCAATTTCGGATGCAGTTCGCTTGAGGAGCGAAGATCAGGTCAGGGTGCGCTGCCGGTCTCCTTGATCATCGTGGAGTCGTATCCCCCGCCCGGCCACTCCCAGGCGCCGGTGTTGCGGGTGAAATCGTCGTCGAATGTCCCGACGAACTTCGCCGGCGAATCCGGGCCGCCGAAGTAGATCGTCAGGACGTTGCCTTCCAGGGAATAGGTGTACTCGAGGATCTCCCCGGATCCGCCGAAGAAGTGCGAGCGGATGGTGTCGGTGTCGGCGTCGAAGCCGATGTATTCGACCCCGCGCGTCACGCTGTCGCCGGCAACGAGCTCGACCTGCTGGACCAGGAATCCACCGAACTCCGCCCAGGCGTACCGCACGGTGCCGGACGAGTCGGGGCCATCGATCCGCCACGTGCCCAGCAGGGGCTCCAGGGACCGCAGCTTGTCGATCGCGTTCTCGGTCATGTCGTCGTCCTCTCCTGCCGTGGTCGGGTCGGTACTCGGAGCAGGGAGCAATCGCCCAGGTAAGTGCACCCGCCGTGCACTTCTGCACTAAGGTTGCACTACTGCACGGAGGAGTGCAAGAGGAGGCGGCGATGGTCGAAGCGGCGACCAAGATGGAGTACGAGGACCGGCGCGTGCGGCGATCTCGCGCCCTCATCACCGAGGCAGCCGCTTCCGAGTTCCTCGCCAAGGGCTACAGCGGAACCAGCGTCGACGACATCGCCGCGGCCGCCGGCGTGGCCAAGCGCACCATCTACAACATCTACGGCGACAAGGAGCGGGTGTTCCGCGCGATGATCACCGAAGCCATCGCCACCGCGGAGGCCTACTCCGAGCGGCTCGGGACCTCGGGGCTCACCGACCGCCACACTCAGTCCGGATCGACCCTGGAGCAACGGCTGGTCGACATCGCTCGCGACCTCGCGCAGTCGATACACCTGGGTCCGGTGGTCCCGCTGCGGCGCCTGGTGATCGGTGCAGCGGGACGGTTCCCTGACCTGGCGGTCGAGTACTACCGTCGTGCACCCCAACTGGTGATGAGCCAGCTGGCCCGGGCACTTTCCGAACTCGACGCCATGGGACAGCTCGTCGTCCCGGACCCGGAACTGGCTGCGGAACATCTCGCGTTCCTGACCATCGGTGCGTCCCTGGACCGAGCGATGTTCGATTCAAGCCGAACCCTGGACGCGGCACTCGCCCGAGCCGAGGCCGGTGCCCGAGCCTTCTACCGCGCCTATCGCGTGACTCTTGCCGACGACACCGAACATTAGGCGGACGATGGGCCTTTCCTTCGTACTGGCTCGCCGCCGGCCTACGCCCGAAGGTCAAGCAGGGCAGCTTGTTCGCGTTTACCCTTCAGAGGTGAGGCGGTGGCGACGCCAGCTTGGCTCTGGGGTCGGTCGCCTTCATTGCCCGACCTGATGCTGGAGGGAAGCAGGCTGTGACGACGAAGAGTGACTTCACCGAGGACGAATGGTCCCGAGTCGTACGAGCACCGTTCGTGGCCGGGATGGCGATCTCGCTCGCCGATCCCGGCGGCCCCATCGAGGCCACGAAGGAGACGATGGCGACCCTCAAGAGCGCGACGAACCCTCCGAGCCGTGAGCAGCTGCTGGCCGAGGTGGCTCTTGAGGTCGAGGCGATGAGGCAGCAGAAGCAGAGTCCGCTCGGTGGGTACAGACCCGCGGCGGACGGGCCCCCCGTCGGGGAGCAGGTGCTCGAGGAGCTGCGGGCTGCGCAGGCGCTGGTTGCGGCCAAGGCCGCACCCGATGAGGCCGCAGCCTTTGGGCGGTGGCTGGTGACTGCTGCGCAGGCAGCCGCCGATGCCGCCAAGGAGGGCGGCTTTATGGGGTTCGGCGCGCAGCAGGTCAGTGAGCGCGAAGAGGCCATGCTGGATCAGGTGCGCGCGGCCGTTTCCGGGTGACTCCACCGGCGTGCGACTACGGGCCAGCCATGCGGTGATCCCCCGCTGAGCGGGGATGCGTCTCAGGCGAGGACGCCGTCGGCGACAACCTCCAGCAGGGGTCGTACGGCCTTGGGTGGCAGGTCGGATTGGTCGGCGATGGTCGCGACGCCCCCGACGAGGCGACCGAACTGGATCGGCTCGACCCCTGGCTTGAGCGCGCCCTCGGCGGACAGCCGCGCGATGATGCGGGCGTTGGCGGCCGTGAGCACCTGGCACTTCGTCCGGATCGGTGACTGGTCGTCACCGAGCGCGGAGGTGAGCTTGGCCGGGCCGCCCTTGTGGGAAGAGATGAGGGAGAAATAGGTCTCGAACCACCGCATCAGGAGCTCACGTGGTGGGCCCTCGAAGCTCAGCGCCTTGTCGGTGGCCTCTTCCACCCGGTCGACCCAGGCCTGCATCACCGCGTCGAGCAGTGCGTCCTTTGTCGGGAAGTGGCGGTAGAGCGTGCCCGCACCGACTCCGGCCCGCTTGGCGATCTCGTCCAGCGGGGCGTCGTAGCCCTTCTCCCTGAAGACCTCGCGCGCAGCCTCGACGATCCGGTCGTAGTTGCGCTTGGCATCAGCCCGCACCAGACCTCCAACCTTCCTGCCGGCGGCGCGCCACAGATATTCGCTTGCGAAACGGAGACGCTCTCCGTATCGTGGTGGTCGAAACGGAGACGCTCTCCGAATCCGTCTCTACTCTAACCGGAGTAACTCTCCACCTAGTCTACTTCGGCCGACCCGGCCAGAACAGGACTGCCATCGCATGTCTTCTCTTGCCTCCGTGCGCGCCGACCGGCGCCCTTACCAGCCGACTGACCAGCCGACTGACCAGCCGACCGAGCTGCCGCCGAACGCCGGCAGGGCCGCGCTCGGCATCCTCATCGTTCTGATCGTCCAGCTCATGCTCGTACTCGACGTCACCGTGGTGAACGTGGCGCTTCCGCACATCGCCCGGGACCTCAGCTTCGGGCCTGCGGCGCTGTCGTGGGTCCTCAACGGGTACACCCTCGCGTTCGGCGGTCTCCTGCTCCTCGGTGGGCGGCTGGGCGACGTCTTCGGCAGGCTCCGCATCTTCTGGATCGGACTTGCCGTGTTCACCGTGTTCTCGCTGGTGGGCGGCCTTGCCCAGTCTCAGGAGGTCCTGGTCGCCGCCCGTGCGCTGCAGGGCGTCGGCGCCGCGCTCGCCGCTCCGTCGGTGCTCGCTCTGCTGACCACCAGCGCACCGGACGAGGCCGCCCGCAACCGCGCGCTCGCCCTGTTCAGCGCCGTGTCGTCGGGTGGGGGAGCACTTGGGCTCATTCTCGGCGGCGTCCTCACCGACCTGGTCTCGTGGCGCGGAACGTTGTTCATCAACGTGCCGATCGGGCTCGCTGTGCTCGCCACGGTCTACCGCTACGTCAGCGAGACGCCGCGCCGACCGGGCCGGTTCGACATCGTGGGTGCGGTCACCGCCACCGGTGGTGCGGTGGCGATCGTGTGGGCGCTCATCGGCGCCCCGGAGCACGGCTGGGGCACCATGCGGACCATCGGCGGGTTCGCGGTGGGCGTGCTGCTGATCGCGGTCCTGGCGGTGACCGAGACCCGGGTTCGCCACCCGCTGCTGCGTCCCGCACTGCTACGCAACCGCGCCAGGGTCGCGGGGTTGGTGGCGATGGCCGGGATGGTCGGCGGGATGCTCTCGATGTTCTTCCTCATGGTGCAGCTGCTCGAGAACCGCTTCGGCTACGGTCCTCTCGCGGTCGGGTTCGCGTTCCTACCGCTGCCGCTGGCGGTGTTCACGATGTCGCGGTTCACTCCGCGGCTGGTGGCCCGAGTCGGCCAGGTGCCGCTCATCGTCGTCGGTGCGGCCGGCATGCTGGTGGGTTTCATCCGACTGGCGCACCTCGGAGCCGACACCGGTTACTGGGACGGAGCCTTCCTGCCACTGCTGGCCACCGGCCTCTCCGCCGGACTGAGCTTCATGCCGATCACCTCCCTGGTGCTGCTGGACGTCGAACCCGAGCACGCCGGTGCTGCCTCAGGGCTGCTGCAGACCATGCAGCAGCTGGGTGGATCCATTGGGCTCGCCGTGATCGCCTCCGTGTTCGCCGCACACGCAGTCCCCGGCGACTTCCTGCACGGGGCACGCTACGGGTTCAGCGCCGCCGCGGTGCTGGCCGCGATCGCCCTGCTCAGCGCGCTGACCTTGCTCGTCGGCCGACCTGCGGACTCGGTGGCGGTCGGGCTCCACCGAGCACCGCGGAAGCAACCGGCGGCTGCGGGGTCCGCCGAACAGGCTATTTGCGACCATGCCGAGGGGCGAGACGATGGGGGTGACGTGGGCAGCCACACCGCGTGCGCGTCCGGCAGCACCCGTGGCGTGCGCCCAGCTGAAAGGACACGGGGAGGGAGTCACCATGACCATGCAAGAGCTGGAGCGGATCGACGACCTACATCTGCGAGCGTGGAATGAGCAGGATATCGACGCGTGGCTCGCGCTGCTCGCCGACGAGTTCGTCTGGCGCGACGTCACGCTTGCTGAGCCGATGACCACGCGAGAGGCAGCCCGCGCGTACATGCAGGGATGGTTCACCGCCTTTCCCGACATGCGGGTCACCGTCACGAGCCGGGTGGTCGGCGAGGACGCCGTCGCAGCGGAGGTGGAGTTCAGCGGCACCAACACCGGGACGCTGTCGGTGGGCGGCAGACAGCGGCCGGCAACGGGGAAGGGCCTCACGGCCCTCGGCGCCTACTTCGCCAAGATCCGGGACGGCAGGATGACGGAGTTCAGCACCCACCCCGACGCCGCCGGGATGATGGTGCAGCTCGGGCTCATGCCTGAGTCGTCTGACGTCCCGACCCCAGCAGGGTGAGGATGACCCGCACAGCGGCTCCGGTCAGATTGAGGCCGGGCCGGAGCCCCCGCTCGGTCAGCCGTCGGCGGTGAAGACGCCCCAGGTCAGGTTGCCGGCCTCGCCACCGTTGACCCAGTTCCGCAGCCCGGTCATCATGCGCTCCACGTAGGCGTCGCTGACGTGCCCGGCCAGGTCGCCGGCGCGACGCTCGGTCTCGTCGTAGACCCGCTGGTAGTGACGCGGGAGGTGGTCGGCGAACTCATGGAACCGCACCGCCTTCATGCCCAGGCGGTACAGCTCGCGGCGGTAGAAGTCGGGTGACGCCATGGTGTCCAGCGACAGCCGGTCGAGGATCGGGATCAGCGCCTCCCTGCGTGTGCCGTCGGACGCCATCGGGTCCGTGAACACGAGCTGACCGCCCGGCGTCATCACGCGCACGGCCTCCTCGAGCACGCGCACGCGGTCCCCGCTGTGTAGGAACGCGTCCTGCGACCACACGAGGTCGTAGGCCTTGTCCTGGAACGGCAGGTCCTCGAACGAGCCGTCCACGACGTCGACGAGGCTGGCAAGCCCCTGCTCCTCGTTGAGGCGACGGTTGCGCTCGTTCTCTACCTCGCTGAGGTTCAGGCAGGTCACCTGGCAGCCGTAGGTACGTGCCAGGTAGCGGGCCGAGCCGCCGAAGCCGGCTCCGATGTCGAGGACGCGGGTGCCGGGGGTGATGCTGACCAGCTCTGCCATCTTCTCGACGGTACGCCGGCTGGCTTGGGCGATGTCCTCGTCAGGGGTGTCGTACACCCCGACGTGGATGTCCTCGCCGCCCCACACGATCGCGTAGAAGTTGTCGGCGTCGGTCGAGTTGTAGTAGTCGCGGGCGGTGTGCACCGCCGACGAGTACTGCTGCGACAGCTCGTTGTCGCGGCGGTACTGCTTCTCCGCGACGTGGATGAAGAAGTCCGGGCTCTCCGCCACGTTGGTCTGCTGGAAGTCGCCGTAGGTGTCGACCTTCTGGAACCCCACCTCCCGCATCAGCCGCCGGGTGTAGTCCCTGCGCAGCGGGTACATGTTGAGGTAGTACTCCGACCCGTCGGAGAACTGGTAGCGGAAGCGGGCGAGCCCCTCGTCGACGTGCTCGGGCTCTGCCGAGACGTCCTCACCGCAGTAGTAGTACGTGTGCTTGCTGGAGAAGCCGTCGTCGAGGATCGCGTCGTAGTTGCGCTGGTCCAGGATGAGCACGCCGTCGTGCTTGAGCATCGCATAGAACTCGGCGAGCGCCTTGCGACGGTCTCGCTCGGAGAACAGGTGGGTGAAGGAGTTGCCCAGACACACAATCGCGTCGTACTCACCGTGCACGTCGCGGTTCAGCCAGCGCCAGTCGGCGTGCACCAGCCGCAGGATGTGCCCGCCGTACGTCAACGCGTTGTTGAACGCCTGCGCCAGCATCTCGGGACTGCCGTCGACGCTGACGACCTCGAAGCCCTCCTCGATCAGCCGCACGGAGTGGAACCCGGTGCCGGTGGCCACATCCAGCACCTTGCGCACGCCGCGCGAGCGGAGCTGGTCGACGAAGAAGCTGCCCTCGTTCTCGTAGCGCTTGCGCCAGTCGATCAGCTCATCCCACTTCGCCACGAACCCGGAGACGTACTCCGCCGTGTAGTGGTCGGTTGCGCGGACGTCGAGGGGGTCGTTGCCGAAGTCTTGCTTCGTCGTGAACGGCGCGGGGTCGAGCGAACCGCCCTCGCCTTGCGCGTCGACCGCCTGGTACTCACGTTGGTCCATGCCGTACTCCCGTCCGGGTCGGGCGGAACTGGCGGGCTTGCCCACCCGGCACCCTTGCACGCCGGGTCGGCCCAACCGGTCGGCTTGCCCGTTCCGCGATGGGCGAGACGTCCACATGGCGGGGCAGACCGCACAGCCCCACGCATGGCCGACCAGTCATCTGGAGCCGCTCGGGAGGGGCATCGCGCCCTCAGGTCTGGAAGCGGCCTGGGCCAGTCAACGTAGAGCCTGGAGATGCGGATAGCAACTTGCGTGCACGGGCGCGAACGGCAGGGTGCCGCCGGATCATGGAGGTCTGCCCAGGTCAGGACGGACGGCGGACACGACAGTCGTCAGATGATCGGGCGCCCCTCTCGGCGCGATTCCGCCCACTCGCGCAGGAAGGCACGGCTGATCACGAACAGCACCATCGCCACGAGCACCGGCCACATCAAGACGTATGTGGTCAACAGGAAGGTCTCCATCACGTCATCCCTCTCAGTAGGTACCGGATCGTCGGGTCATCGTCCGCCGGCCAAGGGGTCGGGGTCGCCCCCGTCGAATCGGGCCAGCTCGTCGTCCAGGTCCTCCGCCTCGTCGAAGTCGCCCACCCGCTGCCTGATCAGCGCGAAGTCGAACGACTCGGTGGAGCGGACCGACATCAGGTAGCAGATCATGGTGCTGACCGAGTAGGCGACCAGCGAGCCGCTCAACGTCGCGTAGTCGTGCAGGAACCCGATCGAGAACGGCGCCGAGATCATTGCCGCTGTTACCCCGACGATCTTGCCGACGCGCAGCCCGAAGAATCCGAAAGCCATCAGGCCGAGGACGACACCGATGCCGACGACCGAGAGGATGTCGAAGAAGGGTCCGACCAGACCGTCCATCGAGATCCAGCTGAACCGCACCGGCAGGAAGACCGCCACGGCCACGACAACCGCGACCGAGAACGCCTTGTTGGTGACCTTGTCCCAGTAGAAGCTGGCGATCACCGGGAACACCAGCGCACCCCAGAGCGCGCCGACGAACACCAGCAGGTCCAAGATGTTGAGACCCATGCTGGCGAACGCCACAGCGGCGGCGGTCGCGGAAACCATAGTGGCTCGCCCGACCAGCAGCATCGTCTTGGGATTGACGTTGTCCTTGCCCACCGTCTGGCCGTAGAAGTCGGCCATTGCGATCGAGGACAGCGCGGACAGGTCCGAGTCGGCCGTCGACGACAAGGCGCCGATGATCATCAGCACGAAGATCGCCAGCAGCCCGATCGGCAGGTACTGCGCGGCCATCTGCGGGATCAGGTTGTTCGGGTCACCCTGCAGCGGGTCGACGTTCAGGTACAGCGCGAGCACGCCGAGCATGCCGACCCCGATGACCATGGCGCCGTACCCGAGTGTGGCGGTGATGAACGTCGGCTTGATCAGGTCCTCGCGTACCGCGAACAGCCGCTGCGCGATGGTCTGGTTGCCAATCGCGTACGCGAGAACGGCGGCGATGTAGGGCGCGCCTTGGTTGAGGAACGCGTCGCTGGAGAAGAAGTTGCTCTGCTGCGCGGTGAGGTTCGACGCTCCGGTCTCGAACGCCGCCGGGAAGCCAGCAGCGAAGAAGATGAGCGGCATCAGAACCGCCACCGCACCGAGCATGCCCAGTACCTGGACGAAGTCGGTGAGCGCCGAGGCGCGGAAGCCGGACCAGAGGGTGTACAGCAGCACGCCGCCGGCGATCGCAAGCACGCTCTGGATGAAGTTGAACGGTGAGAGCAGCCCGATCAGCACGCCACCGGCGATGAAGTTCGACATCAGGCTGATCACGCTGCCGACGACGTTGGAGCCGGCAAGCATGAGTTGGCTGGATCGGCCGTGCCGGGCGTACATCACCTCGGCGAGCGTGTGTGCCTTGGGCGCGACCGAGCGGATCCGGCGACCGAAGGGGTAGATGAACAAGATCATCAACGCGCCCCAGAGGCCATAGTGGATCGGCCCGGAGATCCCGTACGTGTAGCCCGAGGTCGCCGAGGCGTACATCGACGCGGCCCAGATCCAGGTGGCGGTCATGCTGGCGGCAGAGATGCCGAAGCCCACCTTGTTTCCGGCCGTCATGTAACCGTCCGCGTTCTCTTCCTTCTTGAGGATCAGCAGGGACACGACGAACGTTCCGCCATAGAAGAACACGAGTAGTGACCCAATGGCGATGCCGCTGAACTGGATCAACTCTGTCTCGGGCATGCGACGAGCTCCTTCGTCATTTCTCGGGCAGGGAGAAGCCGATAAACGAGGTGAGACGAGCCGTTCGGCCGACCGGGATGGTCCGCCAGGCCGCGCCGGGCGGCGCGGCGCGTACCCGGGGCAGGGTGGCTGCAGGCACGGTGGATCGGTCGGCAGCACGACCGCGACCTTGGTCGCTAGGCGACGATCCACCTACCCGGATCACGGGTAGCCATGGCAGTGATCCGGCGTCTGTGAGACGCCGACCGGCGAGCTGCGCAGACCAAGAGTTCCAAGGCTCGCGGTAACTGTCAAGGCATCTTGTTGACCATCATGAAACACGTGAATCGCGTCAACGGCCCGCCCGTCGATGGCGCTGCGCCTACGTCACGGCTCCGGGTCGCCGGTTGCGTACTGCGGGCGCCCGTTGGGACGGTAGACCTGGATCGTCACGCCCCCCGCCGTGGCTCGCGAGTCGACCAGGTCAAGCGCTGTGTCCGGACCGGCATCGGGGAACAGCCGCGTACCCTGACCGACGACCACGGGATAGGTGAGCAGGATGATCTCGTCGGCTAGCTCGTTGCCGAGCAGCCAGCGGATCAGACTGCCGCTGCCGTGCACCTGCAGCTCGCCTGCCGGCTTGGCCTTCAGCTCGCGGACTTCGGCCGCGAGGTCGCCGGAGAGGACCGTCGTGTCCGCCCATTGCGGGTCGGTGAGTGTGGTCGATGCGAGGTACTTGGGCCGCGTGTTCAGCGCCTCTCCGATGGGGTTGTCGCCCTGGTTCGCCCCCCAGGCGCCCGTTCCCCAGGAGCCGGCGAAGATCTCGTAGGTCCGCCGGCCGAACAGGAATGCGTCGGCGCGCTGGAAGACCTGGCCGAGGAACGTCTCGGCCTCGTTGTCGAACAGCGGCAGGGCCCATCCGCCGCGCTCGAATCCGCCCCTGCGGTCCTCGTCCGCCCCGCCGAGTCCCTGCATCACTCCGTCGACAGAGACGTTCGTGATGGTCGTCAGTTTCATGGTCGCAGGTCCCTTCTCTCTGGGAGTGGTCGTGGTTCGGTACGACCGGACCGCGGCGCTGATCTCACCGGTCGCAGCAGAGTCCGTCCCGGCCGACTCATTGCGCGCCCTGCCCGAACAGTGGCCGCACGTCGGCGATGTCGTACTCCTGAACGGACACCGTGAGCATCGCCGGGCGCTGCTGCGTGTCAGGGGCGCTGCTGCGGAAGGTCTCCAGCGCCGCCTGCGACTCCCAGCGCTCGAAGATGTTGACGCGGCCGGGGTCGACCAGGTCCGCGCAGATCGCTACGTCGAGGCAGCCAGCTGCCCGGCGAGCCTGTTCGACGATGACCGCACAGCCTGCGAGGTAGGGCTCGCGCTGCTGCGCGTCAACGGTGATGTGTCCTGCAACGATGACCATGGTTGGTGCGCTCCAGCTCTGTCGCTGTCATGTCCAGCCCGCGGGGCCGTTCCGCTGAGATAGACCTCCAGGGAAGGGGAAACTCATCGGTCTTGGGGTCGAGCCGACGGGTCGGACGATCGCGCCGATGCTGAGGCGACCCTGTGGTCGCGCGGCCGGAGTCCTGGCAGTGAGGCGCGCGGTGGGCCGCGTCAGGCTCGCGTACGGGTTCTGTAGGCATGGCCTGCGAGCACCGCAGCGACCGTGAGCAGGAGGCTGACCGCGGCGGTGACTCCGAAGAGCAGTGCCCACTGGCCGTGTTCGCCGAGAGGTCCAGCCGCCCAGGACCCCAAGGAGCTGCCGGTGAACAGGGAGGCAGCGAAAAGAGACACCACGGCGCCCCGCGCGTGCGGCAGGAGGGACGTGGCCAAGGTCTGGAGAGAGGAGTGCAGGAACGCCCAGGTCACACCCAGCAGGAGGGCCGCGGTGATGACCGTCGTGACCGAGACGTGGAGCGCGACGGCCGCGTATCCGAGCGCTACGGCTGTCCCGCCGATGGCCATCAGTCCCGGCATCGGGACGCGTCCGGCCAGCGCCTTGACCACGCGAGTGGCAAGGATCACCGAGACGCCGTACGCGGCGGTCGCCAGCCCCGCAGTGGCAGCGTCGACCCCCTGCGACTGCAGGGCCGGGGCAAGCAAGGTCAGAACGCCGAGTACGACTCCGCCCTCCACGAGTGTCAGCGACACCACCACGAGCACCCAGCGGTTGCGCACGGCTTCTCGCATCCTCGTAGTCAGTCCATGCCGGCCTCCACGTCGTGGCTCGGACACCCTGCGCAGGGCGAAGGCGCAGCCGAGGGCGAGGACGGGCGGCAACGCGAACACGGGTCGCCAGCCCGCCAGGTCCCCGAGGAGCCCCGCGACCGCGGTGGCCAGGGCCGTGCCGAGGGCGACGGCAGCCATCAGGTCGGACAGTGCCGACTGCCGATGTGCGTCCCCTACCGTGTCGCCGAGGTAGGTCAGGGAGGTGGGGGTGATCGCACCGAAGAAGGCACCGGTGAGCGTGCGTGCGGCGACAAGGACGCCGAGACTGGGCGCCAGTGCGGACAGCGTGCCGGTCACCGCACCTGCGATCAGCATCGCCTGCATGAGACGCACCCGCCCGAACCGGTCGGAGAGCACGCCCCAGAGAGGCTGGCACAGCCCGTAGGCCAGGAAGTACCCGCTCGCGACGGCCAGTGCCTGGGCCAGGGACGCGCCCAGGTCAGTGGCGACCAGCACGAGCACGGGGCTGACCGCGAACCTGTCGAAGCTGCTGACGAACGCCGCGGACGCGACCGGACCCGGTGGCCGCGTGCGGACGGACAGCGTCGGGGCACTCACGCTGCAGCAACCTACGCGGCACGACTTCCGCCGGTTGACCGAGGTCGTGGATGGGTCCGTGCCGAGCCCCGGCCGTCACGCGCGGCGAATCAGTCCCTGTTGGCCACGAACGCCTCGGTAGGGAGCTCCTCTTGGGACGCCGCCCAGGACGCGAGCAGCTTGAGCGCGTCCGCGGTCGGCGTGCCGGCTGCGGCGGTGTAGACGTTGAGCAGCAGACCGGGCTGGGACGCGAGCTCCATCGACTCGAAGTCGAGGTCGAGCTGACCGACGACAGGGTGGCGCAGCCGCTTTTGCCCGCTGCGGTGGAACTGCACGTCGTGGGAGGCCCAGCGCTGCCGGAACAGGTCGGAGCGGGTGGAGAGCTCGCCGACGAGCTCGATGAGCGCCTTGTCGTGCGGGTTGCGCCCCGCCTCCAGGCGGAGCATCGCGGCGGCGTCGTTGGCGATCCGGTCGTAGTCGACGAAGAACTCCCTGGCTGCCTGCGGGTGCAGGTAGACGAACCGGGTGGTGTTGGCAGGACGTCTCGGGTCGGCGAGCACGGGGGAGTAGAGCGCCCGAGCCAGCTGGTTGGCCGCGACGATGTCGTGCCGGCCATTGCGGACCCACGCAGGTGCGTCGGTCATCGCCTCCAGCACCTGCTGGATCGGCGGCCGGACACTGGCCGGCGCGGCCCGCTTGCGACGCGAGCTGCGGGTCCCGCTCTCCCGGGCCAAGGCGAAAAGGTGTGCCCGTTCGGCCTCGTCGAGCTTGAGCGCAGCGGCGACGGCCTCCAGGACGCTCTCGGAGGCGCCGGCGAGACTGCCGCGCTCCATTCGGACGTAGTAGTCGACCGATACGCCGGCGAGCATCGCGACCTCCTCGCGGCGCAGCCCCTTGACGCGGCGGTTGCCGCCGTACGCCGGCAGGCCCGCCTGCTGGGGGGTGATGCGTGCCCGCCGTGAGCTGAGGAACTCGCGAATCTCGGCGCGGTGATCCGGCTGGTTCATGGTCTTCAGGTTAGGCAGAGAGTCGATGTCCTGGGGGGTACAGGCGTTACCCGGAACGACAGGCTCTCCCGTGCCGGTCGAGAGCGTCGTTGACTGGAGTCGACCGGCCGACCGGAGCCCCGGCGGCCGCCCCTTGCTTCCACGACTCGAAAGGGTCCCCATGCGAGCCACCTACATGTACGGCGCCGGCGATGTGCGCGTGATCGACGTACCCGACCCGGCGATCCAGCAGCCGACCGACGCGCTGGTCCGGGTTGTCCGGGCCTGCGTATGCGGCAGTGACCTGCACCCGTACCACGCCATGCCCGAGACGCCGGAGGGCGTGCCCATGGGTCATGAGTTCGTCGGTGTCGTGGAGGAGGTCGGTCGCGAGGTGTCGACGCTGGCGAAGGGTGACTTCGTCATCGCACCGTTCGCGTATTCCGACGGCACCTGCCGGTTCTGCCGCGAGGGCCTGCACACCTCCTGCGCCCAGGGCGGGTTCTTCTCCGCCGCGCAGGCCGAGGCGCTGCGTGTGCCGTTCGCCGACGGCACGCTGGTCAAGGCCCCGGTCGGCGAGAGCTCCGCTCTGCTGCCATCCCTGCTCACCCTGTCCGACGTGCTCGGCACCGGCTACCACGCCGCGGTCAAGGGCGGGGTCGACGAGCGCACCACCGTCACCGTCATCGGGGACGGCGCGGTGGGCCTGCTCGCGGTCCTGTCGGCACGGCGGCTGGGCGCGCAGCAGATCATCCTGATGGGCCGGCACAAGACCCGCACCGACCTAGGCCGCGAGTTCGGTGCGACCGACGTCGTCGCCGAACGTGGCGAGGAGGGCATCGCCAAGGTCCGCGATCTCACCGGCGGCCACGGCAGCCACGTGGTGCTCGAGGCTGTCGGTCATTTTCCCGCCTACGAGCAGGCCTACGGGATCGTGCGCCCCGGTGGTGTCATCAGCCGGGTCGGCGTGCCGCAGTACGAGGAGGCCCCGATCGGCTTCGGCAGCCTGTTCGGCGGCAACATCACCCTGACCGGCGGTCCGGCACCCGCGCGCGCCTACATCGAGGAGCTGCTGCCCGCCGTGCTCGACGGCACGATCGAGCCGGGCAAGGTGTTCGACCAGACGGTCGACCTCGGCGGCGTGCCCGACGGCTACCGCTCCATGGACAACCGCGATGCGCTCAAGGTCCTCGTACAGCCGTGATCGCTGAAACCCGGCGGCCGACCGGCACCTCGGCTGCGCCAGGGAGGTACTGCCGGTACCCGGCTCGACAGGCACTCCCACCCGGCGCATCGAGTTCCTAGGTTGCGGGCATGAACGTTCCTCTCCTGAAGCTGAACAACGGCGTGGAGATGCCGGCCCTCGGGTTCGGTGTCTTCCAGACTCCGCCGGACGAGACGATCGCGGCCGTCGAGTCAGCGCTGGCCGCCGGCTACCGGCACATCGACACCGCTGCCGTGTACCTGAACGAGCGGGAGGTGGGCGAGGCGATCCGTCGCTCGGGACGGGAGCGCTCCGAGGTCTTCGTCGAGACGAAGGTCTGGATCAGCGACTACGGCTACGACGAGACGCTGCACGCGTTCGACAAGAGTGCGGGCAAGCTCGGGATCGACCAGATCGACCTGCTGATCCTGCATCAGGCACTGCCGGGGGAGTTCGACCTCACCCTCGGCGCCTACCAGGCACTGGAGACGCTGCTGGGTGACGGCAAGGTACGCGCGATCGGGGTCAGCAACTTCATGCCGGACCGTCTGGCGCGGCTGATGGAGGCTACGTCGGTGGTGCCTGCGGTCAACCAGATCGAGGTGCACCCCTACTTCCGCCAGTCAGAGCTGCTCGCGGTCGACGCAGAGCACGGGATACTGTCCCAGGCGTGGTCGCCGATCGGCGGGATCACCTTCTACCGCGACGGATCGCACGGCAGCACGCTGAAGGACGCCGTCATCACCGAGATCGCGGTGACACACGGCAAGACGCCCGCGCAGGTGATGCTGCGCTGGCACCTGCAGCAGGGCCGTCAGGTCATCCCGAAGTCGGTGACACCGTCGCGGATCGCGGAGAACATCGACGTCTTCGACTTCGAGCTCACGAACGACCAGCTGGCAGCGATCGACGCCCTCGACACCGGGGTGCGCGGTGGCCCGGAGCCGGAGCAGATCACCCGTGAGAACTTCGGCCGCGAGATCCCCGAGGCCTGAGGAGCCGGCACGCAGGCCCTGGCAGTGCCTGGACCACGGTGGCAGGTCCCAGGGTCGACGAGTGCCGGTGGTAGACGGGGCACCGGCCCGCAGGGCAGACTCGTTGCGCCGCGCAATAATTGCCGCTCCTGAGTCAATTGGGGATGATCATCGGGATGCCTGACGGTCCAGCTGCGGAGCGACAACCGGAGAAGCGCGTAGCCCTGCGCGGGGGACCTCTCGATGGACTGCCGGTCACCGTGCCGGGGCTGACAGCGGCGCTGGTCGTCTTCCACGAGGGCGACTTCCACCGGTACACCGTTGCCAGGTCAGGCGGCCATGTGGGCACCAGCGCCCCGCTTGTCTACGACGCCGTGGTGCCGCCCGGAGCCGCCGGCTATCGCCCACGGCGACGAGACATGGACGCCGAACCGGGCGGCTGATCGCGACCCACGACACCGGTGGGCGACTACCGAGCCCAGTCGACAGGGGACTCGTAGTGCTCGGGGACGTCCCCGACGGCCTCGGCGAACTCTTGCATGGCCTCCGCGACGCGGCTCCTCCGGGCAGCCGGCATCTCTCTGAGCACGCCGGCGATGGCGCGCCGCCGCTCGTGCAACAACGAGTCCACGAGCTCCTGGCCGTTCTCGGAGAGCGTGAGCACGATACGCCGGCGATCCACCGCGTCCTCTCGCCGATAGAGGAGCTCGGAGGCCACCAGGGCATCACAGGCCCTGGTCGCCGTAGAAGGATGGACCCCCATCCAATGCGCGATCGCCTTCAGGTTCTGCGGCCCGTATCGGTTCACAATGGCCAACACACGCCACTGCGGCAGTGTGAGTGCAACCTCGCCCTCGGCGAGCGTCTGCGCCACCAGAGCAACGAACGCCCGGCTGGCCTCCATCACGGCGTCGACCTGGCCGTCCAGCTTCGTCGTCTCGCGAGGCGCCATGAGGTGAGCATGCCAGACGCCGGCGAGTGCGGAGGGGATCGCGGCCGCACGCTCAGTGGACCCACGGGCGCGTGACGGCTATCGCTGCAGTGGTTCGCGGGAGTGGTTGCGCGTGCGGGCCAGAAGGAGCGTGGCCAGCAGGGGGCACAGGAGCACAGTTGCGGCACCGGCGCCGACGAGGAGGGATGCGTTCTCGGTCGTCATCTGCCCGGCTGACACCGATACGGATGTCACCGCAACGATGATCGGCAGGCCGGTGGCAGCGAAAAGCCCAACGCTCAGACTGTCTCTCGTGTTCAGCCGGTGTTCTGGGGCGGGGCTGGTGAAGCGGGTGACGAGGAAGACGGGCGCTCCTCGGCAGGCGAGGATCGCGATCAGGATGACGACGAATGCGACCGGGTTGTCGGCGATGGCGCGGGGGTCGATCGCCATGCCGGACGTGACGAAGAAGACGGGTATCAGCAGGCCGAAGGCGATGCCGTCGAGCTTGGTCTCCAGCCGGTCGTCGCCGCCGGGAAGCGCAAGCCGCAGGATGAAGCCGGCGGCGAAGGCTGCGAGCACGGTGTCCAGCTCGAAGTCGGTTGCGATGACGATGAGGGTCACGAGCAGAAGGATGGTGAGCCGCACCGTGGTCTGCCCCGTGGTCTCCGAGCCGAGCCGAATGAGACGCAGGAGACGTGACGTCTCGCGCCGGATCCGCCGCGGCGGGAGGCTCAGGACTACCGCGATGGCGGCGAAGACCAACAGGACGACGAGAGAGGCTATGGGCCCTCGGCTGCCGAGCAGCACCGCGATGGCCACGATCGGTCCGAGCTCGCCGTACGCACCGTGACGCATGACGGCAGCCCCGACGGGGGTCTTGAGCAGGTCGTTGTCCTTGAGCATCGGAAGCAGCGTCCCCAGTGCCGTGGAGGTGAGGGCGATCGCGAGGGCGATCTCGCTGTCGATCACGTCGGAGACACCCAGCAGCAGCGTGACCACGAAGGCGAGGCACAGACAGGCGAGCCAGGTGGCCAGGGCACGCCGTCCGCCGCGACCGGTCAGCTCCTTGAGCTCGACCTCGTAACCCGCCAACAGGAACAGCATGGCGAGGCCCAGCTCGCGCAGCAGGCCGATCGCCTCGTCATCGGCCGCGAGCTCCCAGCCGAAGGGTCCGACGACGACTCCAAGGGCCAGCAGCAGCACGACCTCCGGAACCAGCTTCCGGGGAACGAGCCCGGCCAGCATCGGAGCGGCCACCGCCACGAGAGAGATCCAGAACAGTGACGTCAGCGATGACGGCATCGGCAGCCCTCCGGATGGCTGAACACGGCTCGGGTGGCGGCCGCACTCGCCATTCTGACCCAGGACCATGACTGTTCGAGGGCCCGACACTGCCGCATACCGAACTGTCACGGGGTCTCGTTCGCGGCGTCGATGCAGTGGGCGTACCTCACCACTGCATGATCAGTGCAGGTATGCGCCGAGTCCTTCTGCCGCCAGCTGGTCGAAGTCAGAGAACACGCTGTCAGCCGAGCGTTGCGGCTGGGCCTCGAGCCACCGGGCGATAACGCCGAACATGCCGTTGATCACGAACGTGACGGCGAGGTCGAGGCGGTTCGAATCGGTGACGGCAAAGCGGCTGGACAGATGGGTGGTCAGGGTGTCGCGCAGCATCATGCGGCCCGAGCGAAAGGCCAGGTCTGTCGCACGGCCACCGGCGAGCATGGCCTGACACAGCGCACGGTGGTCGCCCGCGTGCTCGAACAACGGTTGCATGGGCGCCATCAGTGACGTGGAACTCTTCTCTTCCGGGTTCTGTGCACCCGTCGAGATGCGGGCCCGGACCGCGTCCTCGAGCTCGTGCACACGGCTGAGGAGAAGCTCGTCCTTGCTCGGGTAGTGGTTGTAGAACGTGGAGCGGCCGATGTCCGCCCGGTCCAGGATGTCCTGGACGGTGACGCGGTCGTAGCCGCGTTCCAGGATCAGCTCGACGAGGGCGGCGTGGAGCAGTGAACGGGTACGCCGCGCTCGCCGGTCGGTCATCACGTTGCGCGCCATGGTGGTCCTCCCTGGCCAGCGGACCTTGTAGCGCGACATGCTCGGTGTCGAACAGTCGGTGACTTTGCCTGTCGTGAAACCTGCTGTACGCGTCCCACTCTAGGGCGACATGCCGTCTCGTAGTGAACAGACGGCGGCGCAGTGTTCGGTAGTGAACAGGCGTTGGAGTTTGCCTCTGGTGAGGCCGCGGTGCTCTGTCCAACTCTAGGGACATGTCGTCCAGCGAACACAGTCTCCAACCGGCTACCGCTGCCCAGGAGCCACCGCACGCCACCGACGAGAGCCGTCACCACACCCACCTCTGGCAGACCCGATCGACGCACCTCGTTCTGGAGGGCCTCCTGCGCTACCAGTACTGCACGTGTGGTCGATGGCGCATCGTGACCGCGGCCGAATTCGACGAGGAGTTCACGGTCGACGTCGTACTCAACGACTGAACCACCGACGAAATGACAGGAGACATGCCGCACAGTCGCAAAGCGATCATCGTCGGCGCGGGCATCGCCGGACTGACGGCCGCCCTCCGGTTACGCCAAGCGGGCTGGGAGCCGGTCGTCATCGAACGTACATCGGAGCCTCGTGGGGGTGGATATGCTCTGGTGCTGCACGGCATGGGCTACGACACCGTCGAACGGATGGGGATCCTGCCCGACCTGCGGGAGCGACACTTCGACCCGTTCGAGCTCCGCTACGTCAGGACTGACGGAAGGCCACGGTTCTCCGTTCCCCGATCCGCCATGCACGCCATCCTCGGCGTACGACAGCTCACCCTGCTGCGCGGGGACATCGAGGAGATCCTCTATCGGGCCATCCGTGGCACGGTCGACATCCGGTTCGCCACCACCCTCGCCTCGGTCGACCAGGACGCCACCGGCGTGCGCGCCGTGCTCGACGACGGAACCACGGTGACCGCGGACCTGGTGATCGGTGCCGACGGGGTGCACTCAACGGTCCGGCGCCTCGCCTTCGGCCCCGAGGAACGGTTCCGGCGCGACCTGAACCACTTCGTCGCCGCGTTCGTCCTCGACCACCTGCCCGCTGGGGTGGAGCAGGGCACGACCACGACGCTCACCACGACCGGTCGCACGGTGACCGTCACGAGCCTCGGCCCGGGCCGCGCGGCCGCGTTCTTCGTCCACCGCACTCCCAGCCAGGACGCCGAGCTGGCCAAGGAGCCACGGCAGGCCATCGCCGACACCTTCGGTGACCTCGACTGGGTCGTCCCCGACCTTCGTGAACAGCTGCACCGCGAAAGCTCGGTGTACTTCGACGGCCTGAGCCAGATCATCCTCGACCGATGGAGCAACGGACGCGTCGTGCTTCTCGGAGACGCCGCCTGGTGCGTCACGCTGTTCGGCGGATACGGCGCCTCTCTGGCCATCGGAGGCGCGGACCAGCTCGCCACGGCGCTCCAACGCCACCCGGACGACATCCACGCCGCTCTCGACGCCTGGGAGACGCGCCTACGCCCGACCGTGGAGAACAAGCAGAGGCTCGGTCGGCGCAACACGACCGCGCACGCCCCGCCGACGCCGCTCCACCTCGTCGCGCGAAACCTGACCATGCGGTTGGCCGTAACACCGCCGGTGCAGCAGCTCCTCCGGCGACATCTGCAGGTCCGCGGCTGACCCGGTGGAGCGGGCGTGGCCCGCGTCTTCGGCTACACCCCGGCGCGCGCCGTCCGGCTGCGCCGCGCCGCCACCCGTGCCTGCTCGCTGCTCTCGGGGCGCCCACGCGAGAGGCCCGGTCGCTCCTCCTCCCAGTGCCCACGGGTGAAGTCTGGGACCCGCACGGCCCGGCTGCCGCCCTGCAGCGACTTCTCGCTCAGCGGGATCACCGAACACCATGCGGCAGAGTCGTAGACGTCGATGTCCGGGGTCAGTCCGAGCCGCATGCACTGGACGAGTCGGAAGATCGAGATGAAGTCTCCGCCGCCGTGTCCGCCGTACTCCTCAGCGGAGTCGCCGATGTCCTGCCACAGCCAGTGGTCGTACTGCGCGAAGTCGTCGCCGAACTCGCGCCAGGTGTGGTTGTCGTGGCCGAGGGTCTCGAGGTAGATGCCGAGGTTCTCGTCCCATACCCCGCGTGTCCCGACGAGTGTGGTCCTGCGGGTGTACGGGTGGGGCGTGGTGACCTCGTGCTCGACCCGGATGAACCTGCCGTTCGCCGTCTGGATGAAGCAGGTGTTGCGGTCGCCGGAGATGTAGGTGTCCTGCCAGGACGGGTGGTCCGGTGGCATGTTCTCCTCGCGGTAGAGCGCCAGCCCCATCGCCGGCGAGGTGATCGACACCAGCCGGTCGAACCGGTCGCCTCGGTTGATGTCCATCGTGGCGCTCACCGGACCGAGACCGTGCATGGGGTAGTGGTTGGCGTTCATCCGGGTGTGCCACTGCCGCCGCCACCCCTCGGGGTAGTAGGCACCGTGGAACATGTACGGGTCGCGGAGGTCGTGCACGTAGCCACCGGAGCCATGCAGCAGCGAGCCGAACAGGCCCTGCTTGGACATGGTGAGCACGCGCATCTCCGGCTGGAAGTAGCAGACGTTCTCCATGAGCATGCAGTGCTTGCGGGTGAGCTCCGAGGTACGCACCAGGTCCCAGATGTCGTCCAGATACGGCGCGATCGGCAGCTCGACGGCCACGTGCTTGCCGTGCCGCATCGCGGCTTTGGCCATCGGGTGGTGCCACTCCCATGGGGTCGCCACGTAGACGAGGTCGATGTCGTCACGCTGCAGCAGGTTGAGGTAGTCCTCCTCGCCGTCGGCGTAGATGGCCGGACGGGGCTGGCCGCTCTCCTGCACGACCTCGTCCGCGGCCGACTCTGCCTGGCTTCTGCGGATGTCGGCGATCGCGGTGACCGTGGCTACCGCGGCCCACCGTCGCGCCTGGTCGTGGCCGCGGTTGCCGACCCCGAGCAGGGCCACGCGGACCTCGTCGAACCCCTCGAAGGGCACATCGGTCATCCTGCGCTCTCGTCCGAGGCGAGCGGGCTCCGGCGTGCTCAGATCGTCGGCGGCCGCGGGGAGCCCGCCCGAGACCCCCAGGCCGGCGGCGGCCCCCAGCATGGCACCGGAACGCAGCACGGTCCGCCGCGACGGGCGGTACTCCTGTGACGATGGCATCGAAACCACATCCTTGACCGAAGATGACGTTTGTACCCGAAGCGCAAACAGTATTGAGCATGCTGTTGTCAGCCCGCAAGAGGCGAAGCGCTCGCAGACGGGGCCTGAGCACACCGGGAGGGTGCAATACTCACGGGCGAATACGATCGTGATGACGGTGCAGCAAGCAGCTTCGAGCGCCGACGCTCAGCACGGAGGTGACGGGTGAACCGCTACGAGCGCCTCAACGCGCTGCTGGAGCTGTTGGCCGACCGTGGGCGGCTGGACGTGGAGGACGTAGCCACCGAGCTCGAGGTGTCCGCGGCGACGGTCCGTCGCGACTTCGACCACCTCGCCCAGCAACAGCTCGTGACCCGTACCCGGGGTGGCGCCGTCGCGCACAGCGTCGCCTACGACCTCCCACTGCGCTACAAGACGCAACGGCACGCGACGGAGAAGCAGCGCATCGGTCGGGCCGCTGCAGACCTGGTCGGTCACGGGATGGTCGTCGGGCTCAACGGGGGCACGACCACCACGGAGGTCGCCCGGGCGATCGCCACGCATGCCGACCTCAACACACGCCAGGACCCCTCGATCACCGTGGTCACCAATGCGCTGAACATCGCCAACGAGCTGACGGTGCGCCCACACGTCAAGATCGTCGTGACCGGCGGGGTCGCCCGACCGCAGTCCTACGAGCTGATCGGGCCGTTGGGCACACGAATCCTCGAGGACCTTTCCCTCGACATCGCCTTCCTCGGAGTCGACGGGTTCGACCCGGACCTGGGTGCCACGGCGTTCCACGAGGGGGAGGCGAACATCAACAACCTGATCGCGCATCGCGCACGACGGGTGGTGGTGGTCGCCGACGCGTCCAAGCTCGGCGAGCGCGCGTTCGCACGCATCTGCGCCGTCACCGACGTCGACACCCTCATCACCGACGCGGCCGCCTCGTCGCAGATCATCGCCCGGTTCCGTGAGACCGCCGTCGAGGTCATCCAGGCCTGAGCCGACGCCGCCCGACCCGACCCGTCGCTACTTGATGCTGCCGGCGGTCAGCCCGCTGACCAGGTAGCGCTCGATCATGCCGAACAGCAGGACGACCGGCACGATGCCGACGAGCGAGGCCACGAACAGGTACTGGTACTGCGTCTCGTACAGACCCACGAACTGGTTGATGCCGACGGTGAGGGTCTGCTTGTGCGCCGTCGGGTCGTTGAAGATCGTCCGCGCGACCACGAACTCGTTCCAGACCTGGATGAACGTGAAGATCACCGCGGTGACGATGCCCGGCTTCGCGATCGGGAGTACGACGTGGATCATCGCCCGTAGCCGGTTGAGGCCGTCGACCATCGCAGCCTCTTCGATCTCCTTCGGGATGCTGGCGAAGTAGCCGTTGAGGATCCACACCGAGAACGCCAGGTTGAACACCGCGTTGATCAGGATGATCGCCCAGAACGTGTTGATGGCGCTCCAGTCCGGGTCGACGCGCGCGAGGAAGGTGTCGGCGAGCACGACCTCGCGGTAGATGCCGACGACCAGGGCCACGGGGGCGAACATCTGGGTCACGAGGACGACGTAAAGGAACAGCTTGCGGCCCCGGAAACGTTGCCGTGCCACGAAGTAGGCCGCCGGCAGGGAGACACACAGCACGATCACGGTCGCGGCGACGGCGATGACGAGACTGGCGACCAGATAGTCGGCCAACGGGATGGCCGACCAGACCTTGGCGAAGTTGGCCCACTCCCAGTTCGAGGGGAAGTACAGCGCGGGGGAGTGGAAGAGGTCGGCGTCCGACTTGAGGGCCGACGTCACCATGACGGCGTACGGCGTGAGGAAGAAGACCGCGATCCCCAGGCCGACGACCGAGAGACCGACCGGACGTACGGGTCTCCATATGCGTCCGAGCGCCGTCCCGAGTCCGCGCAGGAGCGTGTCGGTCGCGGACCGGACCGGTCGCAGGGCGGTGGCCGCGCGGTCGAGCACCGCTCCTGCGCCCCGCCGGAGTGGCCCGGCCCCCCGCTGCGGGCCGTCGTCCTCCTCGTCCCATCGCACCTTGCGGAGGTAGAAGGTGACGATCGCGAGCAGGAACGCCACGTTGACCACGGCAAGCGCGGCGGCCTTGCCTGGATCGAGGTCGGCGGTGAACGCGATCTTGTACATCAGCGTCACTGTCGTGTCGGCATCGTTGCCGGGCAGCTTGCCGGTGATGATCCAGATGATGGGGAAGGAGTTGAACACGTAGATCACGTTGAGGACCAGCGCCACCAGCAGTGCCGGTCTGAGCAGCGGGAAGGTGATCTGCCGGTAGGTCTGCCACGGACCCGCGCCGTCGATCCGTGCTGCTTCGTAGAGGTCGTCGGGGATCGTCTGCAGTCCGGCGAGGAACACGTAGGTCGCGAACGGGATCGAGACGATGATGCCGATCAGGATCAGGCACCACAGCACGACACCCGGTTCACGGAACCAGTCGACGGGGGCGTCGATGAGACCCAGGTCGAGCAGGACCCGGTTGAGCATGCCGTAGTCGCGCTCGTAGATGTAGCGCCACACCGTCGCGGTCATGACGAGCGAGGACGCCCACGGGACGATCAGCGCCCAGCGCACCAGGCTGCGCCCGACGAACCGCTTGTTCAACAGCTGCGCCAGCGCCAGCGAGACCAGGATCGTCACGCCGACCACCACGATGACCCAGGTGACCGTGTTGGCTATGACCCCGCCCAGCGCGGGCTCACCGAAGAGGTTGGTGTAGTTGTCCAGCCCGGCGAAGCCCTGCGCCAACCCGATCGAGCTGATGTCGAGCAACGACGTCCGGACCATCTCCACGGCCGGGTAGACGACGACGACAGTCACCAGCACCAGGGTGGGTGCCAGCCACGGCCACGCCCGTACACGGCGCCGCCGCCGCACGCCGCGCCCCGTGGCGCCCGGTCGGCCGCCACGGGGCCCCTCGGAGCTCGGCTGCCGGGCCGTGGCCTCGGCCTGTTGCGTCATGGTCCCTTCTCCACCCAGCCATCCGCAGCAGGTCCCTGCTGGCCGCGGCCCCTGCCGTCCGAAGGCACGACCTCAGTTGCCCGACATCGCCTCTTGCTGTAGCTGGGCCAGCACCTCCGCCGGGTCGGCATCGGGCTCCATCGCCGTGCCCAGCTGACTCTGCACGCCGGTCTGCACCTGGTTCCAGGCGGGGTCGGTCGTGGGGTAGAACCTCGCCTTCGGGAGCAGCTCGATACCGGGTCCGGCGATCGGGTCGTCGGCCATCTGCTCGCTCGCGGACTGCGTGGTGGGCAGGAACCCTTCACTCTTGATGAACTCGACGTAGCGCTCCTGCTCGAACACGAAGGACATGAACTTGCTGACCGGTTCGGTGTTGCCAGGCTGCTTGAAGCCCATCAGGAAGTCGGTGACACCGAGGGTGAACGGGGGCATGTCGGCGGACGCCCGTGGGAAGGGCACCGACTCCCACTTCACCCCGGAGTCGGCCATGAAGGTGGTCTGGAACGTGCCCAGCGGCATCACAGCCGTCATCGCGACATCGCCCTGTGCGAAGGACTCCCAGCAGCCGTCGGTGCGGTTGGTCTTGCCCGGGTTGGGCTGCGTGACCTGCCGGGTGTTGCTGAGGTCGCGCAGGAACTCCAGCGTCTCGACGTTCTCGGCCGAGTCGATGGCCCAGTCGTCGCCGGCCTTCCAGTCGCCGCCGTTGGCCCACGACCACAGCGACCACTCGCCCTGCGACTCCTCCGAGCCCAGCGGGAGGCAGTAGCCGGTGTGGCCGGCCTTCTCGGCCTTCTCGGCCACGTCGACCAGCTCGTCCCACGTCGTCGGCGGCTCCGCGCCGATCTCGTTCAGGATCTCCTGGTTGTAGCCCAGGGTGCGGACGCTGGCGATGAAGGGGATGCCGTACTCCGTCCCGTCCAGCTCGCCGTTCGCCGCCAGGTTGGGGATGAAGTCCTGCTGCAGGTCTGCGTCGACGATGTCGGACATCGGGTGCAGCAGGTCCTCGTCGGCGAACGTGCTGAAGGCGTTGAAGTTGAGGACATCGGGGAGCGTGTTCGTCTGCGTCCAGGTGGGGACCTGCTGGAGCAGGGTGTTCCAGTCGACGACCTGCAGCTGCACGTCGACGTCGGGGTTCGCCTTCTCGAAGTCTCGGACGACGCCTGTCCAGAAGGGTGTTGTGGCGTCGGAGTACTGCGCCATCACGACCTTGATCGACCCGGCGGTCTCGCCCCCGCTGCCCGACCCCGCGCTCTCACTGCATCCCGTCACCGCCAGTGCCGCGACCGAGCCGATCGCCGCCAGTCGCCACAGAGCTCTCACCTGCACCTGCCCCACTCTCCTCACCCTTGCCGGGACGTCGCGGCGCTCGGCTGCGGCTCCGCACGCCGCACTCATCCAGGTCGAACGCACCGATGCTAGCCGTGCTCGTGATCGCTCGTAAAGAGCTTTGATCGCGCACTTGTGAGCACTGACTTCGGCCATGACTCGGCGCCGGGAGCGTCGGGTGAACGCCGCGCCTACCGGCCCGCCCGCAGTACCTGCAGCAACCGTGTCGCCTCCGCGCGGACCGCTTCGCGTCCAGCACTGAGGTAGCGACGGGGGTCCACGACGTCGGGGTGCTCGGCGAGGTGGTCGCGGACGGCCCGGGAGAACACCTTGTTCAGCTGGGTTGCGATGTTGACCTTGGTCATCCCGGCGGCGACCGCGCGCGTGAGGTCGCCGTCCGGAACGCCGGACGAACCGTGCAACACCAGCGGCACCGGCAGCGCTGCGCGCAATGCGGCGATCAGGTCGAAGTCGAGCCGCGCCTCACGGGTGAGCATGGCGTGCGAGGTGCCGACGGCGACTGCGAGGGCGTCGACGCCGGTCGCGGACACGAACTGCCGGGCCTCCTCGGGGTCTGTGCGGACGCCGCGCGCGTGCACGCCGTCCTTGCCGCCGACCTCACCGAGCTCTGCCTCGACGAAGACGTCCGCGGTTCGGCACCGGCGCGTGACCTCGACCGTGGTGGCGACGTTGGCGTCGAAGTCGAGGGCCGAGCCGTCGTACATCACCGAGCCGAAGCCCAGCTCGATCGCTTGCTCGACCAGACCGGGATCGGTCGCATGGTCCAGATGCACAGCCACCGGCACGGACGCGGTTCGGGCGATCGACAACGTGGCCAGGGCGAGCGGCTCCAGGGCTCCGTGGTAGCGGACGGCATTCTCACTGATCTGCAGGACGACGGGCGCTCGGGCGCCCTCGGCCCCGGCGACGAGCGCCTCCGCGTTCTCTATCTGCACCACGTTGAACGCGCCCACCCCGCGACCCGCACGGCTCGCAGGTCCGACGATCTCAGCAGTGGGGACCAGAGGCATCGATCACCTCCGAGGTCGCGGACGGCCGGCCACGCAGACGTCGGGTCAGGTCAGGCACGCCATCAAGGGTCGTGGTAAGGGTCACCGTGAGGATCCCTGTGAAGGTCACGGGGTCACCTCGGCGCCGGGCGGGCGCGCTCCGTCGAGCCACTCCCCACGACACATGACCGCGTCGACCTGTAGCCGCGAGTCGAGCACGACGAGATCTGCGCTCAACCCCGCAGCCACCGCTCCGGTCGTATCGGCGAGCCCCAGCAGCCGTGCCGGTGTGGTCGAGGAGCAGGTCACCGCATCGATGATGTCGAGCCCCTGGTCGACCGCGCGACGTAACGCCGCGTCGGCGGTCTGTGTGCTGCCGGCGATCGAGTCGCCGCCGGTCAGCCTGGCGACTCCGTCGCGGACCGAGACGGAACGCCCGGAGAGGTGATAGTCGCCGTCACCCTTGCCCGCTGCTGCCATGGCGTCGGTGACGAACGCGGCCCGGCCGGGTCCGACGCTGCGCACGGCCAGGCCGACCACCGCGTCGTGCAGGTGCGTGCCGTCGTTGATGAGCTCCACGGTGACGGCCGGGTGCTCCATCAGCGCGGCCACGGGACCGGGGGCGCGGTGGTGCATCGGTGGCATCGCGTTGTACAGGTGCGTGGCGACCGAGGCTCCTGCCTCGACGGCGGCGACCGTGACCTCGTAGTCGCCGTCGGTGTGCCCGACCGCGGCCAGCGCACCCGCGTCCACGACCTGGCGCACCGCCTCCACGCCATCTTCTAGCTCCGGGGCCAGGGTGACCATGCGTACGCAACCCCGGCCGGCCGACAGCAGGTCCTCGACATGTGCCCGGCTCGGCGGTGTGAGCAGCGCGGGATCGTGCGCGCCGCAGCGAGCGGCCGACAGGAACGGCCCCTCGAGATGCACTCCGGCCAGCAGTCCCTCCTGGACCAGCTCGGTGAGCCCGTGCAACGCCGCGACCGTCGTGTCGCGGGGTGCGGTCGCGAGGCTGGCCAGCATCGTGGTCGTGCCGTGTGCGCGATGGGCCGCCACCACGCGCGCCGCCTCGTCCGGGCTGCCCCGGTCGAAGCTTGCGCCGCCGCCACCGTGCGCGTGGATGTCGACGAAGCCGGGTACCAGCCACCGCCCGCCGAGGTCGAGGCTCTCGGCCGCGGTGTCGTCGTCGCTGCGGCGTACGGCGGTGATCCTCCCGGCTGATACGTCGACCGTTCCCCGGTCGAGGACTCCGGTCGGTGTGACGACTCGGCAGTTGGAGAGCACGACGTCCATCACGCCCGCCCGAGATCGTCCTGAGCCAGGAGGGCCGCGCCGAGGCAGCCCGCGAGATCGCCGAACTCGGAGCTCACGATGCGCGGAGGACGCTGGAACGTCAGCCGTGCCTCGACGCCCGAGCGCAGCGGCGCCAGCAGCCGTTCTCCTGCCTGGGCCAGGCCTCCGCCCACGACGACGACCTCGGGCGCCAGGACGCCCACGAGCACGGTCACCCCCCAGGCGAGCAGCCCGACGGCGTCGTCCCACACCCGGGCGGCGTCGGGGTCGCCGTGCTCGAGCCGCTCCAGTACGCCGGCAGCACCGGCGACCTGTCGCCCGGACGCGTCGGCGTACCGCCTCGCGATCGCGGCCGCCGACGCCACCGTCTCCAGGCAGCCCAGGCCTCCACAGGCACACGGATCGGTACGCCCGGTGGAGACGTGCCCGATCTCGCCCGCGAAGCCGCCCCCGGAGTGGATGCGTCCGTCGATCACCAACGCGGCCGCGATCCCCGTGCCGACCGGGAGGAATACCGCGTCGTTCGCGCGTCGGGCCGCGCCGAGCCGAACCTCGGCGACCGCTCCGGCCCGGACGTCATGCCCGACCCGGACCGGCACGCCGGTCCGCTCCGCGAGCAGCTCACGGAGGGGGACGTCGCGCCAGCGCAGGTTCTCCGACCACACGGCGACTCCACGCTCGTCGTCCACCAGACCGGGAACGACCACACCGAGCGCCTCGACGCCGCCCGCAGCGCGGTCGGTGAGCTCCTTGGCCACCGAGGTGACCGACCCGACGACCTCCGCCACACGATCGGTCCCCGCGTCGCGAGGTGCGCGAGGCGTGGGAAAGCGGCGCGTCTCCACGATCCGTCCGTCCGCGTCGACCAGCGCCGCCTTCGTCGTCGTACCGCCGACGTCGACCCCGATCAGATACCCCATCGTCGTCCTGCTCGCTGCCCTGTCACCGGTCTCTCGTGGGTCGCCGTTCAGCCCGCATCGAGGACGACCGAGCGGTTCAGGTGACGCGGACGGTCGGGGTCGATGCCGCGAGCGCGCGCCAGCGCGACCGCCAGGCGCTGGGCGCGCACGAGGTCGGCCATCGGGTCGATCTCGCCGCTGGTGTGAAAGGCGGCACCGGTACGGGCCACCTCGTCGGCCAGCCCCTCGGGCGGTTCCCCGAACATCCAGACGAGCCGCCCGGGCTGCGCGATGCTCACCGGGCCGTGGCGGTACTCCATCGCCGGATAGGACTCGGTCCAGGCGCGCGCTGCCTCCCGAAGCTTGAGCGCGGCCTCGTGGGCCAGGCCGACGGTCCACCCCGCGCCGAGGAAGGTGATCTGCTCCGCCGTCAGGAGTCTGTCGAGCGGCAGTCGCAGGGCACGCTCGGCATCGTCGGCCGCCGCTTCGATCGCCTCGCCCAGGTGCGACCGCAGCAGCGCCAGCGTCGAGGTCGCGAAGCGGGTCTGGACGACAGAGGCTTCGTCGGCGAAGTCCAGGACGACCACGTCGGAGGCGCGTTCGACCACCGGACTGGTCGGGTCGGCGGTCACGACCACGACGTCGGTGGCGGGAGGCAGGGAGCCGAGCAGATCGACGACCTCCGTGGTGGTTCCCGAGCGGCTGATCGCGACGATGCGGTCGTAGTCTCGCGTGGGCATCTCGGACGTCGCGAACGCGTCGGTCAGGCCGTGGCCGCGGCTCTCCCGCAGGCGGGCATACGCCTGCGCGACGTACCAGGAGGTGCCGCACCCCGTCACCGCCACTCGCGACCCCGGCTGCGGCAGCCCACTGACCTCGGTGGCCAGCGCGCCTGCCCGTCGCCAGCAGTCGGGCTGGGTCCAGATCTCCCGCGCGGTGTGGCTGTTGTCCGGGGGTACCGCACCATCACGCGCCAGCGCGTCGCGCAGGTCCATGGGGTCACTCACGCCGCGCCCTCTTTCTGTCCGGCGGCTTCCACCGCTCAGTGCACGAAAGATCATGCTCGAAGCGACCTTACTTCATGCACTAGCGCTCACACCCGCTGTCAGATCGCAGGGAACAGAACCCTGGTCGATCCCAAGGGGAGGGCCAAACCAGACCGGCATCCAACAGTTTCGGACCTACCGAGCCAGGCTCATAGCCGGCAGCCAGACCGGGGGGAAACGTAGGGCCATGACACCCGACGCCGACGACCGCGTTGTCGGCGCACCGACCACGCGGACGGATGCCGACGCGTCCACCAGGATCGCCGCGATGCTGCGCCGGTGGCCGACGCTGGCTGGACTCGGATTCGCCGCGCTGGTGGCGCTGGGGATGACCTCCGGCACGGAGATGGCTGCGGTCCTGGCCGCTGCCGCCGTGGTGTATCTCGGCACAGCCGCCCTGCGTCGACCACGTGCGGCGTGGCCACTCTTCTTCGCCACGGTCGTCGTCATCACCGTGTGCAGGCTGCTCGACGATCGGTACGAACCGACCTGGGTCCTTCTCGGTGCGGGCATCGTCCTCGTGGGCTACGGGCTGGTGCGAGGTGCGATCAGTCCAAGCTACGAAGTGCCGCCGCTGCAGACGCTGGCCCTGCTCGGCTTCGGCGCGATCGCGACGGTCGCCCTGCTCACCAACCCGGTGATCGGCAGCTATCTGGTGGCGCTCGGACTGCTCGGACACTCGGCGTGGGACCTCTACCATCACGCGACCAACGCCGTCGTGGTGCGTTCCGTTGCAGAGTTCTGCTTCGTCCTCGACGCGGGCTTGGCACTGGCGATCGTCATCGTGACCGCCACCGCCTGATGTCCACCGCGGTGGGTTGGTGACCACGGCATGCCGCGTCGCTAGGCCATGGCCTGCAGGATCTCGATCAGCGCGGTGGTGGCGGGCGGGTCTGGCGGGTCGCCGTACGTGGCGGCGTAGACCTGACGTGCGTCGTCGGTCAGCTCGGTGGTGTGGATCCCTGGCACCCGGTGCGCCTCGAGGGCGAGTCCGGGGAGCGTCGCGACGCCCATTCCGGACGCGACCAGCGACTGGATGACGACGATGTCGTCGCTGGAGTACGCGATTCGGGGCGAGAAGCCGGCGCGCTCGCAGGCGGTGACCAAGGCCGCTCGACAGCGCTCACAACCGCCGACCCAGGCGGAGTCACGGTGGTCCTGGAGACGTTGGTCGGGTTGCTGACTCAGCAGGTAGACCGGATCCTCCAGCAGGTGGACGAGTCGGATGCCCTCCTCCTCGAGCGGAGTGTCGGCGTGCCGGAAGATCAAGGCGACGTCGACGTGTCCGGAACGCAGCATGTTCAGGGCCTCGACCGGGTGGACATCGACGAGGTTCAGCTCGATTCCCGGGTGCGACCGGGACAGCTCGTGGGCCGCCTTCGGGACAAGGGTGCTGAGGATCGTCTGGAAGCCGGCGAGGCGCACTCGTCCGGTGCGCAGCCCCACGCGTGCGGCCAGCTCGACGGACGCCGCGTCCACCCGGCCCACGATCTCTGTCGCCCGCTGAGCCAGCAGCTCTCCTTCAGGGGTGAGCCGGATTCCGCGGCCCACGCGTTGGATGAGCTTGGCCCCGGTCGCAGCCTCCAGTCGCCCGAGGTGGTGACTGACCGATGGCTGGGAGTAGTGCAGCTCCTTCGCGGCCTCGGTCACCGAACCATGGCGAGCGACCGCCTCCAGCACCCGGAGATGCGTCAGATTCAACATGGATCAATGTTATCTATGAGAGCCGATACGTTTTGGCATTGGACGCCATGCCACAGCAAGGCCACCATCGATTGCATGACCGAGCTGACGAAGACCGCCGCCGAGTCACCGCCCCGGCCGGGGGTGGCCGAGCTGGTCGAACGGATCCGACCACGAGCGCAGCAGCAGGCCGACGCGCAGACGATCGCGCAGCAGGTGGCTGACGTGCTGACGGAGATGCAGCTCGGCCCGGAGCTGCTCACCGAGGCCGAGCGTGCCGGCTCACCCGAGGGGTACATCAGGCACACCCTGCACGCCGAGGCGACGTTCTCACTGCTCGCCGTCGTGTGGAGGCCGGGACAGGTCACCGAGATCCACGACCACCTGGTCTGGTGCTCCTTCAAAGTGCTGCAAGGCACCGAGACCGAGACTTTGTACGGCTTCGACGGCGACCGCCTCGTCGAGATCGGCCAGCGGGAACGGCCCCCGGGCTCTGTCAGCGGCGCCGCGCCGCCCGACGACATCCATCGGGTCCGCAACACCGACGACACGGTCGCGATCACCCTGCACGTGTACGGCGCCGACCTCAGCAACGGCACCAGCGTGCGACGTACCTATCCGCAACCGGAGGACTCAGGCTCGTAAGCGACGAGGCCTCCGATCGTTTCGGTGAGACCTAACGGAACGCGGTGTGGACCGCGGACATATCCTGCTCGCCGAGGCCATTCTCGCTGGTTCGTGCGAACAGTCCCCGGGCAGCGGTCAGCAGGGCGTCACTGACCCCACCCTGAGCCGCTGCGTCCCGGATGAGGTCGAGGTCCTTGACCACGCCGTCGACGGCGAAGGACGTGTCATAGGCGCCGTCGAGCATCGCGGTGCTCTTGACGTGGACGTAGGGCATATCCACCGGTCCACCCTCGATCGCCTCGAGGAACTGCCGAGGGTCGACACCCAGTCCCTCGGCGAGTGCCAACGACTGTCCGAGCGCGGCAGTGAGCGTGCCGATCCACGCGTTGCAGACCAGTTTCAGCGCCGTGGCGGCACCCAGCTCGTCGCCCGCATAGACGGTCCTGCCGCCGATGGCGTCGAAGACCGGCTGCATCCGCTCGGCCGCCTGCTTCTCCCCCGAGACGAGGACGACCAGCTTGCCGTCGAACGCCGGCGCCTTGGTGCCGAGTACCGGGGCGTCGAGCACGACGAGGCCTCGGTCGGCCGCCAGCCGCGCGACACGGCTTGTTCCCTCGATGCCCACCGTCGACGACTGCAGCCACACGCAGTCGTCCGGGAGGTCGGCCTCCGCCATCACCTCGAGCACAGCGTCGGCGTCGAAGAGCATCGTGACGACCGCCTCGGCATCGCGTACGGCGTCCTGCGCACTGTCGGCCACCGTGGCACCGTGCTGCTCGAGCGACTCCGCCTTCTCCCGGGTGCGGTTCCACACCCTTACGTCGTGGCCGGCGCGCAGAAGCGACCGAGCCATGCCCGTGCCCATGATGCCCGTGCCCAGGACCGCGACCTGCATGACTGCCTCCTCGGGATCGGTGTCGGATCAGCCTGCCAGACCGGTGCCGGCACCTGCCTGCGCTGGGGCGGTACCGCGTCGGATAGTGGTGGCGCCGCTCACCATCGGTGACACTGGTATGTGGCCCTGCAGCAGCCTTCGGTGTGACGACCGAGCGTTCGCCGCGGCGGAAGCGAAGACCGGCACCGAAAGGCGGTCGTGATGTGCCAGCCCCCAGCCCGGCGAACGAGCGACGCCCGGTCGAGTCCTGACGGGCTGCGGCTGACTGGGCCGAGATGACGCACAACCTTCCCGTCTCCCTGACGACATTCGTCGGCCGAGATGCCGAGCTGGACGACATCGAACAGCTGGTCTCCGAGCGTCGGTTGGTGACCCTGACCGGGGTGGGAGGCTGCGGCAAGACCCGGCTGGCGCTCCGGCTCGGCGAGCGGCTTGCCGACCGGTGGCCGGACGGGTTCTGGCTTGTGGACCTGGGCTCGGTCACCGACCCCGCCCTGGTTCCCGGCCTCGCTGCATCTGCGGCGGGTGTGCTGGTCGAGCCCGGCGGCGACCAGGTTCACGGTCTGGCTGCGCAGCTGGGCAGCCGGCAGATGTTGCTGTGCCTCGACACCTGTGAGCACATGCTGGATGCCACGGCGGAGCTGACCGACACCGTGTTGCGTCGCTGTCCGGGGGTGACGCTGCTGGCGACCAGTCGGGAACCGCTGGGCGTTGAGGGGGAGACGGTGTGGCGGGTCCCGTCTCTGAGACACGAGGAGGCCGCCCGGCTGTTCGCGGACCGGGCCGAGCTCGTCGCCCCTGGCTTCGACCTCGATGCGGCGGGAGACGACGTAGGGCTCGTCTGTTCTCGCGTGGACCACATTCCGCTGGCGATCGAGCTGGCCGCGGCCTGGGTACGCGCGCTGTCGCCGGGGCAGATCGCAGCAGAGCTCGAGGACCATCACCGGCTGCTCGCCGGAGGTGCGCGCCGGTCGATTCCGCGGCATCAGACCCTGATGGCGTCGATGCAGTGGAGCCACGCACTGCTCGAGGAGCAGGAGCAGGTCTGGTTCCGGCGGATGGCGGTCTTCTCGGGGACGTTCACGCTCGATGCCGCGGCCAGCGTCTGCGGCGATGAAGAGCCCGGTGATGGCTCCGATCCGGGCGCACTGCAGGTGCTGGGTCGTCTGCTCGACAAGTCCTTGGTGACGGTGCGGGAGGCCCGGGGCGAGGTCCGCTACCGGCTGCTGGACACGATCCGGCAGTACGCCGAGGAGCGGCTGCGCGCGGCCGGCGAGACCGAGCCGGTTCGTGATCGTCACCTCGACTACTTCCTCGACCTGGCCGAGGGCGCGCTGCCTGGGCTGGAGAGCGACCAGGACAGCTGGCGCGAGATGCTCGAGAGCCATCGCGACAACATCAACGCGGCGCTTCAGTGGGGTCTGTCGCCACCGAGCGAACGTGCCGACAAGGGTCGGCGTCTGGCGGCGGCGATGTGCCGGCAGTGGTTCATCCGTAGTCAGTCAGCGGAGGGTCTCGACTTCCTGGACCGCGCGGTCGACCTCGACCCCGCCGACCGCTCTGCATTGCAGGGGCGCCTGTTGGTCGGCACCGCGATGCTGGGCATGGTCAGCGGTCACACGGACCTGGTCGCGGACGCAGCCGAACGTGGACTCGAGATCGCCGCCGAGGTCGGCGACGAGGTGACTCGTGCCCGATGCCTGGCCATGGCCGCCTACCCCCTGTTCTTCGTCGACTTCGAACGGTGCCAGCAGCTCACGACGCTGGCACGGGAGGCCGGCCAGGCGGCCGGTGACCCCTTCGCCCGCGACTGGGCGGCCGTGCTCGAGGGCTACTCCCTGCAGACCCGCAACCGGCACGACGAGGCTGTGGTCCTCGCTCGGCTGGCATACGAACGGAGCTGGCCGCGCGGCGACCGGTTCACCGCCGCGTTCGCCCGGGGCATCGAGATCTTCATCGAGCTGGTCACCGGCGACCTGCGCGCAGCGGTCTCGATCGGCGACGACGTGGTCCGCATCGTCCGGCCGCTCGGTGACTACTTCGCCGTCGGCACGAACACGGTCAACGCCGCGTTGGCCGTGGGCATGGCCGGAGACCTCGCCGAGGCGCGCAGGATGCTCGAGCCGGTGGTGCGCTCGCTCGACCGCGAACGCGAGGTCGACGTGGTGGGGTTCATGGTGCCCTTCGGCCTGGTGAACCTGTGGGACGGCGATCTGCAGGGCGCCGTGAGCTGGTTCGACCGTGGGGTGCAACGGATGACCGGAACGACGGCCCGGGACTGGACTGCCGCACGGTGCCTGCCTGGATACGTGGGGGCACTTCGCCGGCTCGGGCGGTTGGACGAGGCGGCCGAGTGGGCGGCGACAGGGGTGGAGGTCGAGACCGAGTACGGCGCGTCGTACGAGCTGTCCAACGTCCTCGACGAGCAGGCTCGGCTGCTCCGCCGTGATGATCCCGAACGGGCCCGCGGGGTGCACCTGGAGGCCCTGGCGATCCGCCGCGACATCGGCTTGCGTACCGGCTATGCGGACAGCCTGGACGCGCTGGCCGAGCTCGAGGCAGACGCACGCCGCCATGCGGAGGCGGTGCGCCTGCTGGCCGTCAGCAGCGCTGCCCGTGACGAGATGAGCTACCCGCGACCTCCCGTCGACCTGCCCGAACACGCCGGCCTGGTCGCGGAACTGCGTACGGGTCTGGGCGAGGAGGAGTTCGACGCCCTGTGGGAGGAGGCGGCCGGCAGGCCGCTCGACGACACGGTCGCGGTGCTGATGCGTGGCCGGGGGCCTCGGAACCGGCCGCAGGTCGGGTGGCAGAGCCTCACACCCACTGAGCTCGACGTCGTCCGCCTGGTCAGCGAGGGTCTCTCCAACCCCGAGATCGCCGGCCGCCTGTACGTCAGCCGAAGCACGGTCAAGGCGCATCTGGCTCACATCTACGCCAAGGTCGGTGTCGGCAACCGCACCGAGCTGGCCACCCTGGCCAGCAGCGAGCTGGCCGAGGAGTGACGGACAGGCCGCGGTGCGCCGGCCGACCCTGGCCACCTGGCTGATGTTCTCCATGTGGCCACGAGGCCAATGTCAGCGGCATGACGACTCACGACACCCGCCGCCCCGGGGCGGCCGCATCGACCACGAGACCGACCACGACAGGCTTGCAGCTGCTCCTGACGGCGCTCGGCTTCGTCCTGCTGTACCTCAGTAACGACTTCGTCGTCCCGAACCTGGCGTCCTCGGCCCTTCCGCTACCGAATGCTCCGGCGGAGGAGGTGCGGGCCTGGTTCGCCGAGAACCAGCTCGCCGCAGTGATGACCGGGGTGTGCCAGGTGCTTTCCGTGGCCTGTCTGGCCGGCTTCGTGGCCCTACTGGGACGAACGGCCGTCACCGCAGGCATAGCCTGGCCGGCGAACCGGGCGAGGGCGTGGGGGTTCGCAGCCGTCGCCCTGATGGTGCTCGCCAGTGTGCTCTCGGGGCTGCTGGCCGCGCTTGCCCCGAGTGCCTCGGTGGACACCGTCACCCTGCTACGTACGGCGAACTTCGTCGCCGGGGGCACCGCCCACGTGCTCGCCCTGGGCGTCTTCGTGCTGCTGGCCGCCCGGATGCCTGGCTTCGGCAGACCCATCCGCGTGCTGGCCTACATCGCCGCAGTGCCCGCTCTGCTCTCGGTCGTGTCGCTGGTGTGGTTCCAGGGCGCGGCGTTCATCCTGCTCGGCCGGCTGCTGTGCATGGTCTGGACGATCAGCGCCGCCGTCAGCGTCACCCGCCAGCTGTCGCGGACAACCCGTGCCTAGTCCTGCGCGGTTCTCGTCACATCGACGTGTATGGAAGGAGTGCCAACCGTGAGCAGCGCAACGACCACCACCATGAGGTCTGCCACCGCGGGACCATCGGAACACCGACGGTTCGGGCTCAGCCGCACGTGGCGCAGGGCCACGCTCGTCGTGCACATCGTCAGCGCCGGCGCCTGGATCGGGATCGACGTGATCGTGGCCGTCCTGGTTCTCGCCGGCTGGTTCGCCGGTGACGTCGCCGTGCGCAGTTTGGCGTACCAGGCCCTGGCCACCTTCGTGGTGTGGCCGATGCTCGCCTCCGGACTGGTGTGTCTGGTGAGTGGGCTGGTTCTCGGCATCGGCTCGAAGTGGGGGCTGCTGCGGTACTGGTGGGTCGCGGTGAAGCTCGCGCTCAACCTGGTGCTGTGCACGCTCATCGTCGTGGCGCTGCAGCCCGGGATGGACGAGCTGGGCGCGTACGGGCATGACCTGCTCACCGGCAGCCCTGACCCCGCGGCGGTGTCCAGCCTGTTCTTCCCGCCCGCGGTGTCACTGACCACGCTCGCCCTCGCCACCGTCCTGGCCGTCTACAAGCCATGGGGCCGGATCGGCTCCAACCGCCGCAGAGGAGACCAACGATGACGGCAGCAGTCGAGACCACGGGACTCACCAAGACCTACGGCGATCTCGTCGCGGTCGACCGGCTGGACATGCTGGTCCACCCCGGTGAGGTGTACGGGTTCCTCGGTCCCAACGGCGCCGGGAAGACCACCACGCTGCGGATGCTGCTCGGGCTGGTCCGACCGACCGCCGGAACCCTGCGGATCCTGGGCACGGCGCACGACGTCGACCGGTCCGACCGCCTCGCCAGGGTCGGCGCACTGGTCGAGGGGCCGGCGTTCTATCCGTACCTGTCGGCGCGGCAGAACCTGCGTGCACTTGCGGCGCGCGGCAAGGTCCCGCGTCCGCGGATCGGGGAGGTCCTCGAGCTGGTGGACCTGACCGAGCGCGCCGACGACCGGTACGCCGCGTACTCCTTGGGGATGAAGCAACGACTGGGCCTGGCGGCAGCCCTGCTGAAGCGTCCCGACCTGCTGGTGCTCGACGAACCCACCAATGGTCTGGACCCCGCGGGCATGGCCGACATGCGCGACACCCTGCGGCGCCTTGCCGCCGAAGGCTGCACGGTGCTGCTGAGCAGCCACCTGCTGGGAGAGGTGCGTCAGATCTGCGACCGGGTCGGCGTCATCAGCCGCGGCCGGCTGGTCACCCAGCAGCCGACCAGCGAGCTCGGTGGTGCGGGCAGCCTGCGGGTCGTGGCCGCTCCGCTGGACCGAGCCCACGACAAGGCCCAGCGCATCCTCGGCAAGGACGCCGTACGCGTCGACGAGGCCGCCCTGCAGCTGGCGGTCGACCCGGACATGGCCGCGAGCATCAACCGTGCGCTGGTCGCCGAGGGGATCGCCGTACACGAGCTCCGCTGGCACGAGCCCGACCTCGAGACCGCGTTCTTCGAGCTGACCGAAGGAGCCCCCGATGTGGCATGACTCGAAAGCAGAGCTGATCGTCCAGCTTCGCCGACCCGCGAACTGGCTGCTGCTTGCCACGGCGGCGGCCTTGACCCTGAGCTTCGCCTATGTCATCCCCTACGCCGGCTACCGCGGCGGTTCCCCGGCCGGTGCCGGAGCGGAGCCCCTGCGTCAGATGCTCCCGACGGAGTTCGCCGGGGCGGCGATCGGGGGGATGCCGGCCTTCATCGGCGCACTCGCGCTGATCTTCGGCGTACTCGTCGCCGGCAGCGACTATGCCTGGCATACCTGGAAGACGTTGCTGGTGCAGCAGCCCTCTCGAGGCAAGGTGCTCGCCGGCAAAGTGGGCACGATCGCGGCCGGGACGTTGCTCCTGGTGCTGGTCCTGCTGGGTGTCAGCGCTGCGGCAAGCCTTGCCGTTGCCGGCATCGAGGGTGCGGACACGACGCTGCCGCAGATCCAGGAGATCCTGGCCGACCTGGCCGCCGGCTGGCTGATCGTATTCATGTGGGGCATGTTCGGCGTCGCCCTGGCCATCGCGTTGCGCGGGATCGCTCTTCCCGTCGGCATCGGCCTGGTCTGGATGCTCGCGATCCAGAACCTCATCACCGCGCTGGCGGCCCCACTGATCGGCTGGGTCGACGACGCCCAGGCGTGGCTGCCCGGCCCGGCGGCCGGCTCCCTGGTCGCGACGCTGGGCGGGGGAGAGCGCACACCGGGGGTCGCCGAGCTGTCCGGCCAGACCCAGTCGGTGCTGGTGCTCCTCGCCTACCTGACGGTGTTCACCCTCACCGCCGTCGCGCTGTTGCACCGGCGGGACCTCACGTGACTGCTCGGCTTCAGGCGTCTCCGTCCGGAACCGCGGCGACCGCATCGATCTCGACCAGGCAGTCCGGTAGCGCCAGCCCGGCAACCTGCAGGACAGAGATAGCGGTCGGATGGGGACCCCACACGTTCTGAGCAGCCATGAAGCCGGCCTCGATGTCGTTTCCCGCGACGATATAGATCGTCAGCTTGACGACATCGGCCTGGGTGGCGCCGGCCTCGGCCAGGACAGCGAGGACGTTGCGCAGGGCCTGTTCGGTCTGCGCGCCGAAGTCGGGCGAGACCACGACGCCCTCGGCGTCCACGCCGTTCTGTCCGCCGACGACGAGCAACGAGGCTCCTCTGCTCACCTGGACACCCTGACTGAACGCGGGATGGGTGAGGAGCCGCTCCGGGTTGAGGTGGGTCACGGTCATCGTGCTACTCCTTCGCTTTGCTGCGGGACTTCTGACGTGCCCGCTGCTGGCGTACCTTGTTGCGGTTGCCGCACCGCTGCATCGAGCACCAGGTGCGGTTGGCCGATCTCGAGCTGTCGAGGTAGACGATCTGGCAGTCGCCCGCGGCGCATTGGCGGAGCCGCTCGGGGTGATCCCGCAGCATCACCACGGCGTCTCGGGCAAGCGTCGAGAGCAGCTGATCCAGCGTCGGCTTCGGCTGCGTGCCCAGCTGAGGGGGTACGTCGAGCTCGGCGGCGTGGCGATCGATCATCGCCACCGCTGACCTGCTCAGGTCTCGGCCTGCCCAGGCATCCCACACAGCGCCGGCCACGGCATCGCGCAGCTCCTTCGCTCGCGTGAGGTCAGCAGCGGTGGCGCGCAAGCGCACACCGAAGCGCTGGGCGAACCACTTCGACATCTGCGCCGCGGACGGCCACAGCTCCCACTCCGGTCGATCCCCCATCGACCCGGTGTAGGCGAAGTCCAACGAGATCGCCCCGGAGTCGAACCACCAGCTGGTTCCTTCGGCAGAGACGAACCACTGTCCGGTAGGGAGGGATGCCGACGTCATGTAACCATGTTAGGTGGTTACAGATTTGCTGGCAAGTGGCAAACCCAGTCGTATACGTCCGCTGACGTAGGCCGAATACGTCGCTGCGTGGACGTGGCGGCGCGGCTCGGGCAGGCAGTGTTGTGCCGACGCCTAGGGGAGGAGATCACTGATGTCATATCGCTTCGCTCGCAGTTCGTGGCTGGCGGTGGCCGTACTCGGCGCAGCCCTTCTGCTGGTCTGCGCCGCCACGGCCCCGGGACATGCCACGCGCTCGGACCGCCGGATCGCGCACTGGATCGAGCGCACCGCGACGCCGATCGACACCGTCGATCCGGGAGCCGGCCTGGACGATCTCGCCCATCTCTCGCCGGCCGTCGCGAACGCGTCGATCGTCGGCCTCGGCGAGCAGGTGCATGGAGCCAAGGAGCTCCTGCAGCTCAAGCTGCGCACCCTGCGGCTCCTCGTGGAGGAGCACGGCTTCAGGAGCGTCGCCTGGGAGGATGACTGGACGCTCGGGCTCGAGGTCGACCGGTGGATCAAGACCGGCCAAGGTGACCTCGGGTCACTGCTCGGCCAGATGAGCACGGCGCACCGCAACCGTGAGGTCGAGCGCACACTGTGGTGGCTGCGCGACTACAACCTCGCGCACCCTGCCGATCCGGTCACGTTCGTCGGGGTGGAGTACTGGACCACCCGGGAGTCGGCGTACGACGCGGTGAAGGCCTACATCGCCGAGCGGGCACCGGACCACCTCGCCGAGGCCAGCGTGCACCTGGCCTTCCTGCGTCCCCGTGCCGAGATCAACGAGTGGAAGACCGAGTACGGCATGATGGACGCCGATGACAAGGCGCCGTTCCTGCGGCATGCACGCCAGCTGCGGCGTCTGGTCCGCGGCCTTCCGCACTCGGCCGGCGACCGTGACCACTCACTTGCCGCGCACCACGCGCAGCAGATCCTGAACTTCTACGAGCACTACGCGGTGTGGCCGAACCACGCCTACCGCGATGAGCACGCTGCACAGAACCTGCGCTGGTGGCAGCGGTACTCCGGCGACAAGGCCGTGTACTGGGCGGCGAACGCGCACACGGCTCGGGCCCCCGAGATCGACTTCTACGTCGACGGCCAGGTTGCGGCCTCGTGGGCCAGCGTCGGGTCGTTCATGAACACCTGGTACGGCCCCGAGTATGTCTCGATCGGCTTTACCTTCGGACACGGCAGCTACTACGACGGACGGGTCTGGAACCTCCCCCCAGCCGCCGAAACGTGGTTCGAGCACATGTTCGCCGAAGCATCTGCTGAGCAGCTCAGCCTCGACCTGGCCGCCCGTGCGCCGCGGCCGGTGCAGCGCTGGCTGAAGGCGCCGGCCAGGACTCGCGGCCTCCCGGAGTACGGGCTCGCGTCGCACATGCAGGGCGGAACGGTCGCCCAGTGGTTCGACGTGGTGGTGTACCGCCACGCCGTCACCGCGGCCGCGCCCGCAGCCGCGCCTGTCGGGACTCCTGAGACCCCGCAGACCCGGTGAGGACTGCTGGCCGTCACCACTGACGACGGGAGGCAGCCGGTCGGCGCCCGCGTGCACCGGGCACGCTTGCGGTCCGGGCAACAAGAGTTGGACGCTTCATCCGGCCCAGAGAGGAGTCCCGAGATGGGTGGTCGCGACCCTGCCGCGTCAGCAGCGGCCTCCGACGACTTCGTCACGTACGACGAGCTGAGGGGGCCCGACCTGGACCCTGGGTCCTGGCATCCGGCGCGCCTTCCGCTCCCGGCCGGCGGCGAGCACATCCCGCTGGACCCGAACGCACAGGTGGCTGTCGGCGAGGGCGAGGTGCGGGTGTCGATCCCACGCTTCTCGCTGTCTCACGACCGGTTTCAGGCCGTCGACAGCCCCAAGTACCTCATCTTCTCGACCCGCCGGTTCGAGCTGCCGCCGGATCGCCCCGCGACGTTCGTCGTCGACCAGGCGGTCGACAACATCGCCGGGGAACCCGGGGACTTCCGTTGGGCCATGGCCGCCTTCCACGTCTTCGATCTCGACGTGACCAAACGGGTGTTCGCCGTGTGCGGCACCTCCACCCGGGTGCTCGCCCTGCACGAGCAGCTGGGTTTGGACGGTGGCGGAGCAGGCGAGCCGTTCTACCACGTCGTCGAGTCGCCGTACGAGGACTTCGACGACGACTTCACCCGACTCCGCGCGTGCGAGGTCACGCTCGACCGGAGCAGGTCGACCGCGAGCTGGCGAGTCGACGGCCGGACGGTGTACGGGGCCCACGGCACCGTGGTCCCCGAACGCGTGTGCATCGGCTTCGGGATCTGGACGATGCTGCCGATCCGGGACGGTCGCAGTCGCTCGCTCCACGGGCAGGGCATGACCGCGCGATGGCGCCGGTTCCGTGTACGCGGAGTCGACGCGTAGAGCCCGCCAGGGCCGGGTTCATCCCCGAGAGCCGAGAAGGACTCAGCTGCCGATGTCGAGAACACGTGACCTGCTCCGTCCCCGCAGTGAACGCGACCAGAATGGGTCGCACCACCACCGAGGAGAACACGATGGCCAAGTACCTGCTGCTCAAGCACTACCGAGGCGCCCCGGCTGCAGTCAACGACGTACCCATGGACCAGTGGACGCCGGACGAGATCTCGGCCCACATGCAGTACATGCAGGACTTCGCGGGCCGGCTCGAGGGGACCGGCGAGTTCGTCGACAGTCAGGCGCTTGCCCCCGGCGGGACGTTCGTCCGATACGACGGTGAAGGTCGCCCGCCGGTCACCGACGGCCCGTTCGCCGAGACCAAGGACGTCATCGCCGGCTGGATGGTGATCGACGTCGACAGCTACGAGCGCGCGATCGAGCTGGCCGGGGAGCTGTCGGCCGCCCCCGGAGCGGGCGGGAAGCCCATCCACGAGTGGCTCGAGCTGCGCCCGTTCTACGGCGTGTCGCCCACGATCACCGAGTGACCTCGCAGATGGACGAGGCCCTGCTCCGGAGCCTCACGCCGAGCGTGCTCGCGATCCTCGTCCGCCGCGGAGCCGACTTCGCGGCGGCCGAGGACGCCGTACAGGACGCGCTGGTCGAGGCGGTCCGCGTCTGGCCGGCCGACCCGCCGCGGGACCCGAAGGGCTGGCTGGTCACCGTGGCCTGGCGCAAGTTCCTCGACGCGACCCGGGCCGACACCGCCCGCCGCCGGCGTGAGGAGATCGTCGACGAGGAGCCGGCGCCGGAGTCGGGACCTGATTCCGGGCCCGTGGTGGACGACACGCTCCTGCTCTACTTCCTCTGCGCCCACCCGACGCTGACCCCGTCGTCCGCGGTCGCGCTGACGCTGCGCGCCGTCGGCGGGCTGACCACGCGACAGATCGCTCAGGCCTACCTGGTGCCCGAGGCGACCATGGCGCAGCGCATCAGCCGAGCCAAGCGCAGCGTCTCCGGCGTGCGGTTCGACCAGCCCGGCGACGTCGCCACCGTGCTGCGCGTCCTCTACCTGATCTTCAACGAGGGCTACTCCGGCGACGTCGACCTCGCCGTCGAGGCCATCCGGCTCACCCGTACGCTCGCGGCCGCGATCGACGCTCGCCACATCTACTACGGCGAGGTGGCGGGGCTGCTCGCCCTCATGCTGCTCCACCATGCCCGGCGCGCCACCCGGACCACGCCCGACGGCAGCCTGGTGCCGCTCGCCGAGCAGGACCGCGGCCGGTGGGACACCGCCTCGATCGCCGAGGGCGTCGAGATCCTGCAGGCTGCGCTGGCCCGCGACCGGCTGGGCGAGTTCCAGGCCCAGGCCGCCATCGCGGCGCTCCACGCCGACGCGCCGACCGCCGAGGAGACCGACTGGGTGCAGATCGTCGAGTGGTACGACGAGCTCGCGCGCCTGACCGACAGCCCGATCGTCCGGCTCAACAGCGCCGTGGCCGTCGGCGAGGCCGACGGACCGCGCGCCGGGCTGACGGCGCTCGCGGCGCTGGACGAGTCACTGCCCCGTCACGCGGCGGTGGCGGCGTACCTCCACGAGCGCGACGGCGACCTGGCGACGGCGGCCCGGCTGTACGTCGAGGCGGCCCACCAGGCACCCAACCTCGCCGAGCGCGCCCACCTGGCGCGCCAGGCCGCGCGGCTCAACGCCCGCCGGTGTCGCTGACGGGTCGCGCTCGGATTCCCCGGGAACGGCGGCTGAGCCACAGAACCTGA
>DATMEB010000233.1:0-5514 GCA_035557095.1 Nocardioidaceae bacterium | reverse complement strand
CGCCGGAGAAGATGGCCACCGCCGGCGCCGACTGGGCGACAAACCCGGCCACGCAGATCGAGTGGGGCCTGGGGTACATCGAGGACGCCTACGGCACGCCGTGCAGCGCCTGGGAGTTCAAGCAGGCCAACAACTGGTACTGACCCGCCTGCCCTTCCCCTGCACTGAAGCCTTGCCTGGGCCCGGCCTTTGCGCCGAGACTGCACGAATGGCCCAGGGACTCTGGCCCGATTGGCGTGCCAGCTTGGGCCATTCGTGCAATCTCGGCGCGACCGGGGCGTGGGGCTGTGCCTGGGAGTTCAAGCAGGCCAACAACTGGCACTGAGCCTTCCGCGACTGGGGGCTCAGGGGCTGGTCATGCTGAGCACGTCGAGCGCCTCGTCGAGCTGCTGCTCGGTGAGGTCGCCGCGGTCGACGTAGCCGTGCTCGAGCACCACCTCGCGGATCGTCCTACGCTCGGCGAGTGCCTGCTTGGCGACCTTGGCGGCGTTCTCGTAGCCGATGTAGCGGTTCAGTGGTGTCACGATCGCCGGTGAGGACTCGGCGTACTCGCGACAGCGGTCGACGTCGGGCTGCAGCCCGTCGATGCAGCTGTCGGCCAGCACGCGCGTGGCGTTGGACAGCAGCCGGACCGACTCCAGCAGGTTGCGGGCCATGACCGGCATCATCACGTTGAGCTCGAAGCTGCCGCTCGCGCCGGCGTGCGCCACCGACGCGTCGTTGCCGATCACCTGAGCGCACACCATCAGCACCGCCTCGGGGATCACCGGGTTGACCTTGCCGGGCATGATGCTCGACCCCGGCTGCAGGTCCGGCAGCGCGAGCTCGGCCAGCCCCGTCCGCGGCCCGGAGCCCATCCAGCGCAGGTCGTTGCAGACCTTCGACAGGCTGACCGCGATCGTGCGCAGCTGGCCGGAGAGCTCCACCAGCCCGTCACGCGCGCCCTGGGCCTCGAAGTGGTCCCGGGCCTCCGTGAGCTCGAGCCCGGTCTCCTCGCCGAGGATCTCGATCACCCGTGCGCTGAACCCCTGCGGCGTGTTGATGCCGGTGCCCACCGCGGTGCCACCCAGCGGCAGCTCCGCGACCCGGGGCAAGGTGGCGCGCAGCCGCTCCACACCGTGGCGCATCTGCGTGGCGTAGCCGGCGAACTCCTGGCCCAGCGTGACCGGTGTGGCGTCCATCAGATGCGTGCGGCCGGCCTTGACCACGTCCTCGAAGGCGGACGCCTTGGTCTCCAGGGCCGTCGCGAGGTGCTCCAGAGCGGGCACCAGGTTGTTGACCGTCGCCTCGGTCGCGGCGACGTGGATCGAGGTCGGGAACGTGTCGTTGCTGGACTGGCTCGCGTTGACGTGGTCGTTGGGGTGTACGTCGTTGTCGGACGCGGCACTGGCCAACGAGGCGAGGACCTCGTTCATGTTCATGTTCGACGACGTGCCGGACCCGGTCTGGAAGACGTCGACCGGGAACTGGTGGTCGTGGTTGCCCTCGGCGACGTCGTGCGCGGCGGCGTAGATGGCGTCCGCGACTGCCTGCGGCAGCACGCCGTGCTCGGCGTTGGCCTTCGCCGCCGCCGCCTTGATCAGCGCGAGCGCCCGGACGTGCGAGGGCTCCAGACGGGTACCGGAGATCGGGAAGTTCTGTACGGCGCGCTGCGTCTGCGCCCGCCAGAGTGCATCGACGGGTACGCGTACCTCGCCCATCGTGTCGTGTTCGATGCGGTACTCAGTCATGACGGTGACCGTACCCCTCCCGCCGCTGGGACCCCCGCCTCGGTAGCGGGTCCGGGGTCGCCAGCGTCGGGGTCCGGGACACCGGCACGCACCGCCTCCAGCTGGGCCGCCATGGCGATGCCGAAGTACAGCGCGAAGGAGGTCAGCTGGCACCACAACAGCAGCGCGATGATGCCGGCGAGCGGGCCGTAGACGGTGCCGAGCGAGTCGCTGAGGTGCACGTAGAGCGCAAGCATGCCCGACGCGGCCATGGTGAGTGCGACCGCCACCGCGGCCCCGAGCGCCAGCCAGGACAGCTGTGGCTGGCGGCGCCGCGGGGCATGGTCCAGCAGCACCGCGATCGACAGCGTGGTGACGACCAGTCCGACCGGCCAGCGCAGGACGTCCCAGGCCGTCTCGGTGGTCGCCGACCAGCCGGACACCGACGTCATCGCGTCCCCGAACGGCCCACCCGCGACGAGCAGCACGAAGCCGAGGCCGACCGGGAGCGCGAGGACCGCGGTGAGCACCGCTGCGCGGACGTACCTCGGCACGCTCGGACGGTCACGGGAGATGCCGTAGATGCGGTTGGCCCCGCGTTCGACCTGCGCCATCGCCATCGTCATCGAGAACAGGGCGAACGCCAGGCCGAGCCACAGCGCGAGCTCGCCGGCACGCTCTGCGGTGCCGCTCGGGCTCAACGCGCTGCTGAGTACGTCGGACTGCCGCGACCCCGGGCTGAGCGCCGAGGCCGTCTCCGCGATCACCTTCGCAGTCTTGTCGGCGTCGAGGTCGGCGGCCAGGCCGGTGATCGCGATCATGAACGGCACCACCGAGAGGGCGATCTGCAGGGCCAGTGCCCGGGCGTGGGTGAACCCGTCACCGAGACGGAACCGCAGGAACGCCTCCCGGAGCAGCCGGCCGAGCCCGTGACGGCGCCCGCTGTGCCAGGCGTCCTCCGCGTCGAGCTCGTCGCCGGCCATGTCTGTCGTCACCGGGACGTTTTTGGCTGTGGTCACTCCATCATCTTGCTCGTGAAGAGCCAGTACTGCTCGTCGCGTCCCTGGAGGTCGGCGGCCAACGGCCTGGCCTCGACCATGCCGAACACCCTGCGTAGCGCGTCTTCAAGAACATCGGAGCGGGTCGACGACCACACGGTGAGCGCACCGTGGTCGTCGAGGACCCGGCGGCACTCGGTGAGGAAGCGTTCGCCGTAGACCTCGGCGTTGGCGTCGTAGACGAGGAAGTCCGGCCCGTTGTCGACGTCAAGCAGCACGACGTCGTACCCCTGCGCCGGTGCGCGAGCGACCTCGGCACGCACGTCGCCGACCCGCACGTGCACCCGCGGGTCGCTGAGGAGCTCGCCGCCGGGCAGCACGCCGGCACGCATCCACTCCACGACCGCCGGCTCGATCTCGGCGACCGACACCTGTTCGACGCGCTCGTCACTGAGCAGCTCGCCGACGGTGAAGCCCAGACCGAGGCCTCCGACCAGCACCCGGCGCGGGTGTGTGACCTGGGCGAGAGTCGCGCGGGCGAGGAGCCGTTCCGAGCCGGTCTCGGCGGTGTCCATCACGAACACGCCGTTGACCCGGAGCTCGAGCACGTCTCCGGCGCGGTGGCGCACGACCACCTCACCCCGTTCGGTGCGGGCGCGCGCCACCACCTCGGTCGGGGCGTCGTCGGACACGCCCCGACCTTAGTGGTGGCCAGCCGTGACCAGACGACGCGCGCACCCGGCCGTGGCCGCAGGCCGACCGGGTCGTAGCGTGGCCGGCGCCGATCGCCCCCATCCGAGGAGGACCAGTGCGCGCGGTCCAGATCACCGAGTTCGGCGGCCCCGAGGTGCTGACCCCGACCGAGCTGCCCGACCCCGAGCCGCAGGCCGGCTTCACCGTGCTCGACGTGAGCAGGATCGGCGTCAACTACGCCGACACCCATCACGTCGAGAACACCTACCTGGCTCCGGCGACCCTGCCGATGGTGCCCGGGGTCGAGGTCGTCGGGCGTACGCCGGAGGGGCGACGCGTCGTGTCCCTGGTCAACGAGGGCGGCTACGCCGAGCGGGTCCTCGCGCCCGATGCGCTGTCGTTCGAGGTGCCGGACGAGGTCGAGGACGCGCAGGCGCTGGCGCTGGTCGTCCAGGGCCTGACGGCCTGGCACCTGCTGCGCACCTGCGCACGGCTGGCGAAGGACGAGGCGGTCGTGGTGCACGCGGCCGCCGGCGGGGTCGGGTCGCTGGCGGTGCAGCTGGCGAAGCGGTGGGGCGCCGGTCGGGTGATCGCGACCGCGTCGAGTGAGGGCAAGCGCGCCACCGCGCTCGAGCTCGGCGCCGACGTCGCCCTCGACTCAGCCGCCGACGACCTCGCGCAGCGACTGCAGGAGGCCAACGACGGGCACGGGGTCGACGCGGTCCTGGAGATGGCCGGCGGTCCGGTGTTCGACGAGTCGATGGCGGCACTCGGCCGGTTCGGGCGGCTCGTCACGTACGGCATGGCCTCGCGGACGCCGCCGAAGCCGATCGCACCCGACCAGCTGATGGTGGGCTCGAAGTCCGTCGTGGGGTTCTGGCTGATCGACTGCCTTGCTCGGCCGGGCATGCTCGCCGAGCCACTGGCCGAGCTGTTCGAGCTGACCGGCTCGGGTGCTCTGCGGCCGCTGCTCGGCGGCGAGTACGCCCTGGCCGATGCCGCGCAGGCGCATCGCGACCTGCGGGCCCGCGGCACCGTGGGCAAGCTCGTGCTCGACCCCGGCCGCTGAGCCGTCAGCGGCATACCTCGCCGGCGAGTCGGACGACGGCCTCGACCAGCCGGTCCCCGCTGAGCAGCGTGAGGTCGTTGTGGTCTGCGCCCTCGACCTCGACCGTGCGCATCGGCCCAGGCGCTTCCCGGGCGACCGCGCGGCTCTGCTCCGCGGGCACGATCGTGTCGCCGGTGCCGTAGACGACCACGACAGGCACGTCCACCGCCGCGAGATGCTCGACCAGCGGGTAGCGGTCGCGCAGCAGCAGGCCGACAGGCAGGTACGGGTAGTGGTGACGTCCGACGGAGGCCAGGTCGACGAACGGCGAGCGCAGCACGAGCCCCGCCGGTGGGTGCTCGCTCGCCAGCTCGGTCACCACCGCCGCGCCGAGGCTCTCGCCGAAGTACAGCAGCCGGTCCGGACGTACGCCGACGTCCTCGACCAGGTGCCGGCGGGCCGCGCGTACATCGAGGGCCAGGCCGTCCTCGGTGGGGTTGCCGGGGTTGTCGCCGTACCCGCGGTAGTCGAAGAGCAGCACGCCCAGCCCTCGCCGGGCCAGGGCCTCGGCCAACGGTGCTCGCATCGAGCGGTCGCCGCCGTTGCCGTTGGCGACCAGCACGGTGAGGTCGCGTCCGGGGTCCTTCGGGGGTAGGTGCCAGGCGCCGAGCGGCAGGCCGTCGGCGGTCTCCAGGACCACGTCCCGTCCCTGGCCCAGCACCTGCCCGGCCGGGGGGACGTCCTGCGTCGAGGGGAAGTAGACGAGCCGGCGCTGCAGTGCCCACACCATCACGAGCAGCAGGATCACCACCACGCCGACGACGGCCACCGCACGCACCATGGCGTCCAGTCTGCCGACCCGTCTGTCGTCCTGGGCAGGAGTGTCCGGTCTGCCCGCGTGTGCACCGTCTGGCCGTCCGCCCTTGGCGAACACGGGAAGGCATCGCCGCTGCGCCGGGTTGAGTGGTTCATGGCGGGGATGGACGAGTACTCGCGCACCGTGTCCGGCGTTGCCCAGGAGGTGATGCCGTCGGTGGCGAGCGTCCGCGTGCGCCATGGGGCCGGC
>DATMEB010000232.1:0-31481 GCA_035557095.1 Nocardioidaceae bacterium | reverse complement strand
GACTGACCTCCTCGGCATGGGTCCCGTCGACGTCGGCGACGACCACAGTCGCACCGAGCGCGGCGAGACGCTCGGCGATCAGCCGGCCGGTGCCGGCGCCCGCCCCGGTCACGATCGCGACGCGTTTCTCGATGTGCATGCCGGCAAGGCTACGAAGCGGCTCCGACATCCATGTTCCGCGACGGCGAGGGGCACTGCTTCATCGCGACGCTCGCGACCTCCGCCGCGACCGGTCCGGGTCGGCGTACCCACCTGCCGTGCGCGCCTGCCTACGCGCGATCAATGCTGAGGCCGAGCCGAGCACGACCGCACCTCCCGCGGCGAGGATGAACGCGGCGCGGTATCCGTCGGGGTCGCCCGGATGCGATGCCGTCGCGGTGAGGACGGTGGCATAGGCCGCGACGCCGACGGCGCCGCCGAAGAGGTGGTTGGCCGTCTCGAAGACGCCGGATGCCACGCCCTTGTCGTCGGGGGCGACGTCGGCGATGGCCTCCTGGTTGAGCACGACGAACGCGATCGACAGCGATGCGCCCAGCACCACCAGCGGCAGCATGAGGTCGGTCGCGTAGTCAGCGGGAACCGGCGCACGCGCGAGCCAGAGCAGCGCCGCAGCGGTGGCGGCGAAGGACGCGGCGAGCAGTCGTCTCGGTGAGTGGCGGGCAAGCCGTCGACCGGCGAGTACGGGAACGGCGAACGCGACGACGGTGATCGGCAGCAGCGCGAGCCCGGCCGACAGCGGCCCGTAGCCGAGTGCGGTCTGCAGGTACAACGTGCCCACGTAGACGATGCAGGTGAACGCGACCGCGTTGACACCCACTCCCAGGGTGGCCGCGCGCAGCGCCCGGACGCGCAGCACCTGCACGCGCACCAGCGGCACCGGTGAACGACGTTCCCACCCCACGAAGGCGACCAGCAGCACCAGACCCGTGAGCGCGGGCACGACCGTCGACGCCGACGCGAGGCCGTCGTGCTCGACCCGGGTCAACCCCAGGAGGATCGCGACGAACCCTGCGCTGACCAGGACGGCACCGCCCACGTCGAGCCGCCGTGGGATGCGCTCGGCCCGGCTCTCGGGCAGGACGCGGGGAGCCAGCACGGCGGCCGCCGCCGGGAACGGAACGACCAGCAGGAACACCCAGCGCCACCCGAGCAGCTCTGTGACGATGCCCCCGAGCAGCATGCCGGTGCTGATGCCCACGCTGGCCATCGCGGCGAGCAGCGACAGCGCGCGGGTGCGCGTCGTCCCGGGCCCGAACATGGTGCCGATCAGCGCCAGTGTCGCCGGGATCGCTGCTGCCGCGCCGAGACCCTGGATCGCGCGGGCGCAGACGAGGACCTCCAGGCTGGGGGATGCTCCGGCCAGGAGCGACCCGGCTGCGAACAGCGTCATCCCCGTGACCAGCAGCCTCCTTCGGCCGTACAGGTCGCCCAGCCGCCCTCCGAGCAGCAACGCGCCGCCGAAGGCCAGACCGTAGGCGGTGAGCACCCACTGGGCGTCGATCGGTGCGACCTGCAGCTCGCTCTGCATGGTCGGCAGCGCGATGGCGACGGCCAGGCCGTCTGCCCCGACCAGGAAGTGCGCGGTGCAGGCCACCACGAGGCCGAGCACGACCTGGGTGCGGTTCGAACGGGACTCCACAGCTGCCACACCAGGTGCTATACCCCAGTGCGCCGACACCACATCGGCGGGCGACCAAGGTCCGGCGTCGCCGGTGCCGCGGGCTAGGTGCGCACCGCCAGGGCCTCGACCTCCACGACGAAGCGTTCCTCGACCAGACCGGGCACGAGCAGCAGGGTGTTGGGCGGGTACCGGCCGTCGGGGTAGATCGCGCCGAACACCTCCATGCGGGCCGCCATGAAGTCGGCGACCGTGTCGCGGCCGACGACGTACGTCGTGAACTTCAGGACGTCGCCGAAGCCCAGTCCCACCTCAGCGAGTGCGGTGCCGATGTTCTCGAACACCTGGCGCACCTGTGCCGCCGTGTCGCCGGCGCCGGTCAGTGCGCCGCTGCTGTCGGCGCCCAGCTGCCCGGCCACAGCGACCAGCTCCTTCGGTGCGCTCGCGCGCGCCACCGGCGAGTAGGCGCCGAACGAGGCGAACTTGCCGTTGCCACTGATGTACTCCACGGTCGTGGACTCCTCTTCGTCTGCGTGTGATCCCTGCCCGGCGAGGAAATCTGCTCGCCGTCCGGCGCGGCGGAACGAGCCCCGCTCGGCCATGCCCTACAAAGGTTTCAGGCACTGTCGGTCTTCTGTCCAGCACAGACTCCTCGACAGCAGGCCGATGAGTTCGGGGGCGAGGGCAGGTCAAAGCAGTACGTAGCAAGACGGGGGAGGCGGTGACCACGATGACCACGGAACAGCACGCATGGACCTCGGCGCACGAAGGGACGCGTGCAGAGATGGCCGGCCCCTGGCCGACGTTGCCGCCGGTGTGTGGCTGCGGGCAGGACCTCGACATCTGCAGCGGCACCCACTGCCCGCGTTGTGGCGTGCGGGTCAGCCGGCACGCGGCCTAGGCACGACCCGGGCGGCACCCGGGCGGGCCGAACTCGTACGACGGGGTCGACTCGGTGCACCAGCAGATGGTCGTCCTGGGGGCCGGAAGGGTCTGGGCCTGACGTCACCTGGTCGTACGGCGGCGGTCGCGCGTGAGCGCTTCTGCTACCAGTCCGTGCCCGGAGACGACGGCGCGAACCGCCCAGGCGGGCCATTCGTGCAATCTCGGCGCGAAGGGGACCGATCGGAGGGAAACGAGGGTCCCGGGACCAACGTCGTGTTGCCCGCCTCGACGCGAGGCGAAGAGTCTGGATGCATTGGCGACGGCCGGGACCGGCTTCTGCGAGATCGGACGGAGACGAGCGACCATGACGAAGACGAACGGCAACATCGGACGCGCGCGACGGGTCGCCGTGGTGGCGGCGGTCGGGCTGCCCCTGTTGGTGCTGCCGACGCTGGGGGCGTCGGCCGGCCTCGGCCAGGCGTGCCGCGGCGAGGCGGTCACGATCTTCGGCACCCAGGGACGTGACGTCATCCGCGGAACGGCGCGCGAGGACTCGATCATGGCCCGCGGCGGCAACGACGTGATCCGCGGCCTCGGTGCCAAGGACGAGATCTGCGCCGGGCCGGGCGAGGACCGGCTGCTCGGCGGACCCGGCAAGGACGGCCTCGACGGTGGCGCCGGCCCCGACGTACTGCTCGGCAGAGACGGCAACGACGACCTCATCGGTGCCGGGGGCGCGGACCGGCTCGACAGCGGTCCCGGGCCCGACGAGGTGCGTGGCGGTCCGGGAGCCGACCGGCTCGCCGGCGGCAGCCAGCACGACGACATGTTCGGCGGGGCGGGGCGCGACCAGGTCCGCGGCCAGGACGGCCCGGACGTGCTCAACGGCGGAGCGGGCAGCGACGGCCTCAACGGCGGTGCGGGCAACGACGACTGCCTGCGGGGCGAGCGGCTGATCAGCTGCGAGTCCTGACGGCACTGCCCGTCAGGTGGCGGGGTCGAGCACGACCTCCCGCAGCTCGTGCAGAACTCCGTCGGTGCTGGTGACCACCGTGCCCATGCCGGCGAGCTCCTGCATGCCTCGTGCGTAGGTGCCGCTCACCGCGTCGGCGACCAGGACCGTGGCGAAGTCGCGCTCACTGGCCTCGTACAGGCTGGCGCGCGGGCAGTTCGGGAAGTTGCACCCGACGAACACCACCGTGTCCACGTCGAGCGCGCGCAGGTGCTCCTCCAGGCCGGTGTTGTAGAACGCGCCCCAGCGCGGCTTGTACATGACCCACTCGGACCTGCCGACCTGCTGCAGCTCGCCGCGCAGCAGGGCCTCCGGGTCGGGCTGGCGTACACCCTCCGGCAGCAGCTCCGCCGGGAGGTGACTCCCTTCCGTTGCCGGGCGTACGACGCTCGCCGACGCCAGCATCGGCCGACGAAAGGGTTCGGCGTTGCTCCCGTCGGCGAGGTACAGGCGCACGACGTGCACGATCGGCAGCCCGCCCGAACGGAAGGCCTCGGCTAGCCGGCTCATGGCCGGGATGCACTGCGCCGTGCCCTTGACAAGCCCGGGCGCACCGGACTCGTAGAAGTCGCGCTGCACGTCGATGGTCACCAGCACGCTCCGGTCGTACAACGCCATCACGGCCCCCCTCGTGCGGTCTCGCGTTCGCCGGGCTGTCGCCCAGGTCGCGAATCTACCCGGTCGCGGCGCGGACCGGTGCTGCGCGTCGGGTCTCGGTCGCGAACCGCATCTTCAGCAGGACGCTGGCAACCCCGAGCGCGACCAGTGTCGCGAGCAGACCCAGCAGCGTGTTGCGGGTGAGGCCGAGTGTGAGGTAGCCGAGCACCGACGCGGCGCTGCACACGAACGCGTACGGCATCTGCGTGGTGACGTGGTCGATCAGGTGGATGCCCGACCCGATCGAGGAAAGGATCGTGGTGTCGGACAAAGGCGACGTGTGGTCGCCGAAAATCGCACCGGCGAGCACGGCGCCGAACGCCGGGAGCAGGAGCCCGGCGTCGACGGCCACCACGATCTCGGCAGCGATCGGCAGCAACAGCCCGAAGGTGCCGAAGGTGCTGCCCATCGAGAACGAGATGAACGACGCGACCAGGAACAGCAGCGCCGGGAGCAGCGAGAACGACAGGGTCCCATCGATCAGCAGCGCGACGTACTCGCCGATGCCCAGCATCGAGATGATCTCCGCGGTCATCCACGCCAGGAACACCACGGCGACGGCGGTCAGCATCGACCGGAGCCCGACAACCGCCGCCGTCGCCACCTGGCGCACGGGCGTCCGGCGCAACAACAGCCGCACGCCGGAGACCACGCACGCGGCCAGTCCGCCGTAGAACAGCGCGAGGATCACGTCGGTGTTGGCGAGGACCTGCATGGCCGTGAGCGGGCCGTCGGTGCCCGAGATCCCCAGCCACAGCGCTCCGACCACGGTGAACCCGATCAGGGTCAGGATCGGCAGCACCAGGTCGATGACCCGGCCGTCCTCGCGGGTGGGCAGGTTCTGGTCGGTCTCGCCGGGCACGTGTCCGTGTGAGGTGTCGAACAGGATGCCCTCGTCGGTGGCGCGCTGGTCGTGCTTGCGCATCGGTCCGAAGCTGAGCCCGAAGAACGCGACGATGAACACGAACAGGATCGCCGTGATCGCGTAGTAGTTCATCGGGATCGAGAACAGGAACGCCTCGTAGCCGGTGTACTGGCTGATGCCGTTGGTGGTGAGGATGCCGCCCATGGCCGCGGCGATGAACGCGGCCCATCCCGATATCGGCGTGAGGATGATGACCGGTGCCGCGGTCGAGTCGACGAGGTACGACAGCTTCGCCCGCGAGATGCGGTGCTCGTCGGTGATCGACCTGCTGACGTTGCCGCCGACGAGACAGCTGAACGCGTCGTCGAAGAAGATGACGATGCCCAGCAGGATCGGCACGAGCTGCGCCTGGAAGCTCGTCCGGACCCGCGTGATCGCCCACGCCGAGAACGCCCGCAGCCCGCCGGACACGTAGATGAACGACGTGAGCACGCCGAGCAGCAGGACGAACGCGCTGATGTACATCTCCTCGGCGATCGCCCCCTCGGCGATGACGAGGCCGCCGGCCACTTCGCCGACGAGGGCGAGACTCGCCGGGACGTCCCACCCGGTGTAGAGCAGTGCACCGAGCACGATGCCCGTGCCCAGCGCCACGAAGATCCGTTTGGTGGCGATGGCCAGCGCGATCGTGACGACCGGCGGAATCAGGGACAGGAATGACGGTTCCATGGCGCGACCCCTTGGGGTGTGGCGGTGCTACCCGCTCCGAAGTGAACAGCGCGTGTTCATGTCAGTCGCCGTGCTTGTCGGCGACCATGTACGTGACCAGGCGGCCCAGGCCCTGGATGTCACAGGCGACCTCGTCGCCGACCTGCAGCCACGTGGGCTCCTTCATGCCCAGGACGACCCCTTCGGGGGTCCCGGTGTAGATGAGGTCGCCGGGCTCCAGCGTCATGATCTGCGACAGGTCGCTCACCAGCTCGGCGACCGAGAAGATCATGTCGGCGGTGTTGGAGGCCTGGCGTAGCTCACCGTTGACCCAGCACTTCAGGTCGAGCTGCTGGGGGTCGGGCACCTCGTCCGCGGTGACGACGTACGGCCCCAGCGGGGCGAAACCGTCGATCGCCTTGCCGTAGGTCCACTGGCTGCTGCGCATCTGGAGCTCGCGCGCGGACAGGTCGTTTCCGGTGGCGTAGCCGAAGACATGGTCGAGGGCGTCCTCGACACCCACCCGGTGCGCAGGGCGCCCGATGACCGCGACGAGCTCCACCTCGTAGTCGCCGCGCTCGGTGACGTTCGGGAGTACGACGTCCTCACCGTGCGCGGACAGGCTGTTGGTGTACTTGGCGAAGTAGATCGGGTGCTCGGGGATCGGCAGCCCGGCCTCCTGGGCGTGCTTGAGGTAGTTGGCGCCCACGCAGACGATCTTGTTCGGTGCGGTGACCGGCGGTGCGATGCGGAGCTCGGACTCCGACGAGGCCGACTCGGAGGCAGCCACGACCCGAGCGACCTGTTCGAGCGCCGAGGGGCCGCCGGCGATGACCTCCTCGACGGAGTCGGGCGCCTCGAGCCCGGCGCCTGCGGCCACTTCACGGACGTCGACGACGCCCGCCTCGGTCTTGACACCCAGCCGCACGCCGTCGGCCGCGTGGAAGGAAAGCAGTTTCACCGTCGATGCTCCTAGGTCCGTTGCCGGCGAGCCCCGTTCGGGCTGTGCGCCAGGCTTCGGCGGACGCCGGTCGGCCGTCCGTCTCAGCCACCCCACCCCGTCGCCAGCCAGGACCCGCGATCGTGAAACTTCAGTCTGGACAGACTAGGATTGCAGTGTCAAGCGTCACATTGCCGCGAGGAAGCCGATGCGATGACCACCGACGCGACCCCCGACAGCGCCCTCGGCGAACGTGCCTACCGCGAGCTGCTCCACCGGCTGATCACGCTGGAGATCCGGCCGGGCGACGTGCTCGCGGAGGAGTCGCTGGCCGCCGACCTCGGGGTCGGGGTGACGCCGGTCCGCCGGGCCATCCAGCGGCTGGCGCAGGAGGGGCTGGTGCGCGTCTACCCGCGTCGGGCGACGATCGCCGAGCTGGTACGCATCAGCGACATCCAGCACCTGTGGGAGATCCGCGTCCCTTTGGAGGAGACCGCGGCCCACTACGCCGCGCAGCGCGCGTCGGCCGCGCACCGCCGGGAGCTGCAACGGCTGGCCAACGAGCTGGAGGACCCGCCGACGGAGGCCGGCGCAGTACTCGAGCTGCACCGCCGGGTACACGAGGCGATCGCGGACGCGTCGATGAACCCGTTCATCGCCGACCGGATGGCCAAGCTGCTCAACCTCACCCTGCGCTGCTGGCACGTACTCCACGAGTCCGGCAGCCTCACCGATCACGACCTGCGGCCACATCATCTGCCGCTGCTGCAAGCGATCATCGACGGGGACGCGCAGGCGGCGGTCGCGTGCAGTCGCCGGCACGTCGAGCACTCGATCCCGGCCGACCTGTCCTACCGGCAGGGCACGTCGGCGCCAGTCAACGGGCCCGGCGAGTGGGTCGGCGAGTGGGCCGGCGGGCTCGGCGAGCACCCGGTCGCATCGAGCGGCCGGAGAGCCCCCTGACGGCACAACCGGCGCCGGCCGCCGCCGACGCAGATGTGCCGGTCGGGCCCGAGCCCACGCGATGTCTCGAGGCAGCACCGGCGGACGGCCTGTACTGAGCGCATCGACTCGACTACCGACTCACCCTCGGTGCCGGCCCGATGCCTTAGAGCGAACGAAATTCGCACCACCCATGTCGGCTCGTGCATGCGGCGTGACCCCGCGTAGTTGTTGGTGCATACCTTGGTAAAACGCAGTACGCACGCCTTGCTGCGCGGGAGAAACTGAGAGCCACTCAGCCAGGGGGCCCTAGTGACTTCAGCACAGGCGACTGCCGTTCGTGCATCCGAGACCGAGTTCGTCTCCGCAGACCTGCTGCGGACCTATCTCAACGACGTAGCGCGCCACACGCTGCTCACTGCCGCAGACGAGGTCGAGACCGCGAGCGCGATCGAGGCCGGACTGCTGGCCGCCGAGGCGCTGGCGGACGACCCTGCTCCCGACGACATGGCCGACCTGCGGATGCTGGTCACAGTGGGGGAGCAGGCGCATCAGCGGCTCGTGCAGTCCAACCTGCGGCTCGTGGTGTCGATCGCGAAGAAGTACACCAACCGCGGGGTGCCGCTGATCGACCTGATCCAGGAGGGCAACATCGGACTGATGCGCGCGGTGCAGATGTTCGACCACCGGCGCGGGTTCAAGTTCTCCACCTACGCGACCTGGTGGATCCGCCAGCGGGTCTCGCAGGCCGCTGCCGACCAGGGTCGCGCCATCCGCGTGCCCTCACAGGTGTCCGCCGAGCTCGGGAAGGCGATGCGCAGCCGCGAACAGCTCTCGACCGCGCTGGGCCGCGAACCCTCGCTGGCCGAGCTGGCCGCCGAACTCGACGTGACCGTGCAGCGCGCCGGCGAGCTGCTCAGCTGGGCGCGCGACCCGGTGTCGCTGAGCCAGGCGATGGGCGACGCCGACGACGGCGGCGAACTCGGTGACCTGGTGGCCGACGACGCGGTTGCGGTCTCCGGTCAGGTGACCAACGCGATGCTCGGTGCCGACCTCGACGAGGCGCTGTCGTGCCTGCAGGAGCGGGACGCGAAGGTGCTGCGGATGCTGTTCGGTCTGGGCGGTGGCGAGGCACGGACGCTGGAGGACGTGGCCGGCGAGCTCTCGCTCTCGCGCGAACGGGTTCGTCAGGTGCAGCAGCGTGCCCTGGCCCGGCTCCGCTACGACGGCAGGATCGCGGAGCTCGTTGCCTACCTGCGCTGAACCGGCTACATGCGCAGGTGCGAGGCACCGTTGAAGTCGAGCACGGTGCCGGTCGCGAACTCCGCATCAGGGGACGCGAGGTAGACGATGGCCTTCGCGACCTCGTCGGGGGTGGCGACGCGACCGAGCGGGCTCTCGTTGCGGCGCCGCTCACCGGCCGGGCCCGCGAGCGACTCGGCCGCCATGTCGGTCTCGGTCCAGCCCGGCGCCACCGTCGCGACCGCGATGCCGCGCGGTCCCAGCGCACGGGCCAGCGACTGACCGAGCGAGACCAGGCCGGCCTTGCTCGCGCCGTACGCGGGCTGGGTGGGCTCACCGCGGAACGCGCCGCGGGACGCAACGTTGACGATGCGCCCACCGTCGGCGCCCATGTGGCGCACCGCGCACCACGTCACGTTGGCCGCCGCGACCAGGTTGACCGTCAGCGTCTCCGACCAGGCGCGCTGCCACTGCTCGTACGACACCTCGCCGATGTCGTGCGCAGTGAAGACGCCCGCGTTGTTGACCAGGACGTCGATGCCGCCCATAGCCGACGCGGCCCGGTCGACCATCTCCTCGATCGCCGTCGGGTCCCTCAGGTCGGCCTGCGCCAGCACGTGGCCGTCTCCGGGTAGTGCACTGAGCGTGCGCTCGGCGAGCGAAGCGGACGAACCGTAGTGGACGGCGACCCGGTCACCGCTCTCGGCGAACGCGCGCGCGGTCGCTGCGCCGATGCCGCGCGAGGCCCCGGTGACCAGCACTGCCCGGTTCGTGGCTCGCATCGGCACAGTCTGACACTCGCGGCGCCTGCTGCCGCGATGTCACCGAGGTGGGCGGTCGACCTGTGCCGCAAGCTTCGCCGGCGCCATGACGCGGTAGCTGTCGGTCAGCAGCTCGGCCACCTCGTCCCAGCTCGTGTCGGGGCCGATTACCAGGCCGCCCACTTCGCGACCCCAGCGGACGCGAAAGTACGGCGCGCCGACGCCGGCCAGCGCGTCCAGCTCGGCCGGGTCGCCCCGGAACGTGAGAACGACGGCCGGGCCTTCGGTGCCGGCGGCCCTGGCGTACGCCGGTGGCCGACCGGACTCGACGGTGAGCACGTGCACGAACGTGTGTGCGCGAACCCGCCAACGCGTCCCCACCCATGCCTGCTCCTCGTGCGCCTCCGGCAGCGCGAGGCACACCGACCGGACCCGCGCGAGGATCTCCTCGGGCACGTCGGCTGAATCTGCCACGCCCTCCGCCCCCATGCCCGACTCAGGACCAGTGCTCGAACGGCTCGTCGATCTCCTCACCCGCGAGGAACCCCTCGAGCAACGCCGGCAGCCGCCCGGGGTAGAAGCGTTCGGTGCTCCTCGCTACCTCCGCCACCGGCCACCACCGGAACCCGAAGTAGTCCTCGTCCTCGAAGCCCACGCGCTGCGACCCGTCGACCGCAGGCGCTGCGACGCCGAGCCGCACGACCGCGACCTGTTCGTGCTGAAGCCTGCGCTCGCCTCGGTAGCGGTACGTCGCATGCCGCCGCCAGGTCGGCACCGCGACCTGCTCCGGCCGCACGGCGATCCCGGTCTCCTCGGCGAGCTCCCTCGTCGCGGTCTCGCGGTGGGTCTCGCCGTCCTCCATGCCACCGCCGGGCAGCTCCCACCAGGTCCCGAGCTCGGGGTAGGTGGGGTCGTGGGTGTGGAACAGCAGCACGTCGGCACGGGCGTCGAGCACGACCAGCCGGACCACGTCGCGTTCGACGACTGGCAGGTCGTCGGGCAGTGCGACCTCGGGCGCACGCTCGCTTCGGTCACGCGGGGATGACATGGGTCAGATATACCGCAACCCAGCCGGCCCGCGCAGGGGACTCAGCGCCGGCGGACGTCGAGGGTCTGCCGTGCGTCGAACTCGCTGCCCGGCACGGAGCGAACGTCGAGCAGGTCGGCGGCCAGGTTGGCCACCTCGGCGTTGCGGATCGGCTGCCTCCCGCGGTACGTCGTGCGGCGCGCGCCCGGCCGGGCACGGTCCCGGTTCAGCGCGTAGAGGTCGGCGCCCCGGGCGACAGTGGCACCCCAGACGACGAACGGGATGCGGAAGTGCGCGAGGCGCCGCGGGTTGCTGTGGCTGTGCCCGTCTCGGTGGCCGCCGTGGTCGGCGGTGAGGATCAGCGCCGTGTGCCGGCGCAGGGCACGCTTGCCGTTGATCGTCCGCATCAGCCGACCGAGCAGGACGTCGGTGCGGTGCACCGCGCGAAGGTAGGCCCTGCCCATGTACCCGTGGGCGTGCCCGGCCGCGTCGGGCAGCCGCAGGTGCAGCAGCGCGAACGCGGGCGGGCGGTTGGCGAGCTGGCGCCGCAGCCGCTTGACGAGCACGCCGGTGTCGGTTCGGAGCACGTAGCGGTCGAGCTTGTCACTGCCGTTGTCGACCCCGATCCGGTCCAGGCCGCCGAATCGCGGGTTCCAGGTGCGCTGGAACAGGTTGAACTTGTCCTTGCCGGCGTACAGCGCGGTGCCGCCGCCCCGGTCGTGGACGACCGTGAACACGCTGTCCACGTGCTCGCCCGCGGTGTCGTGCACGGTGCCGCCCGGGTCCTCGTTGACCACCACACCGTGCCCCCCGTTGCCGGCGGCGACGCGCCGGCTGGTGAGCATGCCGGTGTGGTTCGGCAGCGTGGAGGTCGACTCACGCAGCGTGCGCGCGTTCATCGTTCCGGCACCCTGCGCGAACAGCCGGTGGAAGTGCGGCGTGCGCGCCCGGCCGAGCCGGCTCAGCGCCTTCGGGTTCAGCCCGTCGACGGAGATGGCGATGACGTGGTCGACGCGGTTGTCCGCCGCTCCCGCGGCCGGCCTCGCTGCTGACCCGGCGGCCGACCCCGCGGTAGCGGACGCGCCCGCGGAAGGGCCGGGGGAGGCACCGGAGGCGGGGGGCTGTGGCGATGCCGACACACAGGCTGCGGTCAGCGCGGCGACGGCCAGGATCGAGGTCGCGGCGCGCGAGTCTCGACGACAAGAGAGAGCCATGTGTCCCATCCTTCGGCGGTTCCGGACACGAGGGCCGGTGCTGCAGAACGCGTCCTCAACGGTAACCAACGACCGGGGAAGCCGAGGGAGATTCCACGAATGCCTGACGCCTGACGGCGTGGGTCGAGGATCAGCGGGGGAGCCCGGGGAGCCACTCGAGCACGCTGTGGATCTCGGCGTCCCAGAACGCCCAGTCGTGCTCACCCGGCCGGAAGTCGACGGCCGGTGCGAGGCCGGCGTCCCGGGCCGCCCGCACGAAGGACTCGTTGCCGTCGAAGAGGTGGTCCTCGGTGCCGCAGCTGATGTGCATCGGGGGGAGGGCGTCGACGTCGGCCGCCCGGAGCAGCGAGAACAGGTCGTCGCGCCGACCCGGGGCTCCCTCGAAGACGCGGTGGAACAGGGCTTTGCGTTCGGGGAGCCCTGCCACCGCCGCCACGTCCAGTACGCCGGACATGCTCGCGACGCCGGCGAACCGGGACGGCTCGTGGAACGCCCACTTCAGCGCGCCGTACCCGCCCATGGACAGCCCGGCGACGTAGGTGTCCTCCGGACGGTGCGAGACGCGGAACAGCGACGACACCACCTGCGGGAGCTCTTGGCTCAGGAACGTCCAGTAGGCGTGCCCGTGCGCCTCGTCGGCATAGAAGCTGCGGTGTACGGCGGGCATGACGACGGCGAGGCCGAGTGGGGCGGCGTAACGCTCGATCGAGGTCTGCCGCTGCCACATGGTGTGGTCGTCGGACAGCCCGTGCAGCAGGTACAGCACCGGTGTGGTCGACCGTCCGCTCGGCGGGCCCGCCGCAGCGGCGTGCGGCCAGGTGGGTTCGGGCAGGACCACCGTCATCGCGGTCCCGACCTCGAGGGCGGCGGAGTAGAAGTCGCAGCTGACCAGGGCCATGCCGCTCAGCCTGTCAGCCCCGGCCGCGGCGCGCGGTGACGCCTCTCCCTGACGTCGGGTGACGTCTCCTCCTTGGCGTCGAGATTGCACGAATGCCCCGCGAGCGAGCCGCGCCGCGAGACGAACACCCGCCGACCCCCCGGCGAGTGCGGACTAACCCGGAGCAGCGTCCGAGTCCGGTTAGTGCGCGGGACCCGTGCGCGTCCGGTGTGAGTGGGATCACGGGCCCACGATTCGCACCATCCGGACACCGCGTGGGAGACTGTATGCAGTAGACATGAACAGCGGGATCCCACAAGGAGCCCGATGTAGAGAAGGGGTCAATACCATGATCTTCACCCGTCGTTTCGGGACCCTCCGCGCTCGGCAGACCTTCCCGAGCGTCACGGTGACGGATGCCCAGGGGCGCAACATCGAGACGGTCGCGCCGGTCCTGGAGTCGCAGGACAACGCGGCGACCGCGGCCGGTGTGCGCAGCTCGGGCGACCACAAGCACGCCGCCTGAGGGTCCCATTTTCCACGCAGCCTGAGCGGTCAGGCCGGACCGCACCCGGTCCGGGGTCAGACCGACGAAGCGCCCCCACCGGGGCGTGGGCGGCCGGACCAGCCGACCGGATTGGCAGGATCGAACCCCGCACCCTCGTGGTGCGGGGTTTCGTCTGTCCGGAGCGGAGCTGAGGACACGAGAGAATAGGTATCGACTTATATAAGAGTTCTCTTGTAGAGTCGGCAGTAGGTCCCAGCGCCAGAGGCCGGCCTCAAAGGAGAGAGTGATGCTCGACGTCAGCGCACAGATCAACGCCGTACGCCGCCGGGTCGGGCGTCGTGAGCTCGAGTCCGGCGAGGTGCACGTCGTGGCCGTGAGCCAGACCTACGACACCGGCATGGACGACATGTGGGACGCCTGCACCAACCCCGAGCGGCTCCCGCGCTGGTTCCTCCCGGTGTCGGGCGACCTGCGCCTGGGTGGTCGCTACCAGCTCGAGGGCAACGCCGGGGGCACGATCGAGCGCTGCGACCCGCCGAAGAGCTTCGCCGTCACCTGGGAGTACGGCGAGAGCCTGAGCTGGGTCGAGGTGCGGCTGTCGGCCGAACCGGCCGGGGGGACCCGGTTCGAGCTCGAGCACATCGTCCCCGACGACGAGCACTGGGCGCAGTTCGGACCGGGCGCGACCGGCGTCGGCTGGGACCTCGGCATCATGGCACTTTCCCTGCACCTCTCGACGGGGGAGCGCGTCGACCCCAAGGAGGTCGAGGCGTGGTCCGCGGGCGACCGGGGCAAGGAGTTCATCAGGCTCAGCAGCCGACTCTGGGGCGAAGCCGACCTCGCGGCAGGAGCCGACGCCACCGAGGCGCAGGACAAGGCCGACCGGACTGCGGCGGCGTACACCGCCTCTCCTGAGTCCTGACCGCCGGGTCGACCCGACCGGCGCGGGGTTAGGGTCGCGTCCGTCGTCGTCCCCGTCCACCGAGCCGCCGCGACCGTCGGCTCCGGCAAGTGAGGCTTCCGGTTGACCCCGCTGCTGCTCGCGCTCGTCGCGGTCGTGGGGCTCCTGGTCGGTCTTGCCGGTGTCGGCGGCGTGCTGCTTCCTCCCGGGCTGGTCGCGGTCGGTGACATGAGCCCGCATGCGGCGACCGCCACCAGCACGTGGGTCTTCCTGTTCACCGGCGTCGTCGGATCCGCGGCGTACTCCTGGCGCGGGTTGGTGCCCTGGGCGATGCTCGCGCGCCTCGCCGTGGGCATCGTGCCTGCCGCGTTCGTCGGTGCGCGCACCAACGCCGTGCTCCCGCCGAGCGTGGTGCTGTTCGCGCTGGCCGCCCTGACGTTGCTCGTCGGCCTGCATCAGCTGCTGCCTTCAGCCGGACGCCGCCCGGCCCGAGAGCTGGGCGGGCTTTCCCTGGTCGCGATCGGGGCAGTGGTCGGGTTCGGGTCCGCGCTGACCGGGACGGGCGGGCCAGTCCTGCTCGTGCCGATCCTGCTCGCCTTGGGTGTCACCGTGGTGCGGGCGGTGGCGGTCAGCCAGGTCGCCCAGCTGCCGGTGGTCGCCGCGGGTTCGGTCGGCTATCTCCAAGCGGGCCTCACCGACGTCAGGCTCGGCACCCTGCTGGGCGTCGTCGCCGCCGTCGGCACGGTCCTGGGAGCCGTGGTCGCCACCCGCGTGCACGGCCAGCGGCTCCGGCAGGTCGTCGGGCTGGTCTGCGTGCTCTCCGGTCTGTTCCTGCTGCTGCGTACGGCGATGGTCCTGGCTTAGCCGACTCGGTCACCGCGGGTCGACCTGGCGGGGTCACCGCTGCAGCTGGCGGGCGAACACGTCGGCGTCGACGTTCCCTCCGGTGAGGACGACCGCAACCCGCTGCCCGGCGATTGACTCGCGCTCCTTCCAGGCGGCCGCCCAGCCGGCCGCCCCCGCGCCCTCCGCGACGTTGTGCGTGCAGACGAACATCGTGCGCATGGCCGCGCCGACCTCGTCGTCGGTGACCTGCACGATGTGGTCGACGCCGGCGCGGATGGCCTCGACGGCCGTGGGTTCGGGCGTGCTGCAGGCGAGGCCGTCGGCGAGAGCCGTGCTCACCGGATGACTCACCGGCTCGCCGGCGTCGAGCGACAGGGCGTACGCCGGCGCGTGCGCGGACACGACACCGACGACCCGGGTCCTCAGCCCGAGCGCATCTCGGGCCTGGAGGACGGCGCAGGCGCCGGACCCGAGGCCGATGGGCACGTAGACCACGTCGAGGTCCGGCACCGCACGGAACAGCTCGAGCGGGTAGGTCGACACCCCGTCGACGAGGTCGGGATGGAACGACGGCACCATGTGCAGCCCGTCGCGGTCGGCGAGCACCGCGGCGTACTCGCGGGCGGCCTGGAAGTCGTCGCCGTGCTCGACCAGCGTGGCGCCGAGGCTGCGCATGGCAGCGTTCTTCTCCCGGCTGTTGCCGTGCGGCACGACGATCGTGACCGGCAGGCGGTGTCGTGACCCGGCCAGTGCGATCGACTGGCCGTGGTTGCCCCGCGTCGCGCTGACGAGACCTGGGACCTCGGCCCTGCGGACGAGCCGGTCGACGTAGACGAGCCCGCCGCGCAGCTTGAACGCGCCCACCGGGCCATGGTTCTCGTGCTTGACCCAGACCTCGCTGCCCAGTGCTTCGCACAGCAGCGGCCAGCGGATCTGCGGCGTCGGTGGCACCACCTCGCCGACGACGGCGGCCGGCGCCTCGAAGTCGGTCAGGCTGCGCATCGCTGTCTCCTCGACGGACCGTTGGGTCGGGACCACCCGGCAAGTATCGCGGCGACCCGCTCGGTCAGGCCCGAGGGTGCTCGGTGCGTCCGCCGGCGAAGATCGCGCGAAGGCGCTCGCGCCGCGCGTCGTGGCGCGCCCCGAAACGCTTCTCCGCCTTGGCCATCTTGGGTTCGGAGTACCAGCGCTTGGCGTAGAACGACGACGGCTTCGCCAGTCTGATCGCCCCGACGAGTGCCAGCAGCGGGATGGGGAACCCGAGAAGGCCGGTGGCGAGCTTGCCCTTGAGCAGGCACAGGATCGTGTACCCAACGTGGAACGCCACGCCGATCGATGCGCTGAGCAGGCCCTCGGCCCGCGCAGTGTCCATGTCGAGGCCGATCGGCGACGTGCCGACCAGCAGCGCCATGCCCATCACGCTGGCCAAGATGACGGCGTCGATGGACTTGCGGCCCTCCTCGGTCCAGTAGACGTCCTCGAGGTGCAGCCACAGGGCGAACTCGTCCAACGCCAGCGCCGCGCCGGCGCCGAACACGGCCGCGAGGATCTCCACCCACGGAGCATCCGGTCGGAAGCGGAACTCGAGCAGGCCGACGGCCAGCACCAGCAGGATCCCCCAGACCTGGTGATGGATGTGCACGCCGCCGATGTACACGTCCTTGATCGCGGCGTCGCCGTCCTGGGGCCCGCGTGCGGCGCGGGAACGGATGCGGCGGGTGATCCCCCTGGTGAGGAAGTACGTCACCAGGAAGCTGACGAGTGCCCACAAGGCGGCCGACCGGCCCGTCTGCGCGATGTAGACGTCGTACCAGTCGAGCATGGACGGACCCCCCTCTTGCCCCCGTTGTCCGACGATAACGGAACGGTGACCCGCGGATGGCCGAGTCGGCCGAACCGGGGTTACGCAGCGCGGCCCGACAGCACGAGACTCCAGGCGAGGAGGGTGAACGCGAGCGTGGAGGCGAGGACCCGGACGAGGTTCCAGCGCATCCATCGCGCCTCGTCGAACTGCGCGCGGACCGCCGCGAGATCGGCGATGCTGTCGGGGTCCCCGGCGGCCTTGATCTCGTCGTTGAGGGGCACGTTGACCCGGACCGTGATCAGGGACGTGCCTGCGTAGAGCAGTAGGGCGGCCACGATCGGCTGCAGGGCGGTCTCACCGATGTGGGACACGGCCGCGACCAGGGTGAACACCAGCGCGCCGACGAACTGGCCTCCGATGAACCACGGGTTGATGATGGCCCGGTCGAGCGACTGGAACGCGCCCACGAAGGTTCGGTCGCCGGCCCTCGCCAGGCCGGGCATGACCGTGTGCGCATAGAAACCGAACACGCCGGCCACGAGTCCCATCGAGACGGTCGCAAGCATCAGCGACACCAGGCGCAGCACATCCATCATCGGCCTCCACGGCATGGGCGACAGCCAACGGCAGCGTACGACGACGAGACGTCGCCAGGCGTTCTCCCACGCGTCATCTCGTGGCGGCCGATGCATGGGGTCTCCGCGGCTAGCGTCGACGCAAGGTGTCCGGACCAGGCGGGCTCGATGGACCGTGGGGGTGACGAGATGTCTGAACGGCTGGCGGTGAGCACGATCCTGGCCATGCTGGCGTTGTGGGCGACTGCCGCGTTGCTGCTGCCCGGTCGGTGACCAGGACGACCGTGGCGTTCCGGCTCGACGCGCTATGAGCGGGCCGGTTGTGTGCCGAGGCCGACCACGCGATCGTGGCGGCCATGACCGAGCCGCAGGCCGACGTCCAGGAAGCCATCGACCGCGAGCGGTCGCTGTTCAGGCCAGAGGTGCGGGGCTCTGTCGAACGGGTCGAGAGCCTGCTCGACCCCGAGTTCACCGAGATCGGTGCGTCGGGGCGGTTCTGGGCCCGCGACGCCATGGTGGCGGCGCTGAAGCAGAGCTTCGACGACGAGACGCCCGTGCGCATCGCCGACTCCGAGATGACCGGTCGGCTGCTCGCACCCGGTGTGGTGCTGCTGACGTACGTCTCGGACGCGGACGGGCGTCGCGCACGCCGGTCGTCGATCTGGCGTCGCCACGCGGACGGGATGCGCGTCGTGCACCATCACGGCACGCCGCTGCCCTAGCGTGCTCAGCGGCTCTGGGGTGAGTCAGTCAGGCCGGGTGGAGGAGCGACAGCAGCAGGCGCTCGGCCGCGTCGACGCGGTCACGGTCGCCGGTGGTGAGCAGGTCGAGGAGCAGCCCGCGTACGGCGGCGACGGCCAGCGTGGCACGGTCCGCACCGACGGCCGGGGTGAGCTCGTCGATCCAGTCGCCGACCACGTGGTCGAGGAACTCGGCGTACCGGTCGGGGTGCTGGAGCGCGAGCCCGTAGGCCTCGAAGAACAGCCGGAACAGCGCCTCGTGCCGCGGGTCGCTCGTCCACCGCCACACGGCGCCCAGCCGATCGGTCGGGTCGTCGCCGGAGCCGGAACGGGCGAGCGTCCGGAGCCGGTCGCGCACGCGGTTGAGCAGCAGCACCAGCAGGTTGTCCTTGCTGCCGAAGTGGTGCAGCAGCACCGGCGCGTCCGTGCCGAGGGCCGCCGCCAGCGGTCGCAGCGAGAGCCCGCCGAGACCGTGCTCGACGACAAAGTCGACCGCCGCGTCGAGAAGCGCCTCGCGGCGATGGGTGTCGACCGGGCGCGGCATGTGAGCCTCCCCATTGACGTTTGTATAACGAACGTTATAGTAACCCGAGGAACCCCAGGAGGTGTTCATGACCGACCAGGTCGACGGACGCGATGTCATGGCCGAGTTCGTCCCGGCCTCGCCGATGGTGCGGCACCTCGGCATCCGCATCGAGGCGCTCGACCAGGATGCGGCGACCCTCGTGCTCCCGTTCGGCGAGCACGTGACCACGATCGGGAAGACCGTGCACGGGGGCGCAATCGCGACCCTTGCCGACACCGCGGCGATGGCCGCGGCCTGGAGCGGGACGCCGGCACCGGACTCCATGCGGGGTACGACCGTCGACCTCACCGTGCACTACCTGGCCCCCGCCGACGGCACCGACCTCGTGGCCCGCGCGCGGGTGCTGCGCCGCGGGCGCAGCCTGGTGCACCTCGGCGTCGACGTGAGCACGCCGGCCGGTGGGCCGGTTGCGCACGCCCTGGCGACGTACAAGCTGGGCTGAGCCGCACCCGCCCCGGTCAGAGCGGGGCGGGGCTCCCGGCATCATGGGCGGCTCAGCACCGAGCTCCTGAGGAGGTTTCGGCATGCCCGACACGACACCCGGCGTCGCGCCGACGGTCATCGACGCCGAGCAGGACATCGCCACGCTGATCAACGTCTTCACGGTCTCACCGGAGCGACAGCTTCAGCTGGTCGAGATCCTGGAGGAGGCGACGGAGCAGGTGATGCGGCATCTGCCCGGATTCCGTTCGGCGAACATCCATGCCAGCAGTGACGGCACCAAGGTGGTCAACTACGCCCAGTGGGCCAGCGCGGAGGACTTCCACGCGATGCTCAAGGACCCGGCTGCCGGGGAGCACATGTCGCGCGCCGGTGAGCTCGCCGAGTCCATCGACCCCAACCTCTACCGGGTCGTGTCGACGCACCATCGGCGCTAGCGGCGCGCTCCCAGCCAGTGCTACCGGGCTGCTCGACCGGGCTGCGCGACCGGGCTGCGAGAGCGGGGGGCTACCGGTGACGCCAGCGCGCGGACTTCGACTTCAACCTGTGGTTGCCGTACGCCACCGAGACCCGGCTACGGCGTGCGCAACCGCGGTAGCGGCGGATCTCGGCGCTGTAGCCGTGGTACTGCGCGTACACGACCCGTCGTCCCCGGGCGCCGAACACCCGGTGCACCCGACGCTGTCGCATGCCCTCGTGCACGCGCCGGTACTCGCTCTTGCTCACGCAGGCCCGGGAGTCGGCCTGGGCAGGCGGAGCCGTGGCGGCCGCCCCACTCAGGCAGCTCACCATGAGCGCTAACGCGCACAGGACTTTCCTCACTGCAGACCCCTTCGCCCCCCGGCATCGGTCAGCCTAATGAGCCGCCGTCGGCGGTGCGCGGTGAAACACGGAATTCGTCGACCCATCCGTCCGCCGGTCCCGAATGCGCTGGATTCCTCGGACAATCTCGTTGAAAGGGATAGCATCTGCGTGACCCGTGCGCTGGGGGCAGCGACGTGGGTGCATCGACGCTGGGGCCGGCGTCGCTCCGGCTCGGTACTTGCGGATTGGATGCGTCTTGCGGATGCGCCAGAGGTGGCTGGTCCTCGGGCTGCTGGGTGTCGTGATGACCCTGGCCGTCGTGGGCACGGCACTGGTCACGCTGCGCCAGGTCATTGCCATCAACAGCGAGCTCGCCCAGGTCAGTCGCGCACTGCACCATCACAAGACCGCCGACGAGATGCACGACGCGCTGCGCGCCGACGTCGCCCGCGCCGAGCTGGTGGGCATGGGGCAGTCGCCGGTGTCGGCGGGGCAGATCCGCCGCGAGGTCGGGCGGCACGCGACCCGGTTCCGGCGGCAGCTCGAGGCCGCTGCGGTCCTTGGCCTGCCGCGATCGCTGGAGACCGAGCTCGCCCGCATCCGCCCGATCCAGGAGACCTACATCGTCACCGCCGAGGCGATGGCTGCCGCCGCGTTGTCGCCGCGTGGCGTCACGCCGGGCGCACAGACCGACTACGAGGCGGCGTACCGCTTCCTGGTGCCGGAACAGAACCACCTCACCGCTCGGCTGGTAGCGACGACGGCCCGGGTGGAACTGGCCGCCGGCGACCAGCGCGACCAGGCCGAGCGCACCATGGCCGTGGCCGCCAGTGTCGCTCTCGTCGGGTGGATCGCGCTCGTGACCTGGCACCGGCGCTCCACCAGGCGGCTGCAGGGAGCGCTCGTCCGTGAGGCGGAGCACCGTTCGGCGGCCGACCTGCTCCAACGCAGCCTGCTCCCGCTGCACCTGCCCCGGGTGTCGGGGGCGCTGCTGGCCGCCAGGTCGGTTCCCGGCAGTGCGCGCAACCGGGTCGGCGGGGACTGGTACGACGCGATCCACCTGCCAACCGGCGAGGTGGTCCTCGCCGTAGGCGACGTCGTGGGCCACGACCTGCCGGCTGCGAGCGTGATGGGACAGCTGCGCAACTCCCTGCGGGCGTACGCGGTCGAGGACGCCTCGCCGTCGAGCGTGCTCACCCGCGTCAACCGTGCGGCGCATCTCCTGCACACGTCCGACCTGGCCACCTGCATCTGTGTCGTTCTCGATCCCGAGACGATGATGGCCACCTGGGCGAGCGCGGGCCATCCGCCGCCACTGGTCACCTACCCCGACAACACCCGTCGGCTCCTCGAGGGCGAGCCGGGGCCTCCCCTGGGCGTGATGGCGGCGACGCGGTACCCCGAGCACAGCATCACGATGACGGCCGGGGACACGCTGCTGCTGTACAGCGACGGCCTCGTCGAACGCCGGGGGCTGGCGCTCGGCGAAGGGCTCGCGGCGCTGCAGAACGCTCCGGTCGCGCACGATGATCCCGAGAGGATGTGCGAGCAGCTGCTCTTGTCGATGGTCCCGGAGAACGACAACCAGGACGACGTGACCTGTCTGCTCATCCAGGTCCAGGCGGAGTCGCGCACAGCGCACGACCTCGCGGCCAGTCCCGCAGTCGGCCCCGGCGCCCACGCCTGACCCTGCTGCGTCGCGTTCTTGCGCGCGTACCGTTCTGTCGCCGGGCGCGGGAAAGCATGCCATGCTACGTCTCGTGACACGAGACAGCGCCGGACTGTCCATGGTGGAGAAGTCCTGGATGGTCCTGGAGGCGTTCGCGCCCGTCGGCGGTCCGGCACGACTGACGGATCTGTCGTCGCGGGCCGGTCTGCCCCGCTCGACGGTCTACCGGTTGCTGTGCCGGTTGGTCGACATCGGGATGGTCGAGCGCTCGCCCGACGGCTTCTACCTGGGGCGCAGGCTGTTCGAGCTGGGCTCGATGGTTCCCGTGGCGCGCAGTCTGCGTGACGCCGCACTGCCGTTCATGGAGGACCTGTACGTCGCCACCCACGAGGCCGTGCACGTCGGGGTGATGGACGGCCACGACGTGGTGTACGTCGAGAAGATCTACGGCCATACCGAGTTCTCGATGCCCTCGCGGGTCGGTGGGCGGCTGCCGCTGACCGCTACGGCGATCGGCAAGGCCATGCTGGCGTTCGCCGAGCCCGAGTTCGTGAGGGAGGTGCTGTCCCAGCCGCTGCCGCGCCTGACGAAGCACTCGATCGTCGACCCGCGGCGGCTCGAGGAGACGCTCGGCGAGATCCAGGTCTCCGGCATCGCCTACGAGTACGAGGAGGTTCAGCTCGCCGGCAGCTCGCTGGCCGCGCCCGTGCTCGCGAACGGACGGGTAGTCGCCGCGCTGTCGGTCGCCGTACCCACGTCGCGGTTCCAGCCGGTGCGGCTCGCGCCCGCAGTCAAGACCGCCGCACTCGGACTGTCGAGGCTGCTCAGCCGCCGCCCGGTCGGGGTCTGAGCCCGCGGGCTGGCCGGGCGAACCAGAAATTTCCCCGCTCTGTCCCGTCTCACGGGACGGATTCCTTGACCGGACTGGGCACCGCTGCCAGAGTCCCGTAACCGATCCGACAAAGGCGAGGTGGCGGTGGACTTACAACTCACGGAGGACCAGGTCGCGATCCGCGACGGCGTGGCCGAGCTCTGCGCACGGTTTCCCGAGGAGTACTGGCAGCGGGTGGACGCCAAGCACGAGTACCCGGAGGAGTTCGTCGACGCGCTCTCGCGCGCGGGCTGGCTGTCGATCCTCATCCCGGAGGAGTACGGCGGTGGCGGGCTCGGCATGACCGAGGCGGCGCTGGTGCTCGAGACGATCAACCGCTCCGGCGGCACCGGCATCCCGGCGCACGCGCAGATGTACACGATGGGCACGGTCCTGCGGCACGGCAGCCAGGAGCAGAAGGAGCGCTTCCTGCCCGAGATCGCCAGCGGCTCCCTGCGGCTGCAGGCGTTCGGGGTCACCGAGCCGGACGCGGGCACCGACACCACGCGGATCCGCACCTCGGCGGTCCGAGACGGCGACCACTACGTGGTCAACGGCGGCAAGATCTTCACCAGCCGCTTCCAGCACTCCGACCTGATGCTGCTTCTCGTCCGTACGACGAAATATGAGGACGTGCAGAAGAAGACCGACGGCATCAGCGCGCTGCTCGTCGACCTCCGCGAGGCCGGCGACCAGATCAAGGTCCGCCCGATCGAGACGATGCCCAACCACGAGACCAACCAGCTCTTCTTCGACGACCTCGTCGTCCCCGTCGGCAACCTGATCGGCGAGGAGGGCAAGGGGTTCCGCTACATCCTCAGCGGGATGAACGCCGAGCGCATCCTCGTCGCGTCGGAGAACCTCGGCGACGGGTTCTGGTTCGTCGAGAAGGCCTCGGCCTACGCCACGCAGCGCGAGGTCTTCGGCCGCCCGATCGGCAAGAATCAGGGCATCCAGTTCCCGATCGCGCAGGCGTACGCGCAGCTCGAGGCGGCCGGCCTGATGCGCTGGAAGGCGGCCGCCATGTTCGACGCCGGGCAGCAGGCCGGGATGGAGGCCAACGCGGCGAAGCTGCTCGCCTCGCAGGCCACCTGGGCCGCGGCGAACGCGGCGATGGACACGTTCGGCGGCTACGGCATGGCGGTCGAGTACGGCATCGAGCGCAAGTTCCGGGAGGCCCGCCTCCCGATCGTCGCCCCGGTCAGCAACAACCTCGTACTGGCCTACATCGGGCAGAACGTGCTGGGCATGCCGAAGTCGTACTGAAGTCTGGGAGTTGGGTGAAACTGTGGATCTGGAGCTGAAGGACAAGAGCGTGGTCGTCACCGGCGGCAGCCGGGGCATCGGGCTGGAGACGGCACGACTGTTCGCCGCCGAGGGGGCGCGAGTCCTCATCTGCGCGCGGCGCGAGAGCGCGCTCGGCGAGGCCGCCGACGACATCGAGCAGACCACCGGCGCACGCGTCGACACCGTCTCGGCGGACGTGACGAACCTCGACGACCTGGACCGGCTGGTGTCCACGGCCCGTGAGCGGCTGGGGCAGATCGACATCCTCGTCAACAACGCGGGCACCGGCACGTACAAGCCGTTCCTCGAGGTGACCGACGAGGAGCTCACGCAGGGGATGGCGATCAACTTCTTCGCCCAGTTCCGCCTCTGCCAGCGGGTGATCCCGCACATGGTCGCCGCCGGCGGCGGCTCGATCGTCAACGTCTCGGGCGAGACCGGGATCAGGGTCACGCCCGCACCGTTCCTGTCCACCTGCACCGGCCCCGCGAAGTCCGCGGAGATCCGCTTCTCGAAGGTGCTGGCCAGCGAGTTCGGGCCACAGGGCATTCGCGTCAACTGCGTCGTGCCCGGACTCGTGCACACGCCCGAGCGGTTCGCGAAGTGGGAGCGCGAGATGGCCAAGGCCGAGCTCGACGACGAGCAGGCCGAGCAGGTACGCCGCGAGTGGGGACGCAACATCGCCAACGCCGACAACCGCTGGGGTACGCCGCAGGAGCTCGCGACGCTGATCGTCTTCGCCGCCTCCGGAGCCTCCCCGTACGTCAACGGCGCGGTCCTGGTCGCGGACGGTGCCGAGGACAAGTCGTGAACGCTGCGAACGGCGGGCCGGACCCAGACCACCCGATGGCCGGCGGGTCCCTGCAGGGTGTGCGGGTCATCGACCTCACGACCAGCGTGGCCGGACCGTTCGCGACCCAGATTCTGGGCGACCTCGGGGCCGACGTGGTCAAGGTCGAGCGGGTCGCCGGTGGCGACGACACCCGCCGCTGGGGTCCGCCGTTCTGGGGCGAGGCCGACGAGAGCCCGATGTTCCTGTCGCTGAACCGGACCAAGCGCAGCCTGGCCCTCGACCTGAAGGACCCCGACGGCCAGGCGGTCTTCGCCCGGCTCGTCGAGCAGTGCGACGTGCTGGTGCAGAACCTTCGCCCCGGTGCCCTGGACAAGCTCGGCTTCACCTACGAGCGGATGCGCGAGACCAACCCGCGGCTGGTCTACTGCGACATGAGCGGGTACGGCCCGGTGGGGCCGCTGAAGGACCGGCCGGCGTACGACCCGTTGATGCAGGCCTTCAGCGGCCTGATGAGCATCACCGGTGAGGAGGGCCGGCCGCCGGTCCGCATCCCGGCGTCGATCCTCGACCAGGGCACCGCGATGTGGACCGTGATCGGTGTGCTCGACGCGCTGCGTAGCCGCGATGCGACCGGCCAGGGGACGTGCGTGCAGACGTCGCTGCTGCAGACCGCCCTGATGTGGCTGCCGTTCCACCTCAGCGGGTACCTCGCCTCCGGCGACCTGCCCCAGCGGCTCGGGTCGGGAACGATCGGGATCGCGCCGTACCAGGCGTTCCCGACCGCCGACGGCTACCTCATCCTGGCCGCGGGCAACGACAACCTGTGGCGCAGCCTGTGCAAGTCGATCGACCGCACCGACCTCGTCGACGACCCGCGCTTCGTGGACAACCCCAGCCGCGTGAGCAACCGCGCGGTGCTGGCCGACGAGCTCTCGGAGGCTCTCCGGACCCGGACCTCCGAGGAGTGGCAGCAGATCCTCGAGCCGGCCGGCGTACCGACGACGCCCATCCAGACCCTCGACCAGGTCGTGCAGCACGAGCAGGTGCAGGCCTTGGACATGCTGCGGCAGATGCCGCATCCCCGCATCCCCGACTACACCGTGGTGAACACCCCGATCCGCAGACCCGATGGATACCCGGGCACGTCGACGGTTCCGCCGCTCCTGGGTGAGCACAGCGAGCAGATCCTGGACGAGCTCGGCTACACCCGCGAGGATGTCGACCGCCTCCGGCAGCGGGCGGTGGTCGGCGGCACCGATGCCGAGGAGCCGAAGGAGAGCGGAGCATGACCGACTCCAACGACGACGTTCTGTTCGAGATGGACGGACACGTCGCACGCATCACCATCAACCGGCCGGAGCGGCGCAACGCGTTGAGCCGGTCGGTGATGGCGACCCTGGTCGAGCGGTTCGTCCAGGCCAACGACGACCCCGAGGTCTGGGCCGTCGTGCTGACCGGCACCGGCGACAAGGCGTTCTGCGCCGGCGCAGACCTCAAGGAGCTGGACGACAACGCCCGTGCGGACAAGCCGTTCCAGGTTCCGATGGGCGGACCGGGCCGCAACCTGCACGAGACGGTGCTCGAGACCGCCAAGCCCACGATCGCGGCGCTCAACGGGCCGGTGCTCGCCGGTGGGGCCGAGCTCGCGCTCGCGTGCGACCTGCGCGTCGCCGCGTCGCACGCCTACATCGGGCTGCCCGAGGCCAAGCGGGGGATGGGCGCGAACTTCGGCACCGTGATCCTGCCGCGGCTGCTGCCGCGCGCGCTCGCGCTGGAGCTGCTCTACGTGGGCGAGCCGCTGAGTGCCGACGAGGCGTTGCGCTGGGGGCTCTACAACGCCGTCGTTCCGGCCGAGGAGCTGGAGTCGGCCACCGAGAAGCTGGTCAGCAAGATCGTGGCGAACGCGCCGCTGACCTTGCGCCGATACAAGGAGATGACGACCAAGGGATGGGAGCTTCCGGTCCAGGCAGCACTTCGGCTCAACGTGGGACCCAACCCGTACCTCAGCGAGGACCGGGAAGAGGGGATCCGCGCGTTCGTCGAGAAGCGGCCGCCGAACTGGAAGGGGCGCTGAGCGTGGCACGGAGAGATCCGGCCGGTGGGCCCCGCATGCCGAGAAGTCGCGATAGGAGATGGCAGTGGACCGCGTAGACAGCCAGCGGACGGGAATGACCGCGTCCCCACGGAAGGTGTCGGCCGCTGCCCTGGTCGGAACCAGCATCGAGTGGTACGACTTCATGATCTTCGGGGCCGCAGCGGCCCTGGTGTTCAACGACCTGTTCTTCCCCGACTTCGGCCCGCTGGCGGGGACGCTCGCCTCGTTCGCGACGTTCTGGGCGGGGTTCCTGGGCCGCCCGCTGGGCGGGTTGCTGTTCGGCCACTTCGGCGACCGCGTGGGGCGCAAGTCGATGCTGGTGGTGACGCTGCTGCTCATGGGCATGGCCACTTTCTGCATGGGACTGCTGCCCACGTATGAGCAGGTGGGCGTGTGGGCGCCGGTGCTGCTGGTCATGCTGCGGGTACTGCAGGGCATCGGGCTCGGTGGCGAGTGGGGCGGTGCCGCGCTGATGACGGTGGAGCACGCACCGGAGGGCAAGCGCGGGTTCTACGGCAGCTGGACGCAGACAGGTGGGTCCCTCGGGCAGCTCCTGGCCTCGGCGGCACTGGGCCTCGTCGCCATGCTCCCCGAGGAGGCCCTGTTGTCATGGGGCTGGCGGCTGCCGTTCCTCGCCAGCATCGTGATGGTCGGCGTGGGCCTGGTCATCCGGCTCAAGATCGTCGAGTCGCCGGTGTTCCTGCGCCTCAAGAAGGAGCGCAGCGAGGCGAAGATGCCGATCATCGAGGTGCTGACGACGCACCCGAAGAACGTGCTGCGCGCCGCTGGCGCGGCCTGTGCCAACAACACGCTCATCTACGTCGTCACCGTCTTCACGCTGTCGTACGGCGCATCCGAGCTGGGACTGTCCAACGGGGTCCTGCTGTCCGGCGTGCTGATCGCCTCTGCGATCGACTTCTGCGCGATCCCGCTGTGGGGCGCGCTCTCGGACCGGGTCGGCCGTCGGCCCGTGATCATCGGCGGGTCGATCGCCATGGTGCTGTTCGCGTTCCCGTACTTCTGGCTGCTCGAGACGGGCAGCACCGTGCTGGTGTGGGTCGCGTTCACCGTGGCGATCGCGGGAATCCGAGCCGTGCTGTACGCCCCGCAGCCGGCGTACTTCTCGGAGCTGTTCAACACGAGCGTGCGCTACAGCGGTGCCTCGCTCGGCACCAACCTCGCCACGGTCCTGATGGGCGGCACCGCGCCGTTCATCGCGGCCGCGCTGAGCGGTGCCGCCGGAGGGGCGTCCTGGCCGGTCGCCTGCTTCCTGATCGCCGTCGCGATGCTCACCCTCGTGGTCGTCTACTTCTCGGCCGAGACGGTGCGCACCAGCATCACCGCCGAGGGAGATGGCGTCACAGAGACGACAGCTGCGGAGCCCGTCGCCGAGCCGGCGACGACTTCATCACGACCCACACCTGCGGGCTGAGAGGGGATCGCGTGGGACTGACCATCACGCCGCTGCTGGTTGGTGTGCTCGAGGGCATGCCGAAGGCCGCCATCACGTACGCACACGGCTGGGGCGAGAAGCACGACTCAGCGATGCTCGTGTTCCTCATCGAGGGCGGGGACCGCCCGGTGGTGGTGGACACCGGCACCCTCGACCCGCAGTGGACCAAGGAGCACCACGGCTACACCCTGCGCCGTACGCCCGAGCTCGCCCCCAGCACGGTGCTCTCCGACGCGGGTGTCGAGGTCGGCGACGTGCGGCACGTGGTCAACACGCACCTGCACTGGGACCACTGCTCGAACAACGCGCTGTTCACCGAGGCGAGCTTCTTCGTGCAACGCTCGGAGCTCGCGTACGCCGTCGACCCGCTGCCGATCCATCGCGCGGCCTTCGAGAAGAAGCGCGGGATCAAGCCGCCCTGGCTGGATGTCTGGGACCGCATCGAGACCGTCGACGGCGACGCGGAGATCCTGCCCGGGATCTCCCTCGTGAGCCTGCCGGGTCACACCCCGGGGTCGCAGGGCGTGCTGGTCGAGACCGACGCCGGCCGCTACCTGCTCGCCGGCGACATGGTCGACACCTACGAGAACTGGGAGGGCACCGACCAGGTCGAGCACATCCCGTCGGGCGTGCACACCGACCTGTTCCAGTACTTCGACAGCTTCAAGAAGATCGAAGGGCTCGACTGCGAGGTGATCCCCAGTCACGACCTGGCAGTCCTCGAGCGCGGGCCCTTCGGCGCGAAGGAACGCTAGGAGGGGACCGTCATGACCAGTACTCCGGCTTCCGGACCGTCGCGCTACCCGAGGGTCACCCTGGTCGAGGAGGGCATGCGCGAGGGGATGCAGATCGAGAGTGCCTCGATCTCCGTCGAGGACAAGATCGCGCTTCTCGACGCGCTGTCCAAGACCGGACTGCAGAACATCGTCGTCGGGTCCTTCGTCAGCCCGAAGTGGACACCGCAGATGGCCGAGATCGACGCCATCGTCAACGGGTTCACCCCCGAGCCGGGTGTCCGCTACACCGCGCTGGCGCTCAACGAGCGCGGGCGCGAGCGCATGCGCGCGTACATGCCGCCGCTGAGCATCGTGCATCCCTACCCGCGGACCCTGGTGCACGTGTGCGACGTGTTCGTGCGGCGCAACACCAACCGGTCCCAGGAGGAGGAGATCGCGGCCGTTCCCGGTGTCATCGAGGCCGCGGTGGCCGCGGGGCAGACGGACGCGGGCATCGGCGTCAACGCTGCCTGGGGGTCCAACTGGCTGGGCGAGTTCAGCCTGGAACAGCGGATGGACCTGCTGCGGCGCCAGCACAAGATGTGGACCGAGGCGGGCCTGCGCGTACGCGAGGTCTTCATCGGCGACCCGATGGGATGGAACGTCCCGGACCGGGTCGAGGAGCAGGTGCTGGCCATCCGCGCCGAGTGGCCCGAGATCGACCGCTTCCACCTGCACCTGCACAACACCCGCGGCACGGCCCCGATCTCGGTCTACACCGCCCTTCGCGCCCTCGACCCGGACTGCGAGCTCGTGCTCGACTCCACGATCGGCGGCATCGGCGGCTGTCCGTACTGCGGCAACGGCAGGCTGACCGGGATGATGCCCACCGAGGACCTGGTCGACCTGCTCGAGGAGCTCGGCATCCCCACCGGCGTCGATCTCGACCGCCTGGTCGAGGTGGTGGTGCTGGCCGAGAAGATCATCGGCCGCGAGCTGTACGGCCACGTGTCCAAGGCGGGGCCCCGCCCACGCGGCGACCGGCTCTACGCCATGGACATGCCGTTCATCGAGACCACCGCCGAGGCGCAGCACTTCCGTCTCGGGCCGTCGGTCTACGACGGCGCGCTGTCGCCGTGGAAGCAGGCAATCGTCTCACCGGCGCGCGACGCTCTGGAGCAGGACGGCCGGACCGAAGCGCGAACCGAGACGGGCATCGAGGCGGATATGAACACCGATAAGGGGCGAGAAGCATGACCAAGCAGCAGGACATCGGCGTGACCGAGGCGATCGCAGAGTTCACCCACGACAGTGACGTGAGCTCGGCACCTGCCGAGGGCTGGGACCTCGCCCGGCGTGCGGTCGTCGACACCGTCGGCGTCGCCATCGCCGCGCGCCGCGACCCGGGCTTCCAGACGCTGCTGGAGACGATGCGTCCGGAGCTGCCGGACGGGCGTGCGACCGTGCTCGCGACGCGCGAGCGCACCAGCGCCGCCGCGGCTGCGCTGCTCAACGGTGGCGGCGGCCATGCACTCGACTTCGACGACGTCGCCGACCAGATGTACGGCCACCCCAGCGTCGTGCTCGTGCCCACCGTGCTCGCGGTCGCCGAGGCCGAGGGCGCCGGCGGCCGGGACGTGCTGGAGGCCTACATGGTGGGCTTCGACGTCATCTGTGCGATCGCCGCCGGCATGGACATCCGCGCGCATTACGCGCACGGGTGGCACTCCACGGCGACCATCGGCGTCCTCGGTGCGACCGCCGCGGCCGCGCGGATCTGCCGGCTCGACCCGGCGCGCACCCGGCACGCGCTCGGGCTCGCCGCATCCATGGCCGGCGGCAGCCGGCAGAACTTCGGGTCGATGACCAAGCCGCTGCACCCCGGCCTGGCCGCGCGCGACGCCGTTCTGGCCACCAACCTGGCCCGCAACGGGTTCACCGCCGACCCCGCCCAGCTCGAGGCACCGCTGGGGTACTTCGCGATGTACGGGCACGGCGTCGAGCTCGCGTCTGTACTCGACGCGCTGAACACGCCGGGGGCACTGACCAAGTACGGCATCAACGTCAAGAAGTACCCGTGCTGCTACAACACCCATCGCACCGCGGACGTGATCCTGAAGCTGGTGCAGGAGAACGACCTCCGGCCGGAGCAGATCTCGGCGATCCGTCTGACGCTCGAGCCGCGCGGCTACGACCCCCTCATCCACCGCAGGCCGAGCACCGGGCTGCAGGCCAAGTTCAGCCCGGAGTACGTCCTCGCCGCGGCGATCCTCGACCGCAAGGTCACTCTCTCGTCCTTCCTCGACGATGCCGTACGGCGTCCGGAGGCGCAGCGGCTCGGTGGGCTCGTGACCCGCGAGGAGTCCGCCGTACCGCCGTTCGGCCCGCAGGGCTGGGAGTACGCCTACGCCGCCGTCGAGGTCGAGACCACCGGCGGCGACGTCCTGCGTGATCGTGCCGACGTGGCGCGCGGAGATGCCGGTGCCCCGCTGACCAGGTCGGAGCTGGAGGCGAAGTTCCGCGACTGCCTGGAGTTCTCCGAGACCGGGTGGGACACGGACCGGCTGCTGGCCGAGCTCTGGCAGATCGACGAGCAGGGTGAGCCGGACCTGCTGAACCTGCGCGCATAACGCCACCCTTCGCG
>DATMEB010000231.1:0-2092 GCA_035557095.1 Nocardioidaceae bacterium | reverse complement strand
TGCGATAACGTCCGGGCCATGGGGGAGGTCATCAGCGTGCGCGAGCTCCGCAAGAGCTACGGCACGGTCGCAGCCGTCGACGGCGTCTCGTTCGACGTCGCGGCGGGGGAGTTCTTCGGCATCCTGGGGCCCAACGGCGCGGGCAAGACCACGACGCTGGAGATCATCGAGGGGCTGCGCCAGGCCGACTCCGGCGAGGTGTCGCTGCTCGGCGAGCGCCCGTGGCCGCGCAACGAGCGGCTGCTGCCGCGGATCGGTGTGCAGCTGCAGGCGTCGGCGTTCTTCGAGCGGCTGACCGCGCGCGAGCAGCTGCAGACTTTCGCGTCGCTGTACGGCGTACCCCCGGCACGGGTCGACGCGATGCTCGAGGAGGTCGGGATGGCCGAGAAGGCCGGCACCCGCACCGAGAAGCTGTCCGGCGGCCAGATGCAGCGGCTGTCGATCGCCTGCACGCTGGTGCACGACCCCGAGATCGTCTTCCTGGACGAGCCCACGGCCGCACTCGACCCGCAGGCGCGTCGCAACCTGTGGGACCTGCTGCGCACGCTGAACGACTCCGGTCGCACGGTCATCCTCACCACCCACTACATGGACGAGGCCGAGGTGCTCTGCGACCGCGTCGCGGTGATGGACCGCGGGCGGGTGCTCGAGCTGGACACCCCGGCGGCGATGATCCGGGCGCTCGACGCACCGGTGCACATCAGCGTCGAGGGAGGGGCGCTGACCCGCGCCGAGGCCGTTGCGCTGCCCGGAGTCGACGAGGTGGAGGCCGACGGCGCCTCGCTGCGGATCACCACCCGCGAGCCCGCGAAGGTGCTGCCAACGCTGGCCGAGCGCGACGCGCTGGCGGGTCTGCAGGTCAGGGGAGCGACGCTGGAGGACGTGTTCCTGACCCTGACCGGCCGGGAGTACCGCGCGTGAGCGCCGGCACGCGGGGGATGTGGACGCTGTCCGGCGCGATGATGCGCGGTTTCGTCCGCGACGGGATGTCGTTGTTCTTCGTGATCCTGTTCCCGCTGATGTTCCTCTTCCTGTTCGGCGGAATCTTCTCCGACCAGGGGCAGTCGAAGTCGTCGCTGATCGAGGTCGGCGACGTGGCGCTCATCGAGCGGATGCCGCCGCAGGCGCGGGTGCCGTTCGACGAGGCCTTCGAGGTCGAGCGCAGCGACGACCGCGCCGCCGCGATCGACGAGGTACGCCAGGGCGACGCCGACGCCGCCGTCGAGCAGCAGGGCGACCAGATCGTGCTGCACTTCTCCCAGGCCGACCAGGTCAAGGCGGCGACGGTGCAGGGCACGATGTCGGCGTTCGTGCAGGCGGCCAACGTCGCGGTGTCCGGTGAGCCGCCGCGGTTCAGCCTGCAGACCGAGCAGGTCGAGGACGAGTCGCTGAACACGATCCAGTACGTCACGCCCGGGCTGCTCGGCTGGGCGGTCGCGATGAGTGCGACGTTCGGGGCCGCGATCACGCTGGTGCAGTGGCGCACCACCAAGCTGTTGCGACGGCTGCGGCTGGCGCCGGTGCCGACGGGGTCGCTGGTCTCGGCGAGGGTCTTCGTCAGCATCTCAGTCGCGCTGGTGCAGACGGTCATCTTCGTCGGCCTGGCTGTAGCCGTCTTCGGGCTGCGGCTCACCGGCTCATGGTGGATGTCCGTGCCCCTGGTGGTTGCCGGGACGCTCGCGTTCATGGCGATCGGCCTGTTCGCCGGCGCGATCTCGAAGACCTCCGAGGGCGCCACCGGGCTGGCCAACCTGGTGATCCTGCCGATGGCCTTCCTGTCGGGGTCGTTCATCCCGCTCGACGTAGCCCCGCCATGGCTGCAGACGGTGTCGCTGGTGTTCCCGCTGCGCTACCTCAACGACGGCATGCTCGACGTGATGGTACGCGGCGAGGGTCCTGGTGCTGCGCTGCTGCCGATCGCGGTGCTCCTCGGCTTCGCTGTCGTGGTCGGCTTGCTCGCGACGCGGCTGTTCCGCTGGGAGGCGGACTAGCACCCGGCGCCAGCCGCCGCTCGCAGGGTACGGTCCCTCCAGACGACCGGCGGACGACCGGATGGAGGCGGCGACGTGGCGGACAGCGCACGACACCTGAT
>DATMEB010000230.1:0-13631 GCA_035557095.1 Nocardioidaceae bacterium | reverse complement strand
ATGGTTTGGCACCTCGATGTCGGCTCGTCGCATCCTGGGGCTGGAGTAGGTCCCAAGGGTTGGGCTGTTCGCCCATTAAAGCGGCACGCGAGCTGGGTTTAGAACGTCGTGAGACAGTTCGGTCCCTATCCGCCGCGCGCGCAGGAAACTTGAGAAGGCCTGTCCCTAGTACGAGAGGACCGGGATGGACGAACCTCTGGTGTGCCAGTTGTTCCGCCAGGAGCACGGCTGGTTGGCTACGTTCGGGAGTGATAACCGCTGAAAGCATCTAAGCGGGAAGCACGCTTCAAGATGAGGTTTCCCACTGGGTTAACCAGGTAAGGCCCCCAGCAGACCACTGGGTACATAGGCCGGAAGTGGAAGGCAGAGATGCTCGGAGCTGACCGGTACTAATAGGCCGAGGGCTTGTCTTACACCTAATTTTTGTTTGCTACGCGTCCACTATGCGGTTCCCGAGATGCGGTCGGGCTGTATCAATTGCACGGCACCACATCTCCATAGAGTTTCGGCGACCATGGCGAAGGGGAAACACCCGGCTCCATTCCGAACCCGGAAGTTAAGCTCTTCAGCGCCGATGGTACTGCGTGGGGAACTGCGTGGGAGAGTAGGACGTCGCCGGACATACTTTCGTCAAGGCCACCTGTGCGCAGGTGGCCTTGACGCATTTTCGAGCCTTGCAGGGGAGCACTGATGGCAGAGCAGCGCCGAGGTTCCGACCGGCGCCAGGGCGCAGCCAAGTCCCGTGATGGCAAACCCAGGGGCGGCCGGCTCCGCGATGGTAAGCCCCAGGGCGGTAAGCCTCGCAGTTCGCGGCCGCGGGACAGCGGTGGCCAGGAGAAGTCGGCCGAGCAGCAGCGCTATGACGGCCCACCACTGCCGGACGACATCACCGGTCGCGAGCTGGACGTGTCGGTACGCCAGCAGCTCCGCTCGCTCCCGGACAAGCTGGCCGCGCGGGTGGCTCGGCACCTGGTCGCAGCTGGACGCCTGCTGGACACCGACCCGGAGACGGCCTACCAGCACACGCTCGCCGCACGGGCCCGTGCGACCCGGCTGGCGATCGTGCGCGAGGCGTGCGGGGAGGCGGCGTACCTCGCGGGCCATTACGCGGAGGCGCTGACCGAGCTGCGGGCAGCCAAGCGGATGAGCGGCGCGCCCGACTACCTGCCGGTCATGGCCGACTGCGAGCGCGCGCTCGGTCGCCCCGAGCGGGCGCTGTCGCTGTCGCGCGATCCGGGCGTCGAGCAGCTGGACACCGACAGCCGCATCGAGATGATGATCGTCGCCGCCGGTGCCCGACTGGACATGGGTCAGCCGGAGATCGCCGCACAGCTGCTCGAGGGCAAGGACCTCCGGAGCCGCAGCCACGCGCCCTGGGCGGCGAGGCTGCGATACGCCTACGCGGACGCGCTGCTGGCCGGAGGTCGCGATGACGACGCGGTGGAGTGGTTCCACCGGGCCGCCGCCGTCGACTCCGAACAGCTGACCGACGCCGCCGAGCGTCTGGCCGAGCTCGAGGGCATGCAGATCGTCGACGTCGAGGAGGACGAGGACGACGAGGGCGGCCGCTGACCGGTTCCCGTGCACAGCTGCGCAGTGGGACCTGCGCATCCACGGCCTCCCCGTCACGCGTGGAGGCCGGCCCCCACCTGCGGCATCGTGGACGTCGGAGGTGCCCATGTCGACCACGCAGCAAGCCAGCAAGGACAACCGGGTCAGTCATCTCAACGCCGTCACCTTGTGCGGTCGGCTCGCCGCGGAGCCAGAGCCGCGTGAGCTGCCTAGCGGAGACGTCCTCCTCACGTTCCGGCTGGTGGTCGACCGACCACCTGAGCGTGGTGAGCAACGGCGGCGCGTGGACACCATCGACTGTGCAGCCTGGTCCGGCCGGGTCCAACGCACTGTGCGCACCTGGAGCGCCGGCGACACGGTGAGCGTCGAGGGCCATCTGCGTCGGCGGTTCCGCCGCTCCGAGACCGGCGCGACCAGCCGCGTCGAGGTCGAGGTGACCCGAGCGCGCCGCTCGCGGCAGGCCAGCTGAGATCAGGGCAGTGAGATCAGGGCAGCTGCAGTGTGCGCATCAGCAGGCCCATCCGTGGCTTCGGGCCGAACGACGTCGACTTTCGCGGCAGGCTGCGGCCCTGCTCCGCGGCCGCCGCCACGGACTTCACCGACGGTGGGTTGACCAGGAGGGCCAGGCGGGCGTGGTTTCGCGCCTCCTGCACCGCGTGCTCTGCGTCGTGCACGTAGCGCACCTGCGGCTCCGTCACGCCCAGGCTCGGCAGGAGGCGCTCGTGCAGCACATGAGTGTCGATCTCGTTGTCCGCCCGCGGCGCACGGACCACGACCCACGTGGTGCCGTCGGTGCAGGCGAACGCCGCGAGACCCGGCTCGCTGTTCGCCGCGGCGCGACGTGCCCCCGTTGCGTCCTCGCCGAACCGTTCGGCGGTGGCGACGTCGGCACCCCCCGATACGAGGTCGTCGAGCCCGATGCCGCTGACCACCCGGTGGATCGGCCCGAGCTGCAACGGGTATCGCTCCTGGTCGACGAGCAGCGCGAGGCCGAAGTCAGTGTCGGGCCCGCCGACGGTCGCCTGCACCTGCTGGTAGGCCGCATAGCGATGGTGCCCGTCGGCGATCAGAGCCTGTCGCGGCGCGAGGTCAGTGGCGACCCGCTCCAACGCTTCCGGGTCGGTGATCCGCCACACGGTGTGCCGGGAGTCGTCCGGCGCGACCGCACTGAACAACTGGTCCTCGTCGGTGACCGCATCGGCCAGGTCGCTGGCGACTCCGTTGCCGTCGTAGACCAACAGGATCGGCTCGAGGTTGGTGCCGGTGCTGCTGATCAGCTCGGCGCGGTCCTGCACCGGTCCGGCCATGACGTCCTCGTGCGGCAGCACGGTCGCGCTGGTTCGGTCCCGCAGACCCAGCGCACCGACGAGCCCGCGCACCGTGCGTTCGCCCACGGCGTACTCGTACACGTACAGCGCGGGCAGGTCGTCACGTATCAGCACCTCGTCGCGCTGCCACTGCTGCAGCCGGCTGCGCACCTCGTCGTAGCTCGGCGCATGGGAGAACCGGCGGGGGAGGATCAGGCGTACGACGTTGTAGGGATGGCAGTCGTACAGTCGCCCGACGGTCTCCTCGTCGATGACGTCGTACGGCGGGGACGTCACGGTGCCGATGTCGTGGCCCACCGCCGGCCCGTAACGTGTCGCCCGGAACGGGCGAAGGACCAAGCCGGTACCGGGGTCGCGAACATCCGCAGGCATCCGGGCATCCTAGTCCGGCTCCCCTGTTCGAGCGCACAGCGAAGGCCGGAGCAAAGGCATGGGCGACGGTGCAGAAGGAGGCAGCGGAGTTGTCGAGCAGCACGCCACAGCGGGGCAGCGGTCTGCGGGAGTGCACCCGGCCCCTGGTGGAGGTCTACGACACTGCGATGTTCGACCTCGACGGAGTGGTCTACCTCGGCGGCGAGCCCGTCGCCGGCTCCTCGCACCATGTCGCCCGCGCTGCCGAGGAAGGTATGACGCTTGCGTTCGTCACCAACAACGCCTCGCGACCGCCGGCCGAGGTAGCCGAGCGCCTGCGCCGGATGGGTGTCGCGTGCCGGCCCGAGGACGTGGTCACCTCTGCTCAGGCGGCTGCGCGGCTGGTGGCGACCCGGGTGCCCGCGGGTTCCCCTGTCCTGGTGGTCGGTGGTCGGGGCCTGCGGGCGGCGCTGGCCGAGCACGACCTCGTCGGGGTGGCCGCGATGGACGACGAACCCGCCGCGGTGGTGCAGGGCTTCGACCCCGACGTCGGCTGGCGGCTGCTGGCCGAGGGCACGATCGCGGTCGCTGCCGGGCTGCCCTGGATCGCCTCCAACGCCGACGTGACGATTCCCAGTGTGCGTGGACGCGTGCCGGGCAACGGGCTGCTCGTGGAGGTGATCGCGAGCGCGACCGGCAAGCGGCCCGTGGTCGCAGGCAAGCCCGAGCCGCCGCTGTTCGAGGAGACGTTGCTGCGCGTGGGTGGTGAGCGCCCGCTGGTCGTGGGCGACCGGCTCGACACCGACATCGAGGGTGCGGTGCGGTGCGACGCCGACTCTTTGCTGGTGATGACCGGGGTCACCGACGTCGCCGTGCTGGCCGCGGCGGAGCCGGGCAGGCGTCCCAGCTACGTCGCTGACGACCTTGCCGGGCTGTTCACCCCGCACCCGGAGCCGACCCGAACCGAGCACGAGTCGCGATGCGGTGACTGGACCGCGCGAGTCGTGACCGACGGCCCGGACTCCCGCCCGGAGCTGCAAGGCACCGGTTCCTCGGCGGACGCGCTGCGAGCCCTGGCCACACTGTGCTGGCAGCAACAGGACCGTGAGGGCGGCTCGTGGCCGGCCGAGGCTGTGGACAGCGCGTGGCGTACGGCGCTGCCGACCATGGCGCAGCCCGACCAGCCGTTACCGTGGGGCTCATGACGCAGCCGTACGACCCCATGCCCGACGACCACGCCTGGCTGAGCGACGACACGTCCGATGCCACGGACGCGGCCGAGGTCACCGACGCGGTCGCGGTCACGGACGCGGTAGAGCACGAGCCCGAGCACGAGCCTCAGCCTGAGCCACAGACCGAGCCACAGACCGAGCCACAGACCGAGGCGCCGCCCGAGCAGCAGACGTTCGGCGACGAGCGCGTCGACCGGGCTGTCGAGAGGCTCGCCGAGCTCGACGAGCGCGCGGTCAGCGACCACGTCGAGGTGTTCGACGACATCCACGGCCGGCTGCGCGAGGCGCTGGAGGAAGCCGCCGTCGACACGTCACCGCCGTGACCCAGGCCGCCCGCGTCGACGCCGAGCTGGTACGCCGGGGGCTCGCACGTTCACGCGAGCATGCGGTGACGCTCATCGCCGACGGCCGGGTCCGCGCCGACGGTCGCGCGGTGACCAAGCCGGCCTACCGGGTGGACGCGCGGAGCGACCTGGCGATCGCCGCGGACCCGACCGACCCCGGCTACGCCTCCCGGGCGGGCCACAAGCTCGCCGGGGCGCTGGAGGCCTTCGGCCCGGGCGGCCTGTCGGTCCGCGGTCGCCGGTGTCTCGACGTGGGGGCGTCGACCGGGGGATTCACCGACGTGCTGCTGCGTGCCGGCGCCGACCAGGTCGTCTGCCTCGACGTCGGCCGCGACCAGCTGGTCGCCCGGCTGCGGGCCGACGCGCGCACGGTGGTGCTGGAGGGCCGCAACATCCGCGAGGTCGACACGTTCGACCTGGGCGGGCCGGTGGATGTCGCGGTCGCCGACGTGTCGTTCATCTCGCTGCTGCTCGTGCTGCCGGTCCTCGCCGAGGTGGCGCTTCCCGAGGCCGACCTCGTGGTGATGGTGAAGCCGCAGTTCGAGGTCGGCCGGGAGCGGCTGGGCAGCGGCGGTGTCGTGCGCGACCCGCAACTGCGCCGTGAGGCCCTGCGCCGGGTCGCCGCGGCGGCCGCCGACCTGGGCTGGGGGGTCCGCGGTGTGGCGCCGAGCGTGCTGCCCGGGCCGTCGGGCAACGTGGAGTACTTCCTGTGGCTGCGGCAGGGCCCGGGCAGCGTCGGCTCGGACGACCTCGACCGTGCGGTCACCGACGGTCCCGACGGTGAGAGGGTGTCCTGGTGACCACCGACCCGAACCCGTCGCCCCCGTCGTCGTTCCCCGGGCGCACCGTGCTGGTGGTCGCGCACACCGGGCGGCCCAACGCCCTCGAGGTGGCCCAGCAGGCCGTACGCCGGCTCACCGCCGCCGGGATCACCGTGCGGTTGCTCGCCGACGAGGCCGACGAGGTCGGCTCCGACGGCTGCCAGGTCGTACCCGCCGGGATCGACGCGGCCCACGGCTGCGAGATCGTGGTCGTGATCGGCGGCGACGGCACCATCCTGCGCGGCGCCGAGCTGACCCGGCACTCGGGTACCCCGGTGCTCGGGGTCAACCTCGGCCACGTGGGGTTCCTCGCCGAGGCCGAGCGCGACGACCTCGAGGTCACCGTCGACCATGTGGTCAACCGCGCGTACCAGGTGGAGGAGCGGCTGACCCTCGACGTACTGGTGCGCCGTGACGGCGAGGTGGTCGCACACGAGTGGGCACTGAACGAGGCCAGCGTCGAGAAGGCCGCCCGCCAGCGCATGCTCGAGGTCGTGGTCGAGGTCGACGGACGGCCGTTGTCCCGGTTCGGCTGTGACGGCGTGGTGTGCGCGACACCGACCGGCTCGACGGCGTACGCGTTCAGCGCCGGCGGCCCGGTGGTCTGGCCGGAGGTCGCGGCCCTGCTGATGGTGCCGATCAGCGCGCACGCGCTGTTCTCGCGGCCGATGGTGGTCTCCCCGGACTCCCACCTGGCGGTAGAGGTGCTCGCCGACACCGAGGGTGTCGGCGTGCTGTGGTGCGATGGCCGCCGTACCGTCGACCTGCCACCAGGTGCCCGGATCGAGGTTCGCCGCGCCAGCACTCCCGTTCGGCTGGCGCGGCTGCACCGGGCGCCGTTCACCGACCGGTTGGTGGCGAAGTTCGACCTGCCCGTGCACGGCTGGCGCGGGGGCGCCGAACGCCGGCGGCGAGCACGAGGAGGCGGTGGTGCTTGAGGAGCTGCGGCTGACCGCGGTCGGCGTGATCGAGGAGGCGGTGCTCGAGCTCGGGCCCGGGTTCACCGCGGTGACCGGTGAGACCGGGGCCGGCAAGACCATGGTGGTCACAGCGCTCGGTCTGCTGCTCGGCGCGCGCGCCGACTCGGGTCTCGTGCGCAGCGGAGCGTCCCGCTCGCGCGTCGAGGGCCGGGTCCGCCCGCGGGAGCCGGGGAAGCCCGGGGAGTCGACCGCGCTGCACGACCAGCTCGCCGAACTCGGCGCCGACCTCGACGACGGGTCGCTGATCCTGGCCCGAACGGTATCCGCCGAAGGCCGGTCGCGGGCGATGGTGGGAGGCGCCTCGGTGCCCATGGGACGGCTCGGCCAGGTCGCCGACGACCTGGTCGCCGTGCACGGGCAGTCCGACCAGCACCGGCTGCTCCAGCCCGCGCGGCAGCGCGACGCGCTGGACCGCTACGCCGGTGACCCTGTGGCCGACTTACGTGCCCGCTACCGCAGCGGCTACCGCCGGTTGCGCGAGTGCCAGCGCGAGCTCGCCGACGTCAGCGCCACCGTCCGCGAGCGCGCGCGGGAGGCCGACGGCCTGCGCATGGGCCTCGAGGAGCTGGAGAAGGCCGCGCCGCAGCCCGGGGAGGACACCGAGCTGCTGGCGGAGGAGGAGCGGCTCGCCCACGCCGACGCGCTGCGCCTGGCCTCGTTCGAGGCGCGGGCCGCGCTCGTCGGCGAAGACGACGCGCTCGGCACCGACACGGTGGGGGCCGACGCGGTGGCGATGCTCGACCGCGCCCGCCGGGCGCTGGAGGACGTACGCGACCACGACGCCGACCTCGCGGCGCTGCACGACCGGGTCGCCGAGGCGACCTACCTGGTCGGCGATCTCGGCTCCGACGTCGCCGGCTACGCCGCCTCGGTCGAGTCCGACCCGGCCAGGCTCGCCTGGGTGCAGGAGCGCCGCGCCGCGCTGACCGCGCTGCTGCGCAAGTACGGCGACACCGTCGACGAGGTTCTCCAGTGGGGCGAGCAGGCGGCCAAGCGGCTGCTCGAGCTCGACGGCACCGACGAGCGCATCCAGGAGCTCACCGCCGAGGTCGACACCCTGCACGGTGACCTCGGCCAGGTCGCCGCAGAGCTCTCGGCGGCCCGCCAGGACGCCGCCGCGCGGATCGGCGATGCGGTCACCGCCGAGCTGTCCGCGCTGGCGATGCCGCACGCGCGGTTCTCGGTGCGCGTCAGCCGGCGTCCCGACGACGAGGGGCTGCCGGTCGACGGCGAGTGGGCGGCGTTCGGGCCCGACGGGGTGGACGACGTCGAGATGCTGCTGGCCGCCAACGCGTCCTCCGAGCCCCGCCCGTTGGACAAGGGCGCCTCCGGCGGCGAGCTCTCCCGGGTGATGCTGGCCCTCGAGGTGGTGCTCGCCGGCCGTAACCCGGTGCCGACGCTGGTGTTCGACGAGGTGGATGCCGGCGTGGGCGGGAAGGCCGCGGTCGAGCTCGGCAGGCGCCTGGCCCGGCTGGCCCGCGAGGCGCAGGTGCTGGTGGTCACCCATCTGCCGCAGGTCGCCGCGTTCGCCGACCGGCACTACGTCGTGGTCAAGAGCGACGACGGCACCGTGACGTCGAGCGGGCTGAGTGCGGTCGACGGCGGCGACCGGGTCCGCGAGCTGTCCCGGATGCTGGCCGGGCTGGAGGGCTCGCAGTCGGCCGAGGCGCACGCCGAGGAGCTGCTCACGCTCGCCGAGCGCGAGCGTACGTCGACGTAGAGCCTTAACCCGCCACGCGGGTTCGCGCTACCGGATCTCGGTACAAGTGCGTGCGAGGATGACGCGCGATGAAGCTCCCCGTAGCCAGACGCAATGGCCAGGCCACGCTGCCTGGGACCACCGGCAGGGCGCGCCTCGGCCGGCGGACGAAGTCGCTGGTCGCCCGGCTCAAGCCCGGCGACATCGCGGTGATCGACCACGTCGACCTCGACCTGACGAACGCGCAGGCACTGGTCGACGCCGAGGTGGCCGCCGTGGTCAACGTGTCGCCGTCCACGTCGGGCCGGTACCCCAACCGGGGACCGCGAGTACTCGTCGACGCCGGCGTCCTGCTGGTCGACGCCGTCGATGGTCCCGTGTTCACGCACCTGCACGACGGTGACAAGGTCCGCATCCACGACGGTGTGCTCTACCACGGCGACGTCGCCGTGGGCGAGGGAACCGTGCTCGACCGCGAGCTGGTGGCCGCGGCCACCGACGCCGCCCGGGGTGGCATGGCCTCGCAGCTGGAGACGTTCAGCGCGAACGCGACGGAGTTCATCCGGCGTGAGGGCGATCTGCTCCTCGACGGGGCGGAGGTGCCGGAGACGAGCACCGCGTTCCACGGTCGGCCGGTGGTCGTGGTCTCGAAGAGCTTCGAGTACCAGCAGGACCTGCGCCGCCTGAAGCGGTTCATCCGCGAACAGAAGCCGTTGCTCGTGGGAGTCGAGGCCGGCGCCGACGTACTCCTCGACCTCGGCCAGCAGCCGCAGGTGATCGTGGGCGACAGCGACGCAGTCAGCGACCGGGCCCTGCGCTGCGGCGCCGAGGTGATCCTGCGGGCTCCCCGCGACGGCAACGGCGTCCCCTCGGGGCTCGACCGGCTCGACCGGCTCGGTGTCAGCGCGACCCTGTTCCACACCTCGGCCGCGAGCGAGGACGCCGCGATGCTGCTCGCCGACACCGGGGGAGCCCGGCTCGTGGTCACGGTCGGCGGTCACACCGGCCTGGAGGAGTACCTCGACCGGGGCAGGTCGGCGATGGCCAGCAGCTTCCTGACCCGCCTGCGGGTCGGTCCCAAACTGGTCGACGCCAGCGCGGTCGCCGGCCTCTACCACTCGCGGGTGAAGACCTGGCAGCTCGTGCTGCTGGCGCTTGTCGGGCTGCTCGCGGTCGCCGGCGCGGTCGCCGCGACACCGGTCGGCCAGCAGTGGTGGCAGAGCCTGAGTGAGGCGGCGGTCGAGCTCTGGACCTGGGCGCAGGGGCGGTTCCCGTGACCAAGCTGCGCTACGTGGTCATGATGACCTCGGTCGTGCTGTTCTCGCTCGCCCTGGGCATCGCGTTGGGCGGCGGCCCGCTCCAGGGTCCGATGCGAGGTGTACTACAGAGCCAGATGGAGGCCGTGACCGGAGCGAACGGACGCGAGCTGGCCGCGCTGAAGCGCGAGAACCACGAGCTCGCGGGCTCGGTGGCCTACGACCGCCAGTTCGCCGAGGAGGTGTCGCCCGACCTGCTCGGCACTGCGCTGTCCGACCGCACGGTGGTGGTGCTGTCGCTGCCCGGCGTGCCCCAGTCGGTGACCGAGGCGGTCGCCGGCGACGTCCAGACCGCCGGCGGCAGCGTCACGACCACGCTGGGCGTGGGTCGTGAGCTCGTCGACCCCACCGCGCGCCCGCTCGTCGACGAGCTGTCCAAGCGACTCCTCGACGACGACCTCGAGGACGTCGCGGTGCCGGAGGGTACGTCGGTCTACACCCGCGTCGGTGTCGTGGCCGCGCGGGCGTTGCTGACCTCGGCGGACGAGGCCGATCCGATGGACGACTCGGCGCGCAGCATCTTCAACACGTTCACGACCGCGGGCCTGCTCACCGGCGACGAGCCGGAGCAGCGAGCCAGTACCGCGATCGTGCTGCTGCCGGAGAAGGCGCGCCCCTCGGCCACGTCGGGTGGCCGGAGCACGATCCTGACCGAGCTGGTCGCGGCGATGGACGACGCCAGCAGCGGTGTCGTGGTGGGTGGGCCCCGGTCCGCGGCGGACGCCCAGGGCCTGCTGGCCGCCGTACGCAGCTCGGCCGCCACCGCGGAGAGCGTGTCGACGGTGGACTCGGCATGGCAGCGCGGCGGGCAGGTCGTGACCGTGCTCGCTCTCGCCCGGGAGGCCGGCGGCACGACCGGTCACTACGGCACGGGCGACGGCGCGGACTCAATGCTGCCGTGAACGACGGCGCGGCGCACCGGCGACCTCACCGGGCTTGATAGGCTGAAAACCCGTGGGCAGGTGGACCCCACCGACCAATGGTCCATCGCACCTCGACGACCACGGGAGACGAGTTGGCAGGCTCAGCCCAGACCAAGCATCTGTTCGTCACGGGCGGGGTAGCCTCCTCGCTCGGCAAGGGCCTGACGGCCTCCAGCCTCGGCAGCCTGCTCAAGGCGCGTGGCCTGCGGGTCACGATGCAGAAGCTCGACCCCTATCTCAACGTCGACCCCGGCACCATGAACCCCTTCCAGCACGGTGAGGTGTTCGTGACCAACGACGGTGCCGAGACCGACCTCGACATCGGGCACTACGAGCGGTTCCTCGACGTCGACCTCGGCAGCAGCGCCAACGTCACCACCGGCCAGGTGTACTCCGAGGTGATCGCCAAGGAGCGCCGCGGCGACTACCTCGGCGACACCGTGCAGGTGATCCCGCACATCACCAACGAGATCAAGGAACGCATCCGGGCGATGGCCGGGCGCGACGTCGACATCGTGATCACCGAGGTCGGCGGCACGGTCGGCGACATCGAGTCGCTGCCGTTCCTCGAGGCGGCCCGTCAGGTACGCCACGACGTCGGTCGCGACAACTGCTTCTTCCTGCACGTGTCGCTCGTGCCGTACATCGGGCCGTCGGGTGAGCTCAAGACCAAGCCGACTCAGCACTCGGTGGCGGCGCTGCGCTCGATCGGTATCCAGCCCGACGCGGTGGTGTGCCGATCCGACCGGGCGATCCCCGAGAACGTCAAGCGCAAGATCTCGTTGATGTGCGACGTCGACGAGGAGGCGGTCGTGGCCGCGGTCGACGCGCCGTCGATCTACGACATCCCGAAGGTGCTGCACTCCGAAGGCCTCGACGCCTACGTCGTACGCCGGCTCTCGATGCCGTTCCGCGACGTCGACTGGCGCCAGTGGGACCAGCTGCTGCGACGCGTCCACGAGCCGGCCGAGGAAGTCACGGTCGCGCTGGTCGGCAAGTACGTCGACCTGCCGGACGCGTACCTGTCGGTGGCCGAGGCCCTGCGCGCGGGCGGCTTCCACAACGACGCCCGGGTGTGTCTGCGCTGGGTCGCCTCCGACGAGTGCCAGACCCCGGAGGGCGCCAGCAAGCACCTGTCCGACGTCGACGCGGTGTGCGTGCCCGGCGGGTTCGGCATCCGCGGCATCGAGGGCAAGGTCGGCGCGCTGCGCTACGCCCGCGAGCAGCGGCTGCCGGCGCTCGGGCTCTGCCTGGGCATGCAGTGCATGGTGATCGAGTACGCCCGCAACGTCGTGGGCCTGACCGGCGCGTCGTCGACGGAGTTCGACCCAGCCACGTCCGACCCGGTGATCGCCACGATGGCCGAGCAGAAGGAGATCGTCTCCGGCGAGGGCGACCTCGGCGGCACAATGCGCCTGGGTCTGTACCCCGCGCAGCTGGCAGAGGGCAGCGTGGTGGCCGGCCTGTACGACGCGACGTACGCCGAGGAGCGGCACCGGCACCGCTACGAGGTCAACAACGCCTACCGCGCTGCTCTGGAGGAGGGCGGCCTGGTGTTCTGCGGCCTGTCTCCGGACTCCCGCCTGGTCGAGTACGTCGAGCTCCCGCCCGACCAGCACCCGTTCTACGTCGGTACCCAGGCGCACCCCGAGCTGCGCTCTCGACCGACGCGGGCGAACCCGATGTTCGTCGGCCTCGTCGCAGCCGCGATCGACCGGCAGCGCGAGCTCCGGCTGCCCGTCGACGACGCGGGTCTGCGCGGACCGACGCCGGACCACGAGGAGAGTGTCGGCGCGGCCATATGAGCGAAGCGAGAGCGCGGAGCGCAGCGGCGGGCGAACTGCGAGCGCAGCGGCAGTACCTGAGGCCGCCCGGCGTCTAAACTCTCGGGCGCGGCCCCGCAACGGCGCGGGGCAGGATGAAGGATGCGAGGGCCTCATGCGGATCGGTGTCCCCAGGGAAGTCAAGAACCACGAGTACCGCGTGGCGTGCACACCGGCCGGCGTGCACGAGCTCACCACCCACGGGCACGAGGTCTTGGTGGAGGCGTCGGCCGGTGTCGGGTCCTCGATCAGCGACGAGGAGTACGTCGCGGCCGGAGCGCAGATCCTGCCCGACGCCGACGCCGTGTGGTCGTCGGGCGAGCTGATTCTCAAGGTCAAGGAACCGGTCGCCTCCGAGCACGACCGGATGCGCGAGGGGCAGGTGCTGTTCACCTACCTGCACCTCGCGGCGTCGCGCGAGTGCACCGACGCCCTGCTGTCGCGCAAGGTCACCGGCATCGCCTACGAGACCGTGCAGACGCCGGACGGACGGCTCCCGCTGCTGGCCCCGATGAGCGAGGTGGCCGGCCGGCTGGCGCCGCAGGCCGGGGCGTACCACCTGATGCGCTCCGGCGGCGGTCGCGGCGTGCTCATGGGCGGTGTCTCGGGTGTCTACGCCGCCAAGGTCGTCGTACTCGGTGCCGGAGTCAGCGGCATGAACGCCGCCGCGATCGCGCTCGGCATGCAGGCCGAGGTCCTGCTGCTGGACAAGAACATCGACAAGCTGCGCGCCGCCGACCGCATATATCAGGGCCACCTGCAGACCGTCGCGTCGAACCAGTACGAGATCGAGCGGGCCTGCCTGGACGCCGACATGGTGATCGGGGCGGTGCTGGTGCCCGGCGCGAAGGCGCCGATGTTGATCAGCAACGAGCTGGTGTCACGGATGCTGCCTGGCTCGGTGCTGGTGGACATCTCGATCGACCAGGGCGGCTGCTTCGAGGACTCCCGTCCGACGACGCACGCCGAGCCCACCTACCCCGTGCACGACTCGGTCTTCTACTGCGTGGCGAACATGCCCGGCGCGGTGCCGCACACCTCGACCTACGCGTTGACCAACGTGACGATGCCCTACGCGATCGCGCTCGCCGACAAGGGGTGGCAGCAGGCCTGCCGCGACGACCGCTCCCTGGCACTCGGGCTCAACACCCACGCCGGCAAGCTGACCAACGCCCCGGTCGCCCACGCCCACGAGATGGAGTCGGTCGAGCTCGACGAGGTCCTCGCCTGAGCGCGGTCGTG
>DATMEB010000229.1:0-2425 GCA_035557095.1 Nocardioidaceae bacterium | reverse complement strand
CGCCTTCTCACGGAGCTTGACGGGGCGTGGTCACCGGCCGCAGGCGCGCATCGTGCCCGCCGGACTCGGGCCCGAGGCAGGCCTGATCGGCGCGGCCGACCTGGCCAGGTTCACGGTGCAGTTCAAGTCATAGGGCAGTTGTCACAGCGCAGCGCCGTCGTCCGGCCAGTCTGGACGTCCGGGCCCGTACTCCGGCAGCTGGGAGATCAGGTAGATCGACCCGGCGACGAACGTGAGCCCGATGCCGAGCAGCACCGACTTCGGCAGCCACACGTGGGCGAGCGTGAACACGATGATGGCCAGCGGCGAGCCCAGAACCGCGATCCAGGCGAGCGTGCGGCCGCGGTGGCGCGGCCGGATGGGCGCGGGCGGGACCTTGCGGTAGAACGGCTCGTCGGACATGTCGTCGAACGACTCCGGCTCTTCGGCCTCGGCTTCCGGGTGCGGCTCAACGCGCCGATGACGCCGCACGCTCGGGTGCTGGAGCTGCTCACGCGCGGGCGGTTCGTCAGGGAACGGCAGGTCGAGGTCGAGTCGCTGCACGATCTCGTCGAAGTCGTCCGGCTTGTCAGCCATCAGGGGGCCCTCACGTGCTCGGCGATGAAGGTGGCGGACCGCTCGAAGATCTGCGGAGCGTCATGGTCGAGCGTAGCCACGTGGTAGCTGTTCTCCAGTGTCACGTATTCGGTGACCTTTGACGACACCGCGGCCCGAATCAGCCCGAGGCTGGTGGCGTCGACGACGTGGTCGTCGGTGGCGCGGAAGATCAGCAGGGGAGCGATCACCTTGTCGAGCTCGCCGCGGGCGTCGCGCCAGCCGCGCAGCTGGGACGCGAGGGCCTTGAGCGGCGTCTTGTCGTAGCCGACCTCGTCCGCGCCGGGCTTCTTGATGTCGTTGCCGATGCCGGGCATGGCCGGTACGAGCCACTGGAGGGCCGGCACCAACCGCAGCTGCCAGTTCTTGATGCCGATGACGGGGTTCACCAGCACCAGCGCATCGATGTCATCCGGGCGGACCTCGGCGAGGCGCAGCGCGAGGCCGCCACCCATCGACAGCCCGCCAACGGCCACCCGCTCGCATCGCCCTCTGAGCTCGGTGAGGGCGTCGTCGATCGTGGCGTACCAGTCGTCCCATCGGGTGCGGTTCATGTCCTGCCACGTGGTGCCGTGGCCCGGCAACCGCGGCACGCGCACCGTGTAGCCGCGGTCGGCGAGGTCCCGCCCCCACGGCGTCATCGACGCAGGTGAGCCGGTGAAACCGTGGCTCAGCAGCACGCCGACCGGGCCGCCGTCATGGCTGAACGGCTCGGCTCCGGGCACGATGGTGACGGTCTCGGGCATGCTCCCATCCTCGCGCATGGCACGGTCCTCGTGCAGCGCCCCGTTCGGATAGAGTCGCCGCGTGTTCTATTGGTTCCTCAAATTCCTGGCGCTGGGTCCGCTGATCAAGCTGATCTTCCGTCCGTGGGCCGAAGGAACCGAGAACGTCCCCAAGGAGGGTCCGGCCATCCTGGCCAGCAACCACCTCTCCTACAGCGACTGGTTGTTCATGCCCGTCGTCATCCCACGGCGGGTCACGTTCGTGGCAAAGGCGGAGTACTTCGAGACCCCCGGCGTCAAGGGATGGTTCCAGAAGACGTTCTTCTCCGGCGCCGGCCAGGTGCCGATCGACCGCAGCAGCGGAAGCGCAGCCGCGGGTGCCATCGCCGCGCAGCTGAAGCTGCTGCAGGAGGGTGAGCTCTGCGGCATCTACCCCGAGGGCACCCGGTCGCACGACGGCAAGCTGTACCGCGGCCGCACCGGCGTCGCCCGCATCGCCCTGGAGGCTGGCGTTCCGGTGATCCCGGTCGCCGTCATCAACTCCGACATCATCGCCCCACCGGGCAAGGTCTTCGGGTCGATGGCCCGCCCAGGCGTCCGGTTCGGCAAGCCGCTCGACTTCAGCCGCTACGAGGGCCTGCAGGACGACCGCTACATTCTGCGGGCCATCACCGACGAGATCATGTACGAGATCATGCGGCTCTCCGGCCAGGAGTACGTCGACCTCTACGCGCAGGACGGGAAGAAGCGCGATCGCGACGCCGAGCGCGAGGCGGCCAAGGTCGCCGCCCAGGCCGAAGCAGACGAGGTCTGGGAAGAGATCAAGCCCGACTGAGGGCGACAGTCCACGAACCAGCAGGAGGAACGATGCGAGTCGGCATGCTCACCGGTGGCGGAGACTGCCCCGGACTGAATGCGGTCATCCGCGGCGCGGTGCGCAAGGGCGTCAAGGAGCACGGCCACGATTTCGTGGGCTTCCGCGACGGGTGGCGCGGCCCGCTCGAGAACGACACCATGACGCTGGGCGTCGCTGAAGTGCGTGGCATCCTGCCGCGTGGCGGCACGATCCTGGGTTCGTCGCGCACCAACCCGTTCGCGATCGAGAA
>DATMEB010000228.1:0-17296 GCA_035557095.1 Nocardioidaceae bacterium | reverse complement strand
CGGCGAAGACCAGCGGGACCAGCGGGTTGAGGAGACCCTTGAGGTCGCCCACGCGCAGATGGGCGATGACCGCACCGACGAAGTAGAGAACGACGCCGGTCGCGGCCGCGATGCCGAGGGGGAGGTAGATCAAGCCGGCCAGAAGCCCCAGCGCCCCGGCGATTTCACAGGCGGCCAGGAGGGGGAACCAACTCATCGGGGCGCCGACGGTTCTGTGGATGGTGGCGACCTGCCGCTCGTCGTGGACGAGCTTGCCACGCGCCGAGATGGCGAGCAGGAGGGCCAGTAGGACGGCGACGACGGCGTAGGCGATGAACACGAGCACTCCTAGGAAGTTCTAAACCGAGATCATTGGTTAACCCCAACGATTGGTCATCGTATATCATTCCCGCTGGCCTCCTATACTGGACGTCGTGACTACCGAGGCCGATCCGATCGCCGGCGTAGACCGGTTGGGGCTGGTCCTCGCCCGGCAGGGCCAGGCGATGAATCTGCGCCTGCGTCAGGCGTTGCGAACCAGCAGCCTCAGCCCGCGCCAAGGAGCCACGCTGATGCATCTGGCAACCGCCGGTGCGACCAGCCAGCAAGCGCTCCTCGACGCACTGGCGATCGACCCCAGCGCGCTGGTCGCGATCCTGAACGAACTCGAAGGCGGCGGCCTCCTCCATCGCAGCCGCGACCCACAGGACCGACGGCGACACACTGTCGAGATCACCCCGGCCGGCCGAAACGCGATCGAAGCCATTGAGCACACGATCGCCGAGGTCGAACGCGAGGCCTTCGCCGACCTCAACGCCGCCGAGATCGCCACCCTGCACCAACTTCTCTCCCGCGTACGACCCCGCAACGACGCCTGCGTCGAGGACTGCTGACCACACCCCGCCCTTCAACGTGCCGCAAGCAGAACTACGCGCCGCCCGAGACCTGACGCCGCGGCTCAACGCGACCCTCGTCGACAGCGAACCCAGAGGCTGCAGGATCCACACCCCAAACATCCGACTTCGCCGCGATCAGCGCAGGCGTCGCGGTGTCACCAGGGCGGTTGCCGCGAGTGCTGCCGTTCCGACGGCGGCCACCGTCATGGTCACGCCCAAGTCTGTGTTGACGGTCGCCGGAACCGGTCGGAACACGTGGGCGCTATCGAAGCCGAGTCCCCACAGGAACCAATAACCGAGCCAGGCGGCGGACACGGTCAGCGCCACGCCATACCGCCCAACGGGGCTGACGACGTGAAGCGAGCACCGCCATGGCGAGGGGCACGAGCACCACTGCACCCACAGTCCCAAGGAGGAACACGAGGTCGGCCAAGCTCATGGTGCGGACGCTACAGCGCCGGCCGTCGCGACAAGTCCTTCCGCTTGGCCGTCCCAAGAACATCCTCATCCGCCGCTGATGGTGCGCGGTCATGCTGACGTGCGGATGGTTTGCATCGTATCGCCAGCACGTCCGAATGATTGCTTAGAACCACCTCAGGGTTGGACTCTGGAGAGCGAACATATTTCGGATCGCTCCCGTGGCGGACTCAGCCAGTGCATTGCCTGGCGTGGAGTTCTTGTCCATGACGCTGCTGTTGCTGGTCGGAGCAGGCACATCGCTTGCGGGGAATCTCCTGCTCCGACCTCTGAAGTTTCGACGTGAGCCAGCTAAATTCACCCTGCTGGCACTGCTCGCGGTGGTGCTCTTCTTCGCTCCCGCCTTCGCGCTTGGGGCCACTCCGTTCCACGACGGCAAAGAGCTCGAGACGTGGCTGTACTGGACTGGAGGCATGATCGGAGCCTTCGTCGTCCTGCCGCTTGTGACCAGGCAAGGACGTGCGTCTCGGTGAGATCACCACGCCGATGTTGGACAGGGTGATCAGGGCAATCAAGACCGCGATCAGTGCCTCCAGCGCCAAGTCCTGTCGCAGCATCATCTCCGGCGTACTCCGGCCTTGCGGTCAGGTACGGCGCGCTGACCGCGAACCCGGTGCGCGAGGTCGAGCGCCTTCAGTTGGTCCCCAAATTCGACCCAGTGTTCTGCGTGTCGGTGAGGGACCGCGCCGAGCGATGGAGAGATCACTGTGGCCTGCGCTCATTGAGGATCGCTCAGATGTCAGCGCAAGGGGGATGACGCCTACGGCTTTGTCGATGTTGTGCGTTGCCGGAGCGATTCCGAGGACAGGCGCTAGCCAACAGCGTCTTGGCCAGGGCGGTGGCCACGGCCTCCTTGATCCGGCGAAATCAACAGAGCTTCTCCTGCGACGGCGAACCGTCATTGGCCGAGTCGAGCAGTCGCCGGATGGTCGCGTCGAGTGGCTGGAGCGAAAAGCCGAGATCCTCACCGGCGAGCGCATTGGAAACGTCGTGCACGAACGGAAGGTCGCTCGCCGCTTCGTCGAAGGTGAACTGCGTGGTGGGGACAACGGCGCGGACAGCGTCCGCGAATCTACGCGCGGAGACATCGTGGCCACCGGAGTTGTAGATGAGGCGAGGACGTGGGTGCAGCGTCACTGCTCGCATGATGTGCACGGCATCGTCCTGTCCCAACAGGCTACTGCGGGCTGACGCGGGGACCGGTATATGGTGCGAGCCGGGTCGGGCGCCGACGTCGGCGAGGATCTGACTGCCCCAGGTGGCTAGTCCTCGTGTGCGGCCCGGGCCGAGAACGATGCTCAGGCGCACGCCGGTGCACTCCAAGCCAGTTTCCTCGGCGAAGGCTCGGACCTGGTACTCGTTACAACACTTGAATGCGCCGTAGTTGCTGGTGTGCTGAAGCAGCGGCAGCATGTCGGCCTCGTCGACGCGCCGCCCCCAGTTCAGCTGCGAAGGCCCGTAGACGGCGATCGAGCTTGAGTGGACGTAACGTTGCACACCGGCTTCGTGGCTGGCCTGAAGCACGTTCATCGGGCCGGTGAGGTTCACCCTGGTGGCCAGCGCCACCGAGCGTTCGGCCGGTTGGCCCACCAGGTAGGCAAGGTTGACCACGGTGTGGGGACGGACCTTCTTCAGTGCCGAGGCGACCGCGACCGCATCCTCGACCGGTGCCTCATGAAAGGGCAGCGGTGTGTCCGATCGCCCAGTCGGATTGTCCCGCTTGCTGTCTTCACCAGCGCGGGGAAGGTCTATGACGTGGACGTCGTGACCGTCGTAGGTCAGTTGTCTCGACAGGGCTCGTCCCAGGAAACCGGCGCCGCCGATGACGGCAATGGTGCGTGGCTTGTCCCCGGCACTGGGACTGGAGTTGGTCATCCCACGCTCCCGCCGCCGTCGACGACCCATGCTGCTCCCCTGACGTGCCGTGCGGCTGGCGACAGCAGGTAGGAGATCGTGTGCGCGATGTCCCCGGGTGTGGCCAGGCCCGACTGAGGCGACGATCTGCCGAAGGCGACGTCCGGGTCTCCAGCAACACTGGTCGCGGCTCGGTTCAACTCATCCAGCATGGGCGTGTCCACTGGGCCGGGAAGGACCGCGTTCACCCGTACACCGGTGTCGGCACATTCCAGGCATGCCGTTCTGACCAAGCCAAGCAATGCGTGCTTGGACGCCACGTAGCCGGCCAGTAGTGACCTTCCCCGGATCGATGAGGTGGAGCCAACGAGGACCACCGGGGCTTCGTCGGCTCGCCGGAGAGCGGGGAGTGCTGCCGTGAGGATGTGGAAGGCGCCGACCAGGTTCACCTTGAGGACATCCTCGAACGCGTTCCCTGGGTACTGCCCGAGCGGTGCCACGGGGCCGGTGATTCCAGCGGCGTAGACGAGCCCGTCAATTCGATCGGCGTTGTCGACCGCCATGGCCACGGCCCGCTCGGCGTGCTCGGGTTGGGCTACGTCGGCGGCCAGCACGCTGACGTGTGAGGCGCCTGCGTCGCCGCAGTCCTTCGCAAGGGTTCGCAGGCCATCAGAGTGCAGGTCTGTGAGGAGCAGGCGGGTGCCGAGGCCCGCCTGCTGGAGCGCGGTAGCCCGCCCTATGCCTCCACAGGCGCCGACGATGAGGACGCTTCTCTCACTCATGCCGACCGCTTAGACGAGACGGTCGAGGATGCGGCGATCCTCGACGGCCAGGCCGCCTCCGAAGACCTCCGTGTGCATCTGTTGAGCACCGAGGATGCGAGGCTCTAGCGCGCTGAGCGGATCCTGATCACTCGGGTGCAGCCGCATCTCGACGCGCCCCGGTGTGACGTCCACGTAGTCGATCGGCATGTCGCGATACACCACGTCGGCGTAAGCCGGCTCCGGCTTGGCCGGGTGCGGAAGCCGGCGAACATGGAGTTCGCCGTGCGGCTGCTCGGGCCCATCCACCAGCCGCACCGGCGGTGCGTCCGGATCCGGGGTGAAGGAGAAGTCGGCGAGGCGCGTCCCGCGACGATCGACCCAGCCGCTCACCGACCCCTGCGCGGTCTCGCGGTAGAGGAAGGTGCACTCCTTCTTCGTGTACCCGAACAACTCCCGGCCAGCCGTGATCCCCATAGCGTCGCTGCAGTACATGAAGACGTGCGTCTGTGTGAACAGGCCTTGGTAGCGGACAGGAACGGTGACCATGAGGTCGAACAGGCCGTCCGACTGCAGCGCGAGCGTGTGCCACGGGCTGAGCATGAACCGAAAGGCGACGCGGTTGTTCACCCGCTCGAACGGGGTGAAGCCCAAGATCTCGTCGAGGGCGCTCGGGCGCACCTCCGTGACGACTTCGACGGTGCGGATCTTGGCGTCCCACTCCATCGGGTAGGCGGGGGCGTGCGGCGGATTCACGCCTCCGCCGCGGTGCATCGGGTAGTCGCCGAACACTGACATGTCTTCCTTCCCTTGACGGACCTGCATCCTGCATGCAGGATACGGGTACTTGCCAGTTCAGTCCAGCCCCTCCGTCAGGAGCACCCCCATGTCCCAGGACTTGACGGTCCGCGACCTCAGCACGGCGACGCGTCGCAGGGCGGTCATCGCCGCCTGCATCGGCAACTTCATCGAGTACTACGACTTCGTCATCTACGGCTACTTCGCCGCGGTGATCGCGAAGCTGTTCTTCCCGGCCAGCAACGAGACGGTCAGCCTGCTGCTGACGTTCGCCGCGTTCGCGCTCAGCTACGTGGCGCGGCCCGTGGGCGCGGTCCTGTTCGGGATGATCGGGGACAAGTACGGACGCCGGGCGCCGTTGACAATGGCCATCCTGCTCATCGCCTGCTGCACCGCGGTGATCGGACTGATGCCCACATACGAAAGCATCGGTATTGCCGCCCCGATCGTGCTCACGCTGGCGCGGCTGCTCCAGGGCGTGTCGGTGGGTGGCGAGTACGGCGGTGCCCTGGCGTTCATCGCCGAGTACGCGCCGGAGCGTCGCCGCGGCCTGTACACCGCATGGCAGACCGTGACCATCGGCCTGGCCCTGATCGTGGGCGCCTCCGTGGCGGCCGGGCTGACCGGGGCGCTGTCGACCGAGGCGCTGGAGGCCTGGGGATGGCGTGCGCCGTTCCTCATCGGTCTACCCCTCGGCTTCATCGGCCTCTACATGCGTCTGAAGCTGGAGGAGACTCCGCACTTCCAGGCCGTCCAGGAGCGCATGGAGGTAGAGAAGGCGCCGCTGCGGACCGGGGTCAAGCAGGCGTGGCGGCAGATCCTCATCTGCTGCGGGATCATGGCCACGCCCTCTCTGTGCATCTACATCTACTTCATCTACTCCCCCACATACCTGAGCACCGAGCTGGGCTACTCCGCCGCGGCCGGTCAGCAGATCAACCTGATCGGCCTGCTGTTCTACTGCGCGCTGGTCCCGGTCTTCGCCGTCCTCTGCGACAGGATCGGTCGCCGACCCGTGCTGCTGGCCGGGGCGCTCGGCGTTGCCGTAGTCACCTACCCCGGCTTTGTCGCCCTGGGAGCGAACAACGCGGTTGTGGCCACCCTGGCTCTCTGCGTGATGGGACTGGCGTTCGCGCCCATCTCGGCAGCCTCCCTGGTGGCACTCGCAGAGAGCTTCCCCACGACGTTCCGCTACACCGGCGTCTCCCTGAGCCTGCAGATCACTGTCACGGCGCTTGGTGGCACCGCGCCGTTGCTGGCCACCGCGCTGATCGCCGGCACCGGCGACGTGCGCTCCCCGGCGCTGCTGGTGGTGGCCGGCGGCATCCTGTCGGCCGTGGCGGCCTGGGCCTACCGAGAGACCGTAGGACAGGGACTACGCCAACACGTCGACGACCACCCCGCCCAGGAGCGTGTGGACACCCCCGCAGCTACTCCCATCCACTGAGCCGGAAACCACAGATGCGATTCGCGAACATCGACCACCGCGCACACGTCGAAACATCCGCAGGCCGCTACGTCGACATCGAGACGGCAAGCGGTGGCCTCTTTCCCGCCGACCCGCACGAATGCTTGAACCGCTGGGAGGACCTGTGCCACTGGGCCGGCGACGCCAGTTGGCGCCCCCACCAGGAGCGGACCTACCCGCGGGAGGCCTTGAACGCACCCGTTCCACGGCCCACTCAGGTTCTTGCGGTGGGGTTGAACTACGCACAGCACGCCGACGAAACGGGTCTGGCCGCGGCCACCGACCTGCCGTTGACGTTCACCAAGTTCCCGACCAGCGTTGCCGCGCCCTACGGGGAGCTGAGTCTGCCCAGCCACAGCGTCGACTGGGAAGTGGAGCTGGTCGCGGTGATCGGCAAGTTCACCTACCGCATCGACGAGCAGGCAGCCTGGAACCACGTCGCCGGCCTCACTCTGGGCCAGGACTACTCCGACCGCGACCTGCAGATGATGGGCAATCCGCCCCAGTTCTCCCTGGCCAAGTCCTACCGGGGCTTCGCCCCGATCGGCCCGGTCATGGTGACCGTCGACGAGCTGGTCGACCCCAACGCTGTCACCATCGAGTGCCTGGTCAACGGGCAACTGGTGCAGTGCGGGAACTCGAAGAACCTCCTGCATTCCATCCCGCGGCTGGTCGCCCACTTCTCGTCCGTATGCCCGTTGCTCCCAGGGGACCTGATCTTCACCGGCACCCCCGAAGGGGTGGGCATGGGCCAGGACCCGCCGATCTACCTGCGCGACGGTGACGAGGTTGTCTCCCGGGCCGACGGGATCGGGGAGCTCATTCAACGATGTGTTCCTTTGATCCCGAGGGAGACAGCCAGCAATGCGTGACCGGAGCGGAGACGCCCACCTCGGCGCTCGGCCGTTTCGTTCACCGCGCCGTCTCCCACGTTGGAATGAGCTGCGCCCCCTACTGCGTCCGCGGCCGTTCGTGTGGGACTCCACCGACCGGCGGCTCGCCCGTGCCGAGAGCGTCGCCGCGCTTCGCGAGGTTGCGCGGGGCCGCGTGCCCCGCGCCGTCTTCGACTACACCGACGGGGGCGCCGGAACCGAGGCGGCCCTCGCCAGCGCTCGAGACAGCCTGGCCCGCGTGGAGTTCCGCCCCCGCGTGCTGCGCGACGTATCCATGGCTGAGCCGACCACCAAGGTGCTCGGGGAGCCGAGCGGTTTGCCCATCGGACTGGCACCTACCGGGTTCACCCGGATGATGCACCACGAGGGTGAGGTCGCGGTCGCCCGTGCAGCACAGCGCCACCAGGTTCCGTATGCGCTGTCCACGATGGGCACGACCTCCATCGAGGACCTCGTCGCCGCCGCCCCGGAGGCACGCACGTGGTTTCAGCTCTACCTCTGGCGTGACCGTGCCGCATCGCGCGAACTGCTTCGCAGGGCAGAACTCAGCGGGTTCGAGGCGCTCGTGCTCACCGTCGACACGCCCGTTGCCGGTCCACGCCTGCGCGACGTACGCAACGGCCTCACCATCCCGCCCTCGCTGACCGCCCGAACGGTCGCGGACGCTGCCCGCAAGCCCCGCTGGTGGTTCGACCTACTCACTACGCCGCCCTTGCAGTTCGCCTCGCTGCAGTCCTGGAGCGGCACTGTGGCCGAGCTAGCCAACTCCATGTTCGACCCGGCCGCGACGATCGACGACGTCCGCTGGCTGCGGGACCAGTGGCCAGGCAAGTTCGTCGTCAAGGGCGTTCAGCGGCCCGACGACGCCAGAGCCGTGGTGGAGGCGGGTGCCGACGCCGTCGTGATAAGCAACCACGGCGGCCGACAGCTCGACCGTGCAGCGGCACCGTTGCATGTTCTGCCCTACATAGCGGAGGCGGTGTCAGGCCGAGCTGAGGTCATGGTCGATGGCGGCATCATGTCCGGCTCCGACGCGGTGGCTGCCCTGTGCATGGGGGCGGACTTCGTCCTTGTCGGCCGGGCCTACCTGTACGGCCTGATGGCGGGTGGGGAACGTGGGGTCAACCGCGTTCTGGAACTGCTCAAGCAGGAGGTCGTTACCACCATGCAACTGCTCGGTGTCACCGGTGTCAGTGAGCTGGGCCCGGATCTGCTCCAGGTGCACGAAAGCCGCTGAGGCAGAGACCAGCGGGCTGCCGCGCCGGGTGCCTAACCTCCACATGCTCCTGCGCCGTTTCGCCCGATTGAGCCCTCGCTGACCACCTCACCTGTACGGTGTATCCTGCATGCAGGACGCGGGTAGGTGAGGGGACCGGATGGCGATGCACCCGGTGGAGCGGCCGAGCTCATTGACAGAGCTCGCCTACGGACAGTTGCGCATGGCGCTGCTAGACGGCCAGTTCAAGGCCGGCGAGCGGCTAAGCGTGGTGTCCCTCGCTGCAAAGCTGGGGATGAGCCGAAGCCCTGTACGAGCAGCATTCGAGCGGCTCAGCTCTGAGGGCCTCCTCTCCCAGGTTCGAGGCGGGTCCGGGGCGGTCGTGGCGACTCCCAGCCATGAGGACCTTCTCGACGCACTGGCCGTGCGAGCCGCGCTCGAAGGGCTGGCCGCGGAACTCGCGGCGCGCCGGCTGACCGACGCCGACCTGGCCAAGCTGCAGCAGATCCACCGCGACTTCGAGCACTCGGTGTCCCGGGACGACACCAAACGCGCCCGCCGCGTCGACCTGGAGTTTCACCAATACATCCAAGGCAGGTCAGGAAACTCGGTACTGGTTGAGGATCTGGAACGAGTACAGGCGAAGGTCATCCTTGGCACCTACTCCACGGCCTGGGGGTCCAGCCAGCACAGAGCCGTCGACGAGCATGCCGAGATCCTGCAGGCATTGGTGGCCAGAAATGCGGACGCGGCCGCACAAGCAGCAACGGTCCATCTGCACAACCTCACCGGTCGTCTCAGGGATGCCTGGGCAATGACCAACACCGACACCACCCCCCAGGGTTGACCGCGCAGCACCTGGGGGACCTGCAATTCGCAAACTCTGCATCCAGCGGTTCTCCGACTGCGCAGCCCCACGGACCTAACCCCGACTCTCGACTCCGACCGCGGCATCCTCGCGTTGCCAATTGCCACAGACTTTGCAGGCTGCGATCCGCCTCGTAGTCGCGACGGCACCGGCGCGGAGTGTGCGTCATATTCGCCGCGAAATGTTCATCGAGCGAGGCCAACCTGCAGATCGACGAGGCTGAGCGCCCGGGGGTCTGCCGTGTCGTCGCCGATACCACTCGGGCACCATGCGGGGTCGGAGCAGTCAGGCCAGGACGAAGTAGCGGACGAAGACATAGAGCCACCTCGTCGCGGATCGTCAGATCTTTGAGCCAGACCGCGCTGCGCCGCCGCACGCTCGCACCGCCGCCCTGTACAGAGCGTCGAGCTTGTCCCACGGGTCACCCACGCCTGCCACCGTGCGACGCAGACGAGCGATCAGGGCCTCGGAACAGCGCCGGAAGGCCGCGACGACCAGGTTCTCGCGGCTCTCGAAGTAGTACTGGTGCCTGCCGAGGCGACAGATATGGGAATGAGGCCGATAAGTAGGGGGCTGACCCATGCAACCAACGCCCACATGCGCGCTGACCTGCGAAGATGGCTCCCGCGACTGGACTCGAACCAGTAACCCTTCGGTTTCACGTCGACTGTGCCCGGCAGTTCCCAGTGTCACCCAAACGGGCCGCCGACCTGCACCACTGCCGGAACGGCAATGCTCGACACCTGCCGGCAACGCCAGTGGGTTCTCGGTGAAACGCATGGGATAAGCATGTGCTGACAAACATGCCCCTGCTCCCCCACGCCCTGGGTCCACAGGGCATCAAATGACGGCCCGTCCCCCCGGGGAACGTACTACTTCGCCATGGCAACGCCTTGGCCGTGTTCGAGGGCCTTTCAGCTGCGCGATCGAGGTCGGACGCATCATTCTCGCCCAGTAGGACGCACCTGAGTCGCCCAGCGCTCGAGGGCGACGACGAGTGCCTCGCCGGCCGCCTCCTCGGCGACGTCGATGTCACCGAAACGGCGCACCAGCGAGGCGATGATCCGGCCGTACTCCTCACAGAAGATCCGCTCGATCGGCCATGGGCAGCGGCGTCACGGGTGTGGACACTCAGGCACGGCCTAGGAGTCGTCCTGTGGCGACTGCTCCTGGACGGGGCGCACCTCAATCCTCCTCTGCAGCGCCTTCGAGCCGAGCTTGGCGCACTCGAGTGCAGCGTCGGGGCACGTCGGGACCGTGGTTCACGCGTGTGCCCCGAAGCGTGCGGGCAGCGCAGAGCGTGTGGCCTGCTAGTGAGGATTCTCAGGAAGTGCTGCGATCTGCTCCACGCACCAGGGGCTGACGCCGAGACGACCAGCGAGGACGTCGGCGCGGAACCTGCTCCAGTCAACCCAGACGATCGTGGCAACCTCGTCGGGGTCGGCGTCGAGCACTCGGGGGTCGGGACAGGTTGCGACGTAGACCGGGCATAGCTCGTTCTCGACGGTGCCGTTCTCCATCACGGCGCGGTAGCGGAAGTCTGGCAACAGCAGACGTACGTCGGTCAGGTCGGTCCCGAGCTCCTGTCGGACCCGCCGCGCCACGGCATGGGCCACTGGCTCATCGGGGGCGGGGTGGCCACAGCAACTGTTGGTCCACACCCCTGGCCAGGTTCGCTTGTCGAGGGCCCGTCGGGTGAGCAGGAATCGGCCGTCGTGATCGAACAGGTAACAGGAGAAGGCTAGGTGCAACGGGGTTGCGCGGTGGTGGACGTCGCGCTTCGGTGCGGTGCCGATCGCCCGACCGTCGTCGTCGAGCAGAACCACGAGCTCCTCCCTGGCCGTGGTCATGTCGGCTTCGCCAGCTGGTCGACGGCGGCTCCGAAGACGACCGGTAGGCACGCGGCGGCCCGCACGATGCGGCGGCGCACTGGCGGCACGCTGGTCGCCAACACCAGGCTCTGGGTCAGCAGGTCGTGCCGCCAGCCGAGCCGTCGCCACTCCCCTTCGTAGCGCTGGGGCTTCCCATCCATGACGGCGGCCACCGCCGCACGGGCCTGTGCCAACCCCAGCGCGATGCCCTCGCCCGTGAGCGCATCGACGTAACCGGCCGCGTCACCGACGAGCAGCACCCTGCCGGCCACACGTTGTCGCGACCGCTGGCGAAGCGGACCCGCGCCCCGTGTCCGCGAAAGGCTTCGGCCGCGGATCCGGGAAGCGAGCACGGGGAAGTCCTCCAGCGAGTCGGCCAGCGGCCGGGGTTTGGTGCTCAGGACCGCGACGCCAACCTGATCCTCCCCCACCGGCGTAACGTAGGCCTCGCCGACGGCACCCCAATGCACCTCGACGAACGGCGTCCACGGCTCCACGTCGACGTGGCAGCGCAGCCCGTATCGCCCCCGGCGCGTCGGGGGCCTGGTCAGGCCCAGCATCCGGCGCACCGGCGAGTGCAACCCATCGGCGGCGAGCAGGTGGCGGGTGGGCTCTCCGTCAACGAGCAGATGGTCCCCACGGTCGACGACCTCGCGCACCGGTCGATGATCGGGCACGATGCTGGAATCGGCAGCGCGGGTGCGCAGCGCGCCATGGAGGACGGTTCGACGAACGCCGAGACCCTCCCCGTGATGGAAGCGCGCCTCCGCCGACCGCGACGCGTCGATATAGCGAATCCCGGCAAGCGGGCGCCCCTCGAGGGCCACGCCGAGGTCACGCAGCGCGGCGACAGCGCCGGGCATCAGCCCCTCACCGCAGGCCTTGTCGATGTCACCTGTCCGCGGCTCGCGAACCCCGACGTCCAGCCCGGCGCGGACGGCGTACAGGGCGGCGGCGAGCCCGATCGGGCCCCCGCCGGCCACCAGCAGGTCACGCATCGGCGAACCTCCGACCCGGCGGCAACGACGCCAGGGCAGCGTTCTCGACCCGCAGCCGTACGGTCAGCAGCGCGGCGTTGAGGACGGTGAAGCCGACCGCAGTGACCCAGCAGCCGTGCACCAGCGGCAGCGCAGCGCCCTCGACGACCACAGCCACGTAGTTGGGGTGCGTGAGGAGCCGGTAGGGACCCGAACGCACCGGCGGCAGATCAGGCACGACGATGACACGGGTGTTCCAGCGGGGCCCGAGTGTGGCGATGCACCACCAGCGAAGCGCCTGGGAGGCGATCACGAGCCCGAGCATCGACCAGGCCAGCGCGGGAGGCACCGCTGGTCGGCCGACGGACGCCTCCACCAGCATGGCGACCAGAAAGCCGGAGTGCAGCGCCACCATCACCGGGTAATGGCCGCGACCGGTCTCGCGGCCACCGTGCGCGAAACTCCACGCCGCGTTGCGCTTGGAGACCACCAGCTCCGCCAGCCGCTCGAGCGCGACCAGCGCCACCACCACCACGAAGGCAGTCAGCCCGGTCACGACCGTCATCGTCCGGCCCCCGCGCTGGTGGCCCGCAGCAGCACCAGCTCTGAGCAGAAGCCAGGACCCATCGCCATCAGCAATCCGTGGCTGCCCGGCTCCGGCGGCCGATCGCGCAGGGTGTCGGCCAGGACGTGCAGCACGGAGGCAGACGAGAGGTTGCCGATCCGGGACAGCGAGTCGCGTGTCAACGCGACGTCGTGGTCGGTGAGGCCGAGGGTGTCGCGGAGCGCGTCGATGACCTTGGGCCCGCCCGGGTGGCAAACCCACCAGCCGATGTCTGCGCGGCATAGGCCCTGGTCGGCCAGGAACCCGTCGACGTCCTCACCGATGTAGCGGCCGACGATGGCCGGCACGTGGGCATCCAGCACGATCCGCAACCCACGGTGGCTGACGTCGAACCCCATCGTGCGTTCGGAGTCGGGGTAGAGCCGGCTGCGACTGTCCACCACCTCGACGGCGCCGCCGTGCCCGGTGCCGCCGCGCGCCACGACCGCCGCGGCACCGTCGCCGAACAGCCCGCTGGCCACCAGATTGGGCATCGTGGTGTCCTCGCGCTGGACAGTCAGCGAGCAGCACTCGACCGTGACCAGCGCGGCCACCCGTTCGGGGTGCCCGGCCAGGTAGTCATGCAGGCGCGCGATCCCGGCCGCCCCCGCGACGCAGCCCAGTCCGACCATCGGGACACGGCGTACGTCGGGACGCAGCCCGAGCACGGCCATGATCCGTGCGTCCAACGAGGGGATGGCAAGCCCGGTTACGGTGGCGCAGACGAGCTGGTCGACATCGCTTGGGGTCAGGTCAGCGGCCTTGAGGGCGGCCTCCAGCGCCTGGGCACCCAGCGTGACGGCATGCTCGAGGAACAGGTCGTTGGCCTGACCGAAGTCCTCGAGCTCGGCGTACGCCGTGATCGGCAGCACCAGGCTGCGGTGGTCGACACCGGCATTGGCGTGCAGCCGGCGGAGCAACGTCTCGTCGACGCCGCCCCGGGCGATCACGCCCGCGAAGGCCTCGGTGATCTCGGCCTGGGCGTGGCGGTGAGGCGGCAGCGCCCCCCGGACCGCGACGATCTCCATGTCAGCCTCCTTCCAGCGGCGAGAGCCGGTTGCGGACCAGGCCGGCCGCGAGCGAGGCGACCAGGCGCGGCGTCAGCCGGCCGTCCCCCAGCCCGAGTTCGACAAGGTCGTCGAACGTGCGCTGGTCGCGGGCCGCCGCAGTGATGCCGGCCTCCACCACCGCGGGTCGTCTGGTCAGCCGGGCGGCCAGCCAGGTGTGGTGCAGGTGCTGGTCAAGCAGCGTGCGCACCGACAGCCGGTGCCGGGTCCCGGCCGCCCCGGGACAGCCGTCCGCAGCGGTGGTGACCGCGTGGCGGCCGGCCAGGGCGCCGGTCGTGACGGCGTAGTAGATTCCCTCGCCGGTCATCGGGTTGACCAGGCCGGCGGCGTCGCCCGCGAAAACGACCGGGCCGTCGGGCTGCTCGGCCTTCCACCCCCAGCCCGAGAGCGGCAGGTGGTGTCCGCGCCACCGGCTGCCGAGCTCAGCCGTACCGGGCAGCAGTTGTTCGAGCTGGTCGAGCAGCAGGGTGCGGGAGGGGCGCTGCCCATCGCCGACCAGCTCGCCGTACCCAACGTTGGACAGGCCGTTACCGCAGTCGAAGGCCCATGCGTACGCGGGCTGGGGCCGTTGCTCGCCGTACCTGATGATCTGGCAGCCCGCCCGCCCAGGCGGGGTCGGGGCATATCCGCGAATGGCGATCGCCCGGCGTCCGCGGTCGGGCTCGGCAAGCGCGGAGCGGACCGCCGAGTGCGCCCCGTCGGCTGCTACCACGGTCCGGGCCCGAATCCGCCCGTCGAGGAGCACGGTGTCTGCCTCTGTGGCCACTTCCCGGATCCGGTGGCGGACCAGGTGGGCACCCGCGGCCTCCGCCCGATCCACCAAGCGGGCGTCGAATACCTCCCGCGGGATAACCCAGACCGGACGCGCCATCTGGCCCTGGACCGCGCGGGAACCGCGGGACAGGTTCAGGCGCCACAACGGCGCCCAACCATCGACGACGTCGGCCGCCCCGAGCGGCCCCAGCACGTCGAGGACGTGCGGTGCGATGCCGTCCCCGCAGCTCTTGTCGCGTGGAAACCGCTCCCGGTCCAAGAGCAGCACCCGCGCGCCGGGCCGCTGGGCCAGGGCGGCCAGGGCTGCCGACGAGCCGGCCGGGCCAGCACCGACGATCGCGACATCCCAGATCCCGTCCGACCTGGCGCCACTCATCGGGCGACCACCAGCAGCACCACGTCGACCAGGGCGATTCCGACCGCCGCGCGGAACGGCACCCTGCCGCCCGCGACCAGCGCCAGGCCGGCAAGCACGGCGACCGTGGCCAACACCAGCACCAGCACCACACCAGGCACCGCGCTGGCGCCGACCGCGATCACCCCGGTGGCCGCGCCCAGGCTGGCCACCGCCAGCACGGAGGCCTGGCGGGGGCCGACCCGGTGTGCCAGGCCGCGCACCCCGGTCGCCTCGTCGTCGGCGAGGTCGGGCAGCACGTTGACCAGGTGCGCGCCCACGCCAAGCAATGCGCCGGCGACCACTACCCACCACGGCGGCGGACCGCCCCCCGGTTCGGCGAGCGCGACGAAGACGGGCAGGCCGCCGAACGCGACCGCGAAGGGTACCCCGGACAGGGGTGTGGCCTTGACGCCGAGGTTGTACGCCCACCCGGCTGCGACGCACCCAAGATGCACAAGGCCGGCGACAACACCACAAGCCAGGGACAACACGACCGTCGCCGCGGACGCGACCGCGACCGCCACCCGCGCTGTCGACCTCGGCAGGTCGCCGGTAGCCACCGGTTTGTCGCCGCGCCCGACGGCTTGGTCGCGCGAAGCATCGACCAAGTCGTTGCCCCAGCCGATGGAGAGCTGTCCGGCCAGCACCGCTGCCGCCACCAAGCCCACCCGCGACGGCCCGAGGCCTGCGGAGACGGCGTACGCCGTGGCCAGCACGGTGACCGCAAGCGCCGGACCCGGATGACAGGCCCTCGACAATGCGGCGGTTCGGCGCGGACCAGGCATGATCCGGTGGTACCCACGTCGGCCACCATCATTCCGCACTCGTTCCCCGCAGGACTTCAGTCCACTCTTGGCACTCATCTGCCAGTGTGATGTGGCCGTGGCGCCCCCTTCGCCGCGCGTAACGGCCCTCGTGATGCCCGAAAGGGGGTTACACGCGGCTCTTCCTCTTCGCGACCTGTCCTCGTATGACGCTGCTGACGAGGACCACCAGTATCGCTGCCACGATGACCTGCACGATCAAGGTCTGCCACCACACGTCGTCGAAGCCCATGCCAGTGGCCAAGAAGCCACCGAATACGGCCCCGACCAGACCGAGGGCGAACGTCAGAATCCACCCGATGGCCTGGCGCCCGGGGATGATCAGCCGCCCGAGGGCACCGATGACGATGCCTGCCAGGATCGCAGTGAAGATGCCTGCGGTGCTCACGCGCGTCTCACTTCCATGATGAGGGGTATGTAGGAGCATTACCCACCGCACCGGACCCGCATGCTAGAAGCGGGGATTGCCCCTCCATCCAGCGCGATCGCCCCGAATGGCGAACTAGCCCGGGCCGTCCGGCCCCCCTCCGGCGTCAAGACGTACGACCGTGTGCGCCTCAGCCGCGCAGCACCGAGCTGACCGCATCCCTGGTGCGGTCGATCACCGACGCCAACGGACCGGCCAGAAGGTTGGTCGTCATTGAGCTGCCCAGGGACGGGTGCGGATGGGTGGGCGCGATCGCCTCCGCTGCCTTGATTGCCTGGGCCATCAGCGCCAGCTGGTCGGGGTCGCTGTACTGGCTCAAGAGCGGGAACTCGTCGCGCTCCTCGGCGGCGGCGTGGTCCAGTACCGCCTTCTTCAGCGACTTGAACCCAGCCTCGAAGCTCGGGTCGTCGACCTTCATGCCGTCGAGGGACGCGAGCAGCGTCTTGGACGCGGTCTCCTCCTCCAACCGAGCGTCGACCACGCTGTTGCCCCCCTCGACCATCCGGGCGCGTGGATGGGTGACCAGCTCCTCGGCGGTCTCGTGTACGGCGAGGAAGCGCCGCAGCTCCTCGAACCGCTCCTGTTTGGTCTTGGTGCTGCTCGCGTTCTCCACGGACGCGAGCAGGTCCTTGATGTGCCGATGCTGCTGCAGCAGCAATTCGACGGCGTCAGGCTTGTCGGTCTTGCTCATCGACCTCTCCGGTCCTTGGTTGAGCCGGCGCATGCGCCCTGCGTCTGTCCAGAACTGGCGTTACCCGAGGAGTGGTCCGTCAACCGACCGGTCCTCGTCGCTGACGATCCAGGCCACGACCCATGCCACCTCGACCGCAGCATCGAGGAGGTAGACAGGACTGATCCGTCGCCGTGACACATACACCAGGTCGATCATCGCCAGCGTCGAAGCGGTGCCCAGTCCGACGAGTCGTGCTGCGGCCCGGCCTTGCAGCGACCTCGTACTGCAGAGCTGGACGAACCCGTTGCCGACCAGCAGACCGCCGATCGTGTTGACGAGCCAGTAGTCGGCCTTCGGCCCGAGCAGCCCCTCGAAGCTGCGCCGATGGACAAGCGGCCACAGACCACTGACGAGGTTGAAGGTACCGTGCCACCGCGCTACGGCACGCCTGGACACCGTCGGCCTGGTTCTC
>DATMEB010000227.1:0-10523 GCA_035557095.1 Nocardioidaceae bacterium | reverse complement strand
ATCACGTTGTCCTACGACGACCAGATCGCTTCCTACGAAGGGAAACGGCCGTCGTACAAGCCGAGGACGCTGCCCGCGCGGCTGCCTGCCTGATCACGACGAGGGCGGGTCTCGCCGATCTCGTCCGCTGAGTTTTCTCTGCGATACAAGGGCTTTAGTGGGCGTGGGTGATTGTGCACCCCCCTTGGATTCCCTAACGTGCGAGAAGAGGTCGAGCGTGTGCTCGACGGTTCGTTCACGAAAGGGAAGCAAGTGAACAAGACTCAGCTGATCGAGGCGCTCTCCGCTCACTTCGACGGCAACCGCCGAGCCGCTGCGCACGCGCTCGAGTCCGTTGTCGACACGGTGATGCGCGAGGTCGCCAAGGGCGAGAAGGTCGCAATCACCGGATTCGGTGCCTTCGAGAAGGCCATCCGTCCAGCCCGCATGGTGCGTAACCCGAGAACGGGCGAACGTACGAGGGCGAAGAAGACTGCGGTTCCGAAGTTCCGCGCGGGCTCAGAGCTCAAGGCCGTCGTGTCCGGCGCCAAGAAGCTCCCCAAGGTCGCCGCCGGCACGGTGGCGTCCACCTCCTCGCGTGCAGCCGGGGCTGCGAAGAAGAGCACGGCAAAGAAGGCCGGGACCGCCAAGAAGTCGAGCGCGGCCAAGAAGAGCACCGCGAAGAAGTCGAGCGCGGCGAAGAAGAGCACCAAGAAGGCGCCGGCGAAGAAGACCGCGGCCAAGAAGAGCCCGGCGAAGAAGAGCACTGCCAAGAAGGCGCCGGCGAGGAAGGCCACCGCCAAGAAGAGCACCGCGAAGCGGACAGCCAAGAAGAGCTGAACAGGTCGTCTGCAGCGAAGGGCCGGACCCGCGATGGGTCCGGCCCTTCGCATGGCCGCACCCTCATCTCGACGCCGAAGAGACGCCGAAGAAGCGTCAGTGCAACGTCAGGATCTGCAGCGACCTGACGGCGTCGTCCTCGACCGTGATCTCCACCCGCTGGCCGCGTCGAAGCAGCCGCAGCCGGGTCCCGGCCAGCGCCTGTGACGTGAACGGCAGTCGCACCCCGTCGTCGAGCAGCACGGCGCCGTCGTGGGTCTGCGGGTCGTAGTCGGAGATCGTCGCCTGCACGGTCGCCACCCTAGTGCGCCCGGGGCCCTAGCCGCGGATCCCGGCGTCGAGGTCGTGCCGCTGCAGCACCTCGTGGGTGTGCCGTCCGACACCGAGCTGCACGGCGTCCTCGAGGTCGGTCCAGGTGTCGACGTCGCGTCGCACACTCTGCAGTCCCTCGGGGTCGAGCTCGTCGGCTCCGCTGTCGCGATGGTGACGACGAGAGGCCGTGCCGAACCGCGGGTCGAGGTCGGTGCCGGGTGCGGCCGCCAACAGGGTCGTGCCCTCGCCGGCATGGTCGGAGAGGAACGCCCGCGCCGAGCCCTGCGCGCGAGCGAGCGCTCGCGACAGCTCCTCGGGTCGCAACGACGGCAGGTCACCGGACAGGACGGCCACCGGCCGGTCGCTGAACCGGTCGCGCACGTAGGAGCGGGCGTGCTCCAGCGCCGGGTTGAGGCCGGCGTCCGGCGCATCGGGGATGACCGTGGCGCCGAGACCGTGCAGGATTTCGGCGGCCAGTGTGTCATCGGTCACGACCACGACGGCACCGACCCGGTCACAGGCCATCGCGGCCGTCGCACAGTCGGCGGGGAAGGCGCGCGCGAGCTCGGCGCGCTGACCCGGTGTCACGCCGCTGAGGCGGGACTTGGCGATATCTCCCCGCTTGACGGGTACGACCACGACCCAGGAGGCGTCCGTCGAAGGGGTCATGAGGCATGATCCTGCCAGCCTGCTCGACACGTTCGATCACGGGCAGACAGACTGAGGGGTCGTCGCGGCGGGGACACGGAAGGGAGAACGGGTGGCCAGGCAGAAGCTCGGATGGGCTTTCGCGTTCTGCGTCGTGGTCTTGAAGCCGCTGCTGACGATCCTGACCCGCCGTGACTGGCGCGACACCGACAAGGTCCCGTCCTCGGGCGGTTGCGTCCTGGTCGCCAACCACATCTCGCACGTCGACCCGCTGACCTACGCGCACTTCGTCTACGACAGCGGCCGCCTGCCGCGCTACCTGGCCAAGGCCGAGGTGATGGACATCCCCGTCCTCGGAGCCGTTCTGAGGAGCGCCGGGCAGATCCCCGTGTACCGCCAGTCCCGCACGGCGTCGGAGGCGTTCCGGGCCGCGGTCGCGGCGATCGAGAAGGGCGAGTGCGTGGTGGTCTACCCCGAGGGGACGATCAGCCGCGACCCGAACCTGTGGCCGATGGTCGGTAAGACCGGCGCCGCGCGGATCGCTCTCTCGACCGGCGCCCCGGTGGTCCCGACCGCGCAGTGGGGACCGCAGCAGCTGCTCGCGCCGTACGCAAAGAAGCCGTCGCTGCTGCCACGCAAGCTCATACAGGTACGCGTCGGCGACCCGGTCGCACTCGACGACCTGCGCGAACAGGCGCTGACCCCCTTGGTGCTGCGCGAGGCCTCCGACCGGATCATGGCCGCCGTCACGGTGCTGCTCGCGGAGGCCCGGGGCGAGGTCGCACCCCTGGAGCGGTTCGACCCCACGGCGATGCACGTTCCCCGTACCGGCAACCCCAACCGCGGGGTGAAGCCGTCACGTCGACAGCTCTTGCGGCGAAACCGCGGGAAGGGAGCAGGATGACCAAGGTCGCGGTGTTCGGCGCCGGCTCATGGGGCACGGCGTTCTCGATCGTGCTCGCCGACGCGGGCCATGACGTGGCGTTGTGGGGTCGCCGTCAGGGCGTGTGCGACGCGATCTCCTCGGAGCACGAGAACTCGGAGTACCTCCCCGGCATCCCGCTTCCCGTCGCGGTGACCGCGAGCCACGACCCCGGCACGGTGCTGGCCGGTGCCGACACCGTCGTACTCGCGGTGCCCTCGCAGACGCTGCGGGAGAACCTCGTCGAGTGGGCGCCGCTGATCGACGACCAGGTGGTGCTGCTCAGCCTGATGAAGGGCGTCGAGCTGGGGACCTCGAAGCGGATGAGCGAGGTGATCGCCGAGGTCACCGGTGCCGGTGAGGACCGGATCGGTGTGGTGACCGGTCCCAACCTCGCCCGCGAGATCGCCAACCGACAGCCGACGACGAGCGTTGTCGCGTGCGCCGACGAGTCGGTCGCGCTGCGGCTGCAGAAGACCTGCCACACCGCGGCGTTCCGCCCCTACACCAACACCGACGTCGTGGGCTGCGAGCTGGCCGGCGCCACCAAGAACGTGATCGCGCTGGCGGTGGGCATGGCCGCCGGGCTCGGTTTCGGCGACAACGCACGCGCGTCGGTGATCACCCGTGGCCTGGCCGAGACCGCACGGCTGGGCGCGGCGATGGGTGCCGACCCGATGACGTTCTCCGGGCTGGCCGGCCTCGGTGACCTGGTGGCCACGTGCTCGTCGCCGCTGTCGCGCAACCGGTCGTTCGGCGAGAAGCTCGGTCGCGGGATGACGGTCGACGAGGCCGCCAGCTCCACCCGGCAGGTGGCCGAGGGCGTCAAGTCGTGCCAGTCGATCATCGACCTGGCCCACCGGCACGACGTGGAGATGCCGATCGTCGAGCACGTGGCCGCCCTGGTGCGCAACGAGATGACGCCGCGCGAGATGCTGACCAGCCTGGTCTCCCGGGCCGCGAAGCCCGAGCGCGACTAGGGCAACACGTCCTGGCGTCCGCCGGCGCCACTCCTGGCCGACGCCCTCCCGGTGCCGGCCTGCGGTCAGGTGAGGTGCTTCAGCGCCGCGCTGAGGTCGTCCCAGAGGTCCTCGACGTCCTCGATCCCGACCGAGAGGCGGACCAGCCCCTCCGGGATCGACTCCGGCTCGCCGGACCAACGGCGGCGGCGTTCGAGGCTCGACTCGACACCGCCGAGGCTGGTGGCGTGCACCCACAGCGACGTCGACCGCGTGAGCGTGTCCGCCGCCGCGGCACCTCCGCGTACGACGACCGCGACCATCGCGCCGAATCCGGGGTAGCGCACCTCCTCGACGGCCGGGTGCGTGCGCAGCCGCGCGACGAGGTCCTGCGCGTTGGCCTGACCCCGCTCGACCCGCAGTGCCAGCGTGCGCATCCCGCGCAGCGCCAGCCAGGTCTCGAACGGCCCGGGGATGGCGCCGAACCCGCGCCGCCGGGTGTCGAACGCGTCGTACGCCGAGTCCTGCCGGGTGACCAGGGCGCCGAGCACGACGTCGCTGTGCCCCGCCAGGAACTTCGACACCGAGTGCACCACCACGTCGGCGCCGAGGTCGAGTGGACGCTGCAGCAGCGGGGTGGCGAAGGTGTTGTCCACGACCACGGTCACCCCGGCCTCGTGCGCCCCGTGCGCGATCGCCTCGATGTCGGCGACCTCCATCGCCGGGTTGGTCGGTGACTCCAGCCACAGCAGTGCCGCGTCCTCGCAGGCCCTGATGACGCCCTCGGTGTCGGTGACGTCAACCAGGCGTACGGCGACACGGCCGCGCTGCTCCATGTCCGCGAGCTGGGCCAGGGTGCCGAGGTAGCAGTGCCGCGGAGCGACGACGGTCTCGCCGTGCGCCACCAGGTCGAGCACGGTGTTGGCCGCGGCGAGACCCGAGGAGAACGCCAGCGCCCGCCCGCCCTCGAGCCGGCCGAGTGCTTCCTCGAAAGCCTGCCAGGTGGGGTTGCCGTAGCGCCCGTACTCGGTCTCCCCGCCGGCGACGTAGGTCGAGGCGAGGACCAGGGGCGGGTTCAGCGGGCTGTCCGGCTCGTGCGCGGGACGGCCGGCGGTGACCGCGGTGGTGGCGGGGCGCAGTGGGGAGGGGTCCGGTGTCGGGGCAGTCATGCGGGCGATTCTCCCAGTGCTCCGAGCGCGGCGGATGGCGTGGTCAGCCCGTGCCGAGGCCGTCGGGTGAGGCGGACGCGGACGTCATCCGCGGAGCGGTAGTGTCACCCCGATGTCTGAGCAGCGCCCCTCCCCGGGCAGACCCCGTGTGGCCGTGTTGTTCGGTGGCCGGTCCGCCGAGCACGGCGTCTCCTGTCTCACCGCCGGCAGCGTCCTGCGGGCGATCGACCGAGAACGCTACGACGTGGTCCCGATCGGGATCAGCCACTCCGGGCAGTGGGTGCTCGAGGCCGACAGCGACGACCGGCTCGCACTCACCGACGGCGCGTTACCGGAGGTGGACGAGAAGGCCACCCCGGTGGTGCTGACCAACACCGAGCTCGTCGTCACCGACGCGGCCGACGTGCCCCGCGTGCTCGGCGAGGTCGACGTGGTGTTCCCGCTGCTGCACGGGCCCTTCGGCGAGGACGGCACCGTCCAGGGGCTTTTCGAGATGGCCGGGGTGCGCTACGTCGGTGCCGGTGTGCTGGCCAGCGCGATCGGCATGGACAAGCACTACATGAAGCTGATCTTCCAGGCCGCCGGGCTGCCGGTGACGCCGTACACCGTGGTCACCCCGCGAGCCTGGCGGCAGGACCGGGGCGCGGTCATGGAGGCGGTGGCCGCTCTGGGCTACCCGGTCTTCGTCAAGCCGTCGCGGGCAGGCTCCAGCTTCGGCATCAGCAAGGTGCACGACGAGAGCGAGTTCGACGCCGCGGTCGCGCTGGCGCAGGAGCACGACCCGAAGGTGATCGTGGAGGCGTTCGCCGACGGGGCCCGCGAGATCGAGTGCGGCGTGCTGCAGGGCTTCGGGGACGACCCGCCGGAGGCCAGCGTGGTCGCCGAGATCAAGGTCGGCGGAGAGCACGAGTTCTACGACTTCGAGGCGAAGTACCTGCCCGAGGAGGCGACCGAGCTCGACGTGCCCGCCGACATCGGCGACAAGGTCAGCGAGCGGCTGCGCGACCTGGCGGTGCGGGCGTTCACCGCGATCGGCGCGGAGGGCCTGGCGCGCGTCGACTTCTTCGTGCTGCCGAACGGCGATGCGGTGATCAACGAGATCAACACCATGCCCGGCTTCACGCCGACGTCGATGTTCCCGCGGATGTGGGCTGCCGCCGGTGTCGACTACCCCGAGCTGGTCGACCGGCTGCTGACCCTGGCGATGCAGCGGCCGATCGGCCTGCGCTGACCGGCCGGGTCAGGCCCCGTCCGGCGTGACGTCGTGCCCGCCCCGACGATCGGGGCGGCTCAGACGCAGGCGGCTCAGACGCAGGGCTGTACCTCGGGCACGGTCGACCGGACCGCTTCGGCGACGTCGACCAGGGCATCGGCCGCCGGTTCGTACTCGTAGGGCACCTCAACCTGCACGTTGGACGCACGCCCGATGGAGGTGAAGCGGTAGCCGTCCTGTCGCTGCTCGGCGAACCAGCCGACGCGCTCGACCTCGGCGCACGGCGATGACGCGGTCAGCCGTTCGGGGTCGGCGACGCCGCACCGGAGCAGGATCACCGGGTCGCCCCACGCTGCGGCCAGCACGTCGGGAGGCTCGACCTCGCGGCGTTCCTGCCCGTCGACGACCTCGGGCAGGACGTCAAGGAGCTCGGCACACTCCGCGGGTCCACGGGTCGGCCCGGTGACCTCGACGGACGACGTGCCGCAACCGGCGACCAGGGTGCTGACTGCCAGGCTGGTGGCGGCCAGGCATGCGACGGCGCCCGCCACCGTCCTCGGGTGTTGCGGGCGCCGCGGCACGAGCGTGCTGAGTGGCTTCCTCAGATGTGCACCACCGGGCAGGTCAGCGTGCGGGTGATCCCGGGCAGCGTCTGTACGCGGGCGACCACGAGCTTGCCGAGCTCATCGACGTTGCGGGCCTCTGCGCGCACGATCACGTCGTAGGGACCGGTGACGTCCTCGGCTTCGGCGACGCCGCCGATCGCCCGCACCGCGTCCGCGACGGCCGCTGCCTTGCCCACCTCGGTCTGGATCAGGATGAACGCGTGAACCACCGATGCCCCCTTCGAGCTCGTGAGGGGCTGATGCTAGCCGTGGACGCGCGAACGGCGCAACGCTCATGCTGGAGCCGTGTTCACCGATCGCGTCGAGGCCGGCCGCCGCCTCGGGGAGATGCTGCGAGGCACCGTCGAGCCCCCGATCAGGGTGCTCGGTGTGGCGCGGGGCGGCGTCGTGGTCGCCGCCGAGGTCGCCCGCGCGCTCGATGCCGAGCTCGACGTCGTGATCCCGCGGAAGCTGGGCGCCCCCGGCAATCCCGAGCTCGGCATCGGCGCGGTCGCTCCCGGGGTACGCGTCGTCGACCGCGGGATCATGCGGACGCTCGGCATCGACGACGCCTACGTCGAGGCCGAGGCCCGGCGCCAGGAGGCCGAGATCGAGCGGCGAACGTCGGCGTATCGGGAGGGGATGGCGCCGGTCGATCTGGGCGAGGCGGCGGCCGTCGTCGTCGACGACGGGGTGGCGACCGGAGTGACGGCGGTGGCCGCGCTTCGATGGGCACGGGCGCAGGGAGCGGCGCCGGTGATCTTCGCGGCGCCGGTCGGGCCGGCCGGCATCGAGCGGAGGCTGGCGCCAGACTGCGACCGATGCGTGATCCTGGTCGAGCCCGATGACCTGCGGGCCGTGGGGCTCTGGTACGAGCGGTTCGATCAGACGACCGACGAACAGGTGCGGGCGGCGCTTCGGGCCGCGAGGGACCGAGCGTGAGGGCGCTCGAGATCGCGGCAGCGGTGATCTTCTCCGCGCTCGGCGTGCGGTCGCTCGTGCACTGGGTTCGCACGCCGTACGAGAGCGCTCGCGCGAGCGACATCGCGCTGTACGCGCTGTTCGTGACCGGCAGGGTGGGCATGTGGGCGGTGCTGGCGACCACCTTCGCCCTCTACGCCTTCACTGATACGCAGGGCAGAGCATTCGCCGACGACGCTCGCGAGTACCGATGGCTCTACCTGGTGTTCCTCGCGCTCGGCGCGTTGCAGCTCCTCGCCGCGTACTTCCTGGGCCGACGCGCTAACCGGCAGCCTTGATGATCTCTTCGCTCAGCTGTGTGAACTGCTGAAGGTGTGTCACGCGATCGCTCTTCAGTCGCTCGACGAACTGCGAGTACTCGTCCGAACGACCTTGCCGCTCGTAGAGCTTCCGCGGCTGGAGCTTCTCGTCGTCGTCGAGGCCTGGCACGGATGCCGCCACTCGATAGCTGAAGTCATGGTCCTCCTCGAAGGAGATGCTCCCCTCGGCGATGCCCTTGACGCAGGCCGACGTATCGGGGATGCGGAGCTTCTTGGAACGCTCGTCACCGTCCTTACCGCCGACGCGGCCCGTGTTCAGCAGGTACGTCTCGATGGGATGTGTCGCGAGGAGCTCCAGCAGGCGGTTGCCCTGCAACCCGTGGGGAAGCGGGAAGAACGGGTTCGTGCCCGGCACGCGCAGGAACTTCCCTTCCTCCGAGGCGCCGCCGGCGGCGGTGCCCGTCGTCTCGCCGAGCATGAAGAAGGCCGCGGCTTGCTCCTGGTCGAGCTTCGCGACGGCCGGGATGATGTTCTCGTTCCGGTTCAGGATCAACAGGTAGTCGACCGGTCCGACGTCGCGAGCGTCGCCGTGGGCCAACAGGTCGTCCATCGAGAACACCGCGCGTCCGTTCTTCGTGTAGTGCTCGTTGTTGAAGTCGACCGAGCCCGATCCGCGCTGGAACACGTTCTCCATGTAGGTGCTTGGCTTCACGACGGCGCCGTGGATCGAGGGTTCGAAGTCGGGGTCGAGCCCGAACGTCTTCGCGAAGCATCCGTTCTCCGTTCCGTACGCGTGGCCGCCCGGCATCAACCCGACGAAGTCGTCCTGGATCGGGAGGGAGCCGTTCTGCGTGGTGAACGTCGTCGTCGTCTTGCCGGTGCCCGACAGGCCGATGATCATGAACACCTTGTCGCCCTGAGCGGTCGGGATCACCTTGAGACCCGCGTGCAACGCGAGGCCGCCCTTGTTGTAGACGATGTCGTTCCACATGCGCAGGCCGCCCTTCTTGGACTCACCGAAGTAGTCCGAGTTCAGGACGCGCGTGACGTAGTTGTCGAGATCGACCGCGATCACCCGGTCATCGGGGTAGCCGGGGGCCTCGAGGCCGGGCGTGTAGATCACCTGCACCTGTGGCTCCACGTCGGACCCGCCGTCGCTCCCGAAGTAGAGCTTCTGTTGCATGCCGGCGATGTTCGCGTAGCGCTTCTCCATGAGGAGGCGAGCCGCGGTGCGCATCTCCGGGTCGTTGCCGATGGAGCCGTCGATCTGGATCATGTCGTGCTCGGCGATGTAGGCGTCCTGCATGCTCGCGATCACGTCGTAGTCCTCGCGGGACATCGTCTTGCCGCTGGATTCGCGGTCGACGACGTACGTGCTGCCGGCACTGCGCGAGAGCACCTTCGTCTGCGTGTTGGTGTTGCCGTACTCGGAGATGCGGGTTTCGGGCATCTCCTCGGTGAACGTCCTGAGTTCGTCAGGGGTCGGATTGACGAGAACCTCTGCCACGGTTGGGCCTCCTCGAAGGGGGAGTCGGTGCGCGCACGCGGTCGGTGGACACGGATGCGTGCGCCCGCAGTCTACCCAACGGCGCTCATCCCTCCGGACGCTCCACCGGGGCGACCTCGCTCGATCCCTCTGTACGGAACGGACAAAGCCGGAGTCCGATGGACCACGTCGAAGCCGGACGGAGGAACGCGACGGCGACGGTCAGGCGGAGCGGGGGATGCGGGTGACCTTGCCCGCCTTGATGCACGACGTGCAGGCGTTCACGCGCCTCGGCGTGCCGTCGACCAACGCACGCACCCGCTGGACGTTGGGGTTCCAGCGGCGGTTGTTCCGCTTGTGCGAGAAGGTCACGGCCTTGCCGAAGAACGGCTTCTTGCCACAGATGTCACAGACGGCTGCCATCGCTCGAGGAGGCTACCAGACGCTTCCGGGCAGACGGTTGGGCCGAGCCTCAGCCCGAGATCGCCGCGAGATGCTCGTCGAGCGCGTCCTGGCTGAGCTCGCCGTCGACCTTGCGGACGGGGTTCCCGTCGGCGTCGAAGAAGACGGTCACCGGCAGGCCGTTGCTGGCCAGATCGGTGCGGATCGCGCCGTCGGGATCGAACAGCGACGGGAACGGAACCGCGAACTCGACGATGAAGGCCTCGGCTCCCTCGCGCGAGTCCAGCGTGTCCACGCCGAGGAACTGCACGTCGGTCCGGCGCTCCGCGGCCCTGGCCAGCATCGGCATCTCGCGCTCGCACGGCTCGCACCACGACGCCCAGAGGTTCACGACGACCGGAGTGCCACGGAGCTCGCCCAGGAGTGAGCGGAACGTGTCGGCGTCGGCGTTGGGAAGCTCGGCGACCGTCGCCGGGAGTCCGGCGACGCCGTCGACGGCGACGATCGCAGGCGACGGCGTCACGGATCCCCCTGCGGGTGCGGCGGGGGGTGCAGCGCCCTCGTCGCGTTCGATGAGCGCGAGCGACGCGACCACCACGATCAGCACGACGACGACGGCTGGAGCGATCCTTCGGAACACGCGTCCATCGTAGGCGCCTACCGCGCGAGGCCCGTCGCGACCGCGTGATACAACCGGATGCATGCCCTCTCTGTCCCTCGATTCGGCGGTGGTCGAGATCGACCCAA
>DATMEB010000226.1:0-3235 GCA_035557095.1 Nocardioidaceae bacterium | reverse complement strand
GTGGTCTCGATCAGGATCCGCGCGGTCTGCGCCCGACGCGCGCGAGCCAGGGCCAGGGGTCCGGCCCCGAGCTCGGCGGTCAGCAGCCGGGTGAGGTGGCGGGAGGTGTAGCCGACACGGCGGGACAGGCCTTCCACGCCGTCCCGGTCGATGACCCCGTCCGCGATCAGTCGCATCGCCCGACCGGCTGCGTCGGCGGCGACGTCCCAGTCCGGACTACCCGGTGTGGCATCGGGCAGGCAGCGCTTGCAGGCCCGGAACCCGGCCGCCTGGGCGGCCGCCGCGGTCGGGAAGAAGCTGACGTTCTGGAGGCCGGGGGTGCGCGCCGGGCAACTGGGCCGGCAGTAGATGCCGGTCGTGTGGACGGCGGTGTAGAAGATCCCGTCGAAGCGCCGGTCCCTGCTCTTCACGGCGCGGTAGCACGACTCCCGGTCGAGCTTCTCGGTTTGTTGCATGTGTCCATACTGGCGGATTCCGGACACCGGATCTAGCGGGAATCGGACACCACCGTACTGGCGATGCGCGGCGGCCCTCCGGTCGGAGCGGAATCCCGGCCTTGGCTGTTCTGGGAGGATCAAAGTGTGCGGGAGCAGGGGAGGGACTCCAACGTGCCGAACGCGGACGAGCCGCGTCGGCGTACGGTCCTGGTCGTCATCGTCGTCAGCCAGGTCCTGGTCGCGGTCCTGACCGCGGTTGCCGTGATCGTCGGCTACCGGCACCTCGACGGGAACATCGAGGTCGGCCCCGAGATCGACCACGTGGCCCAGGAGCCGAACGACTCCGCTCCCGACCAGCCTCTCAACGTCCTGGTGATGGGCTCCGACACCCGGGACGGCACCGGCAACGACATCGACGGGCTTTCTGGCGGCGGCCAGCGCGCCGACACCACGATCCTGATCCACGTGTCAGCCGATCGGCGCGAGGCGTACGGCGTGAGCCTGCCGCGGGACGCGAAGGTCGCCCGGCCGGCGTGCGAAGGCCGCGACGGTGAGCGGACCCCGGCCGAGGATGCCGCGATGTTCAACACGGCCTACGCACTGGGCGGGGAACTGTGCACCGTGCGCATGGTGGAGCACCTGACCGGCATCTACATCGACCACTACGTGACGATCGACTTCAACGGCTTCGTCGGGATGGTTGACGCCGTGCACGGAGTCGAGGTGTGCATCCCGAAGGAGGTCGACGACCCGGAGCACGACATCTACCTCGAGGAAGGCACCCAGGAGCTCGACGGGCGACAGGCGCTCAACTACGTCCGCGAGCGCTACGTCCTCTCCCCCAACTCGGACATCGGTCGCATGAAGCGTCAGCAGGCATTCATCGCCTCGATGGTGAACCGGGTGTTCGCCGCCAACACCCTCGCGAGGTTCGACCGCGTCTACCAGTTCCTCGACGCCGCGACGCAGTCCATCCGGACCGACCCGGAGCTCAACAGCGTCGGCAAGCTCACCAGGCTGGCCAGGGAGTTCCGGCACACCGGCCTGGACAAGATCAACTTCGTCACGGTCCCGATCGAGCCCTACCCGGCCGACCCCAACCGCCTCCAGTTCGCCCCGGGTGCGAGGGCGCTGTGGGAACGCATTCGCGACGACGAGCCACTGGGTCGCCAGTTCGGCCGCGACGCGATCTCGGCCGATGACGAGGTGGGTACTCCGAGTAGCGGGTCGGGCTCGTCGGGCGCGGACGCCGAGCAGCGGCTCGCCAACGGCCTGTGTGCCTGAGCGTCGAACGCACTCTGCCTTCAGCTGACCCACTGAACGAGTTGCCAGATGAGCCCGTTGGGATCGGCGAACTGACAGAACCTCTCACCCCACGGCTCGGTCTCAGGCGCGGTCACCACGCGAGCGCCCTCGCCTTCGATCCGCTTGAACTCCCCGTCGAGGTCATCGACGACGAAGACCAGGAGCAACCCTTGGCCTGCCGGGCCCGCGATCTCGGCTGGCTTGAAGGTCGCAAGGCCCGTACTCAGGAAGACCAGGTTCACGCCTGCGGTCGGGTGCTGGAGAGACACGAAGCCGTCGGCGGACATCGCCTCGGTGAACCCGAAGTGGGTCTTCGCGAACGATGCCGACGCATCGACATCGGGCACGTTGAGGGACACGGCGGTCTGATTGATCTTCATGGATTGCTCCCATCGCTAAACTATGTACGACGTACAGTGTAACGTGATGCTCAAGGGGCTGATTCCGTGGCGAGATCGCTGGTTGATCTGCTGTGGCGCGACCACCCCGATGCACCAAGCGGAGGGGCACGTGGACCCAAGTCCCGGCACTCGACAGCCGACGTGGTGGCACGAGCCGTTGCCTTGGCTGACTCATCCGGCCTGGAAGCCGTGACAATCCGGGCCCTCGGACAGGCCTTGGGCATGTCGACCATGTCGGTCTACACCCACGTGAACAGTCGTGATGACCTCATGGTCCTCATGGCCGACGACGCCCACGCTCGGATGGCGTTGCCGACCTTCAGCCGCGCAGGGTGGCGTACCCGCATCCAACGTGTTGCCGCAACCAACCTTGAGCTGTTGCGCACGCATCCCTGGCTGCTTCAGATCACGGACGCCCGCGTTGCGCTGGGACCGGGCACCATCGCGAAGTACGACCACGAGCTCCGCGCCTTCGACGACACCGACCTGAGCAACGTGGATCGAGACACCGCACTCACCTTCGTGCTCGACTTCGTCCGCGCCAGCGCCACCACCCTCCTGCCGAGACCCATCCCCGAGCAGTTCGGCGAAGTCTGGGCCCAGGCGGTAGGCCCCCTCAGCCGGTACCTCGGCGATGACTTTCCTCTCGCGCAACGAGTGGGACGCGACGCCGGCGAAAGCATGGGGGCCCCGTACAGCGCGCAGCGGGCGTGGGAGTTCGGGATCAAGAGGGTCGTAGCGGGACTCGCGGACATCATCGAAGGATGAGACCCACGAACGACGAAGGCCCTCTGATCCGCATGCCTGCAGAATCAGAGAGCCATCTGAATGGGTACCCCCGACCGGATTCGAACCGGCGCTACCGCCTTGCCACGCAGTGCGGCGTGCCGCACGCGGCCTACGGTAATCAAATGGGTACCCCCGACCGGATTCGAACCGGCGCTACCGCCTTGAGAGGGCGGCGTGCTAGGCCGCTACACAACGGGGGCTTGCACGATGAACGAGTGATGCCAAACGCGGGCGAAACTCTAGCGAAACCGCTACTTTCGCACCAAATCCCGGTCTGCTGACCGGGACTTCGCTGGGATACTA
>DATMEB010000225.1:0-8183 GCA_035557095.1 Nocardioidaceae bacterium | reverse complement strand
GGCCGAGTTCAAGCAGCGGGTGGAGAACGGGGAGTCCCTGGACGCGCTGCTGCCGGAGGCCTTCGCGACCGTCCGGGAGGCCGCCAAGCGGACGCTGCACCAGCGTCCCTACGACGTCCAGATCATGGGCGGCGCGGCGCTGCACCTGGGCAACATCGCGGAGATGAAGACCGGTGAACGCAAGACGCTGGTCGCGACCCTGCCGGTCTACCTCAACGCGCTGGCCGGCAACGGCGTGCACATCGTCACGGTCAACGACTACCTGGCCAAGTACCACGCCGAGTGGATGGGCCGCGTCTACCACTTCCTCGGCCTGTCGGTGGGGATCATCCTGCCCGGCCTGAGCTCGGCCGAGCGCCGCGAGGCGTACGGCGCCGACATCACGTACGCCACCAACAACGAGCTCGGCTTCGACTACCTGCGCGACAACATGGCCGACTCGGTCGACGAGTGCGTGCAGCGCGGCCACAACTTCGCCATCGTCGACGAGGTCGACTCGATCCTCATCGACGAGGCCCGGACCCCGCTCATCATCAGCGGTCCGACCCAGGACGAGGTCAAGTGGTACGCCGAGTTCTCCAAGCTCACGCGCACCCTCGTCAAGGACGTCGACTACGAGGTCGACGAGAAGAAGCGCACCATCTCGGTGCTCGAGGGCGCCATCGACCAGGTCGAGGACCACCTCGGCATCGAGAACCTCTACGACTCGGTCAACACGCCGCTGATCAGCTTCCTCAACAACGCGATCAAAGCCAAGGAGCTGTTCCGCCGCGACAAGGAGTACGTCGTCATCAACGGCGAGGTGCTCATCGTCGACGAGCACACCGGCCGGATCCTCGAGGGCCGCCGGTACAACGAGGGCCTGCACCAGGCGATCGAGGCCAAGGAGCAGGTGCGGGTGCGGGAGGAGTATCAGACCCTCGCGACCATCACGCTGCAGAACTACTTCCGGCTCTACCAGAAGCTCGCCGGCATGACCGGCACGGCGATGACCGAGGCCAGCGAGTTCGACAAGATCTACAAGCTCGGTGTCGTCCCGATCCCCACGAACATGCCGATGATCCGGGCCGACAAGGCCGACCTCGTCTACCGCACCGAGGGCTCCAAGTTCAACGCGGTCATCGACGACATCGCCGAACGCAACGAGAAGGGCCAGCCGATCCTGGTCGGCACCGTGAGTGTCGCCAAGAGCGAGCACCTGTCCGAGCTCCTGAAGCAGCGGGGGATCCCGCACACCGTCCTCAACGCCAAGCAGCACGCGAGTGAGGCCGAGGTGGTCGCGATGGCCGGCCAGCGCGGCGCCGTCACCGTTGCCACCAACATGGCCGGCCGCGGCACCGACATCATGCTCGGGGGCAACCCGGAGCACCTCGCCGAGAAGGACCTGCGTGCCCGTGGCCTCGACCCTCTGGATACACCGGAGGAGTACGAAGCGGCCTGGCCGTCCACGCTGGAGAAGTTCCAGGCCGAGGTCAGGAACGGCCACGACGAGGTCGTGCAGCTCGGCGGTCTGTACGTCGTGGCGACCGAGCGGCACGAGTCGCGCCGCATCGACAACCAGCTGCGTGGCCGGTCGGGCCGTCAGGGTGACCCCGGCGAGTCCCAGTTCTACCTCTCGCTCGAGGACGACCTGATGCGGCTGTTCAAGTCCGACTGGGTCGACTGGGTCCTGACCACGCTGAAGATCCCCGATGACGTACCGATCGAGAACAAGCGGGTCACCGGCGCGATCGCCTCTGCGCAGTCGCAGGTCGAGTCGCAGAACTTCGAGACCCGCAAGAACATCCTCAAGTACGACGACGTCATGAACCGCCAGCGTGAGGTGATCTACGCCGAGCGGCGCAGCGTGCTCGAGGGCGCCGACCTGCAGGAGCAGGTGAACGGCATGATCGACGACGTCGTCACCGGCTACGTGGTGGGGGCCACCGAGGGCTTCCCCGAGGACTGGGACCTCGACCGGCTGTGGATCGCGCTGAAGACGCTCTACCCGATCAGCTTCAGCGAGGAGCAGATGATCGAGGAGGCCGGGGGCGAGCGCAGCGACCTGTCCCGCGAGGTGCTTATCGAGCGAATCCAGGCGGACGCGCACGGGGCCTACGAGCAGCGGGAGGCCGAGCTCGGTGACGAGGTCATGCGTGAGCTGGAGCGCCGGGTCCTGCTGAGCGTGCTCGACCGCAAGTGGCGCGAGCACCTCTACGAGATGGACTACCTGCGTGAGGGGATCGGGCTGCGGGCCTACTCCCAGCGCGACCCGCTGGTGGAGTACCAGCGCGAGGGCTTCGACCTGTTCTCCGTGATGATGGACGGCATCAAGGAGGAGTCGGTCGGCTACCTGTTCAACCTCGAGGTACAGATCGACGACGAACCCGAGGACGGCGAGGGCGCCGACGCGCAGGCGGTGTTCGAGGGTGTCGCTGCCGGTGCTCCGCAGGCGGCCCCGGCGGGAGCCGTCGCCGACCACGAGCACCCGCACATCACCGCCAAGGGACTGCAGCGTTCCTCGCAGCCGCAGCGGCTCACCTACTCAGCCCCGACGGTCGACGGCGACCAGGGCGACGAGGGAGACGGGACACAGCGCACGACCACGACCGTCGCGGAGGAGAACGAGTACGCCGGCACGCCGCGCAACGCGCTGTGCCCGTGCGGCTCGGGCCGCAAGTACAAGAGGTGCCACGGCGACCCGACCAACCGCTGAGGTCGGCCCGGTCGTTGCTGCCGGGCCGGTAGGGCGCTCTGGTCAGCCCAGCTGCAGTGCGGTGCACGTCCAGCGTCCGCGCTCGGCGTCCAGACGTGCCGCGACCGCGCGTGAACGGGCGCCGTGGCGTACGTGCGCAGCGACCTCTGCCGAGCTCGGGTCCGGCTGGAAGATGTGCACCGACCGAACGTGCGAGCGCTCGGTGCGGTGTCGTGACGCCGCGTTGGTCGTGAGCCCGAGGATGCGCACCCGCCGGCTGAGGTCGGCGTAGACGCGTTCGTTGGTCCAGCGCACCAGCTGCTGAACCGGCCGGTCCCCGGCGATCACCTCGACCACGGCCTGCACGAACCTCCCGGCCCACTCCTTCGGTGCGGGCGGTCGGTCGGCGCTGCCCGCGAGCGGCCCGGGCCGTTGCTCGCCGCCGACCACGAGAGTCAGGGCAGGCGTTCGCGGCACGGCCGGGAGGCCGGAGGGCAGGGCGAAGTCGAGGGCCAGGGTGCCCTGCACGGGCGCGGCTGGAGTGAGGTCGGACAGGCTTGCCGGCAGGGGGAGGTAGGGCGTCGCGGTCATGTCGGTTCCTTCGTCGTTCAGCGGAAGCGCCGGGGTACGACCAGGCGCGTTCCGGGACTGATCAGATCGGGGTCATCTCCAATTCGTGCGCGGTTGACGTCGAACCACCGGGGCCAGGCCGCGGCGATCTCGGCTTGGCTGGGTGGGGGCAGCCGGTGTGCGGGAAGTCGATCCGGGACCCGCTCGGCACCGTTGTGCCGGGTGGTCAGCGCTGGGGTGGGCAGATGTGCGGCCGCGATCGCCCACAGCGAGTCGCCCGGTCGGACCCGGACCCGCTCGGGCTGGGCTCGAATGGTGGGAGGGGCCTCGCGTGCGCTCCACGGGCGGTCCGGGACGGGCAGCCCGCCGAGCACGTCGGAGCAGGACCGGCGAGGGCACTCCTGGGTCTGCGGCCGGCCGGTCTCGGCCGGAACCGCGAGCGCCCCGGGAGCGGTGGTGGGCGCGACCAGCACGGCCGCACCGCAGGCCCCGCCCAGCAGGGACCGCACGAGCGAGGGAGTGATCGCGCGCGCCATCCGGCCGGCCAGGGTGTGGCTGCATCGGAGCGCCCGCGTGCTGAGCGTGAGCATGATCCCGAGAAGCAGCCAGCCGCTGGCCACGGCGAGAACGCCCAGTGCGCCGGCCAGGACCAGGTCGTCGAACCGGAGGTCGTCGCGGTGCGCCCACAGCCCCGCGGCCTCCAGGAACGCCGCCCGCCCGAGGGCGAGGGCGCAGCACCCCAGCACGACAGTCAGTGCGCCGGTCAGCGCGACGGTCAGGGCGGCGGGCACGGGTGCCGTTGCGCCCGAGCGAGCCATCGCTGCGCCACCAACCATGGCGGAACCCTTCGTTTACATTGGTTTGCATTGTTTAACCGCATATAACGGCCACAGTCAACTGTTTGTCCACAGATACGTCTGGAGCGCTAGGGCGTGTTGGCAGACGGTGGGCCGTCGCGAGCGTCGGTTCCACGGGATGCCTCGCAGGGCGCAGGCGCGCAGGCGTACTGGTGATGTCCGCCGAGCGGCTGCAACGCAGCGAGCCGCCCGTGGGGCGGCGCGCAGCAGGCCATGCCGTTTACCGATACGTCCTAGGGTCGGAGGATGCGCTGGGAGGACCTGTTCGCCGATCTCGAGCAGCAGTGGGAGGCGCTCGCCGAGGGGGAGCGGCAGGCCGAGATCGCCGAGCGCACGCGCGCGGAGTTCGCGCAGCTGACCCTGCTGGACCGCCTGCGCGGCTCGGAGGGCCGGGAGGTGCGCGTCCGCACACGCGGCGGTCAGGACGTCGAGGGCCGGCTGTGCCGGGTCGGGGCGGACTTCCTCCTGCTCGCACCTGCGCGCCGCGAGTGCGTGCTGCCGCTGCACGCGGTCAGCGCCGTGACCGGACTGGGCGACGCTTCGGTGCCCGAGGCTGCGGCGGGCGCGGTGCGTGCCCGCCTCGGCCTCGGCTCGGTGCTCCGCCGGGTCGCCGCCGACCGCTCGCAGGTGAGCCTGGTCACCGCCGACGGCGCTGTGCTCAACGGGACCCTGCAGCGAGTGGGGTCGGACTTCGTGGAGATGGCCGTGCACGCGCCCGGCGACGCGCTGGAGGCGGCCCGGTCGCGCCGGCTGACGCTGGTGCCGTTCGCGGCGCTCGAGGTGCTCCGCCGAGACGCAGAAGGATCAGGTCTGTGAGGAGTCGGCTTCCTCGTCCTCGCCGAACGGGTGGGTGCCGATGAACTCGCTGGTCTGCTCGTACAGCCGCTCGATGTAGGCCTCGAGCTGGTCGGCCTCGACCCGCCACTGGCCGCGTCCACCGATCTTGACCGCGATCAGATCGCCGCGACGCACGAGCGCGTAGACCTGGTTGACCGAGATGTTGAGCACCTCGGCGACATCGGCGAGCTGGAGGAACCGGGGCGTCCCTCCGCCCAGGCCCGTGGTGGTGGACATGGGGTCAGTGTGCCACCTCGCGGCGTACTGCGTGACCTAGCCTCCCGCTCTGTGGACCAGCCGCGGTTTACGGCCGTTTGCGTTGTGGACAGAGGGTCGATCGAGAGCGGCCCGGTGTGCACAATGCTGGGCGTGTCGCAGACCACCACCGCACCGTCGCCGCCGGCAGTGCCGCCCTCGCCGGCCGCTCGCCGGCTCACCCTCGCCCGGTGGCGCGACCCGCGGCTGTGGGTCGGACTCGTGCTCGTCGCCGCCTCGGTGCTGGTCGGGGCGCGCGTCCTCGCAGCCTCCGACGACACCGTCGGCGTCTGGGCCGTGGCCCGCGACGTCGGCGCGGGCACGCCCCTGACCCGGGACGCCCTGGTCGTCGAGCAGGTCCGGTTCGCCGACGCCGCCACGGCCCACAGCTACCTCCAGGCCGACGAGGCGGTACCCGCAGGCGCCGTCGTGAGCCGCGACCTGGTCGCGGGCGAGCTGCTCGCGCAGGCAGCCATCGGCACGTCGCAGCGCGCGGCGTTCGAGCTCCCGGTGGTCGTCGACGCCGGCGGAGCGCCCGAGGACCTCCGGACCGGTGACGTCGTGGACGTCTGGGTCGCTCCCCTGCCGGGCTCCGGGACAACCTCGCCGGCGACGCAGGCCCTCACCGCGGTCCCGGTCGTCTCGGCCGCGCGGTCGGTCGGTCCGTTCGGCGAGGCGGCCACCCGTCAGGTGCTGCTCGGGCTCGACCCGGGCACCGTCGACGAGCTCGGCCCGATGCTCGGGCGGATGGCGAACGGCTCGGTCGTCCTCGTCCGGCACGGGTCGCCCCGATGACCACGCCGGTCCTGCTGGCGCTCACCGGCTCGGAGCTGGAGTCGTCGGTCGTGATGGCGCTGCAGCGCCCCGAACGCTCCGGCGTGCACATCGTGCGCAGGTGCGTCGACGTCGCCGACCTCGTCGCGGCAGCGGCGACCGGCCAGGCACGGGCCGCGCTGGTCGCGGCCGACCTGCCGCATCTCGATGCCGACGTCGTCGCCGCGCTGCGCGCTGCCCACGTCGAGCCTCTGGGCGTGGCCGGCGACGACGCGCCGGCAGCGGCGCACCGTCTGCACCAGATCGGGATCGGCACCGTGCTCGTTGCCGGTGGGGGCGACGATCTCGCGGCGCAGGTGGTCGACAGCCTCGCCCGCAGCACACTGTCCGAGCAGGTGCCGGCCGAGGAGCCGGTCGCGGGCGAAGGTAGGCCCACGCGACTCGGCGAGGTGGTCGCGGTCTGGGGACCCACCGGTGCGCCGGGCAGGTCCACCGTCGCGATCGGCCTGGCGGCCGAGATGGCCGAGCTCGGGCACCCGACGATGCTGGTCGACGCCGACGTGTACGGCGGTGCGGTCGCGCAGCACCTCGCGATCCTCGACGACGTCTCCGGTCTCCTCGCGGCGGCGCGCAATGCCAAGGTCGGCGCGCTCGATCCCTCGGCGCTCGCGGCGCACTGCCGGCAGACGGGTGGGCTGCGCATCCTGACCGGGCTGCCGCGCCCCGACCGCTGGCCCGAGCTGTCCCCGGCGGCGATGTCGGCGGTGCTGGTCGCGGCCCGCGCCACGGTCGACTACGTCGTGGTCGACTGCGGGTTCAGCCTGGAGAGCGAGGAGGAGCTGATGTTCGATACCGCGGCTCCGCGGCGAAACGGCGCCACGCTCTGCGCGCTCGAACAGGCCGACCAGGTGCTCGCCGTCGGCGCGGCCGACCCGGTCGGCCTGAGCCGGCTCGCCCGTGGTGTCGTCGACCTGACGGCGGCGCTGCCGTGGTGCGAGCCGTCGATCGTGGTCAACCGAATGCGGGCGAGCCTGGGCTGGTCGGCCGCGGAGGCGACGGCGATGATCGAGCGCTTCACCGGCCGAGGCCCCGCGGTGGTGCTGCCCGAGGACCGAGCGGGCTGCGACAAGGCGCTGGTGCGGGGCCAGACCCTGGCCGAGTGCGCGCCCGGCTCCGCGCTGCGTGCCGGCCTGCGCACCATGGCCACCGACCTCGCCGGCGAACATGACCGGGTCCCGTCCCGTCAGGGGCGGCGTCGCGGCGCACGCGCGGTTACGTAGTCTGCGGGGCATGCAGCGCACCGCCTCCCCGTACGCCCTCCTCGTCGACTGGGGCGGCGTGCTCACCGAACGCCTCGACCTCGCGGTGCGCGCCTGGGCCGACAAGGAGGGCATCGACTTCGAGCACTACCGCGAGGCCATGCGGAGCTGGCTGTCGCCGGAGGAGCAGCTCGAGGCCGAGATCAACCCCATCCACGCGATCGAGCGCGGCGAGATCACCGTGCCCGACTTCGAGGAGAAGCTGGCCGCGCAGATGCAGCTGCTGGACGGGCACCCGGTGCAGAGCGAGGGACTGCTCGCGCGCATGTTCGGTTCGTTCGCCACCGCGCACGCGATGAACGCCCTGGTGGTGCGCGCGCGAGGTCACGGCATCAAGACCGCGCTGCTGTCCAACTCCTGGGGCAACACCTACCCGCGAGACGGGTGGGACGACATGTTCGACACGGTCGTGATCTCCGGCGAGGTGGGGCTGCGCAAGCCCGAGCCGGAGATCTTCAAGCTCACCTGCGAACGGCTCGAGGTCGCCGCCGCCGACTGCGTCTTCGTCGACGACCTCGAGATCAACGTCACCGCGGCCGGCGAGCTCGGCATGGCGGGGGTGCTGCATCGCGGGGACGACACCACGGCCGAGCGCCTGGAGGAGCTGTTCGGCGTACCGCTGGCCTGACCGGCGACGACGGCGGGCCGGGCTAGGCGGCGAGCAGCAGGTAGAGGCCGCCGCTGGTGTAGAGCACCATCACCAGCAGCAGCGGCATCTGCCCGACCAGCTCGCGGCCGCGTGGCAGCACCCGCACAGCCCGGTCGTGCGCCGACACCGCGCCGAGCAGGTGGCCGAGCACGACGGCGACGACCTTGGTGATCGCGAGTCCGGTGGGGTGCAGGGAGAGGAAGAAGGTCACGCCCATGTCGGCCGTGCCCAGGAGGTCGGCGCCGGTG
>DATMEB010000224.1:0-2460 GCA_035557095.1 Nocardioidaceae bacterium | reverse complement strand
GTCGAGGGCGGCGTAGACGAGCCACGGCTCGGGCAGCGGTCGAGTCGACCAGTCGGCGGCCGAGTGCTCCTTCGCGAGGCTGCGGTCGAGGTAGTGCTCGACGAGCGAGGCGAGCCCGACCCGCGGCAGGTTGAGCAGCCGGCCGGCGTGCTCGGTGTCGAAGAGCCGGCGCGGCCGCAGGCTGACCTCGGCGAGGCAGGCGAGATCCTGGGTGGCCGCATGGAGGATCCACTCGGTGTCGCCGATGGCGACGTCGAGCGCCGTGAGGTCACCGGTCGCGATGGGGTCGATGAGCGCCGTGCCGGCACCCTCGCGGCGGACCTGCACGAGGTAGGCCCGCTGGGAGTAGCGATAGCCCGAGGCGCGCTCGGCGTCGAGGGCGACAGGTCCCGACCCGGCGGTGAGGGCATCGCCGTACGCGTGGAGCGCGGCCGTGTCCTCGATGACCGGTGGGAGTGGGTCTCGCAGGGTCAGCCGGTCAGGTGGATCAGGAGGTGGTACGACCTCCTCAGAGGTCAACGCACACCCCGTCGACGGGGTTGCAAGGGGATGACCCCGGGTGCGAGTGGGGGCAGGCCGGCGATCGCGCACAGGAGATCGGACCAGGCGCTGATGTGAGCGCCCATGTCGTCGGATGACGGCGTCCAGGAGGCGCGCACCTCGATCTGGGCATCGGCGCCATCGGCGGCCATCTCGCCGAATCCCTCGGTGTGCACGACGGTGACGCTGCCGCTCGGGGCGATGTACTCGCCGCCGTGGGCGTCGAGCGCGTCGGTGAGCCAGCTCCAGCCGACCGTTGGCAGAGCGGGGTCAGCCGCCATCTCGGGCTCGACGTCGGCCCGGGCGAACGTGACGCAGCGGAACGTGCCGCCCCAGGCGTCGTTGCCGGCCGGGTCGTGCAGCAGGATGAACCGGCCGGTGCCGAGCTCCTCACCACCCGCCGACAGCCCTGGGCCGGAGGCACCCGCCAGCACGTCGCCGCTCACGGCGTGCGCGAACGGAGCGATGCGCTGGGGCGCGGGCATGGTGTCGATCACGACCTCCGGGCGCAACGCGGCGCGGCCCACCTGCTCGACTGCAGCGGTGAAGGCCGGGGGAGTGCGATCGATCTCGCTTCTGACACCCACCCTGTGATCGTAGGCGTGCCAGCGGTCATGTGGGTACCGACACACCCTAAGTGCCCTTCGGGGCCTGAAGTATGGGAGCCCTGTAAGAATCGTCAGATCGTGACACTCAATTCCGCCTTCCTGCGCGCCTGCCGTGGCGAGCAGCCCGACCACGTGCCGGTCTGGTTCATGCGCCAGGCCGGACGCTCGTTGCCGGAGTACCTCGCCATCCGCGAGGGCGTGCCGATGCTGGAGTCGTGCTTCCGCACCGACCTGGTCGTGGAGATCACCCTGCAGCCGGTCCGCCGGTACGGCGTCGACGCGGCGATCTTCTTCTCCGACATCGTCGTGCCCCTCAAGGCCGTGGGTGTCGACCTCGACATCGTGCCCGGCACCGGGCCCGTGGTGGCCGAGCCGATCCGTCGTCCCGACCAGCTCGAACAGCTGCGTGACCTCGAGCCCGACGACGTCGCGAGCATCACCGATGCAGCCAAGGCGCTCGTCGGCGAGCTCGGCGGCACGCCGCTCATCGGGTTCGCCGGTGCACCGTTCACGCTGGCCTCGTACCTCGTCGAAGGTGGGCCGTCGCGCGATCACCGGCTCACCAAGGAGCTGATGTACCGCGAGCCCGGGCTCTGGCACGCACTGCTCGGACGACTCTCTGCGATCGCCGGGCAGTACCTGCGGCTTCAGGTCGAGGCCGGTGCCTCGGCCATCCAGCTGTTCGACTCGTGGGCCGGGGCGCTGTCGCTCGTCGACTACCTGGAGTACGTCGCGCCGCACTCAGCCGCCGTGCTCGACGCCGTGGCCGACCTCGACGTCCCACGAATCCACTTCGGCGTCGGCACCGGGGAGCTGCTCGGGGCCATGGGCGACGTCGGCGCCGACGTGGTGGGCGTCGACTGGCGGGTGCCGCTCGACGAAGCCGTTCGGAGGATCGGGCCCGATCGTGCCGTGCAGGGCAACCTCGACCCGACGTTGCTGTTCGCGCCGGCCGAGCTGGTCCACGCCCGTGCCACCGAGATCGTCGCCGCAGGGCGGACGGCCCGTGGCCACGTGTTCAACCTCGGGCACGGGGTGCTGCCCGCCACCGATCCGGACGCGCTGGCCCGGCTCGTCGAGCACGTCCACGGGCTCTGATGCGCGTCGCGGTCGTCGGCGGTGGAGTCGCTGGTCTCACGGCAGCGTACGAGCTCGGTCAGGCAGGGGTCGACGTGCTCGTGCTCGAGGGCTCGGACCGGGTCGGTGGCAAGCTGCGCCTCGCCGAGGTCGACGGCGTGACCCTCGACGTCGGCGCCGAAGCCTTGCTGGCCCGGCGTTCCGAGGCGACGGACCTCTGCGCCGCGATCGGGCT
>DATMEB010000223.1:0-10784 GCA_035557095.1 Nocardioidaceae bacterium | reverse complement strand
ACTTCACGGCGCCGTCTACCGTGGTTCTGATGGGGAGCAACCCGGCGAAGACCGCGCCGCGCACCCTGGCCGACGAGATCCGTGCCTGGGACGACGCGACGCTCCGCGGCCTGCTCGCCGACCGTCCCGACCTGGCCACCCCCACGCCGGTCGACACCACCCAGCTCACGTCCCGGGCGTGCACCCGGGCCTCGGTGGGCCGTGTCCTCGACCGCGTCGACCGGCTCACCCTCACCGTGGTCGAGGCGCTCGCCGCGCTGCCCGAACCCATCGCCGCCGCCGACGTCGCAGCCCTGACCGGGTCGCCCCGCGACGTCGTCGAGGCCACGCTGACGCGGCTGCGCGACCTCGCCCTGCTGTGGGGCGACGACACCGACCTGCGGCTCGTCCGCGCCGTGCACGAGGTCATCGGACCGCATCCCGCCGGCCTCGGGCCCTGGCTCAGCCAGGCGCTGGTCAGCCACGCTCCCGGCCGGGTCGCCCAGCTGGCCGAGGACCTCGGCATCGACGCAGGCGGCGACAAGCTCACGCTGTGCGAACGGATCAGCGCGCACCTGTCCGACGAAGCGACGATGCGCAGGCTGATCGAGGACGCCGGAGAGGACGCGGCCGGTGTGCTGCACCGGCTCACCTGGGGTACGCCGACGGGCCGGCTCGAGGGTGCGAGCCGTCGCGTCAGTCTCGACACCGCCTCGACGCCGGTCGAGCAGCTCCTCGCGCGCGGGCTGCTGGTGGCCCTGGACACGCGCAACGTCGTCCTCCCCCGCGAGGTCGGCCTGCACCTTCGTGGCCACCGGCTCACCAGCGAGCCCGTCCACGAGCCGCCGCCCTTCGACGGACCGGTGGCCGACCGCGACCTCGTCGACCGCGCGGCGGCCGGGGCCGCGTTCGAGTTCGTCCGACGGGTCGAGGTGCTGTTGGAGACCTGGGGCACCCACCCGCCGTCGGTCCTGCGCGGCGGCGGCCTGAGCGTGCGCGACCTGCGCAGCGCCGCGTCCCTGCTCGGCGTAGACACCGCGACCGCGGCACTGCACGTCGAGGTCGCGCGCGAAGCCGGGCTGCTCGAGGAGGCCGACGGCGAGGTCGACGACGAATGGCTGCCCACCGACGCGTTCGACCTGTGGCTGTCCCGCTCCTTCGGGCAGCGGTGGCTGGTGCTGGCCGAAGCCTGGCTCGGCACCCAGCGCGCACTCGGGCTGGTCGGCCGGCGCGACGACCGCGACCGCCTCGTCAACGCGCTCGCGCCCGACCTCGAACGCCCGCTGGCGCCGCAGACCCGGCGGCTGGTGCTGCAGACCCTCGCGAGCGCCGAACCCGGTCAGCGGTGTACGCCGGAGTCCGTGGTGGCACGCGTGGCCTGGCTGCGGCCGCGCCGGGGCTCGCTGCGCGACGACCTGGTGCGGTGGACCCTGGAGGAGGCCGCGGCCCTCGGCTGCGTCGGTCTCGCGGCGCTCAGCACGCACGGGGCGGCCCTCGTACGCGGCGCCGACGGCTCCGGCGGCCAGGACGCCGACGTGCTCCTGGAGCCGCTGCTGCCGCAGACCGTCGACCACGTGCTGCTGCAGGCCGACCTCACGGCGGTCGCGCCGGGACCGCTGGAGACTGCGCTTGCCCGTGATCTCGCGCTGTGCGCGGAGGTGGAGTCTCGCGGCGGCGCAACCGTCTACCGCTTCACCGAGGCATCGGTGCGCAGCGCACTGGACGCGGGATGGACGGCCTCCGACGTACACGAGTTCGTCGCGCAGCGCTCGCGTACGCCGGTGCCGCAGCCACTGACGTACCTCGTCGACGACGTGGCCCGCCGGCATGGCCAGCTCCGGGTCGGTCTCGCCGAGACCTACCTGCGCTGCGACGACGAGGTCCTGGTCCGCGAGATCCTCGCCGACCCGGTCGCGGCCTCGCTGCGGCTGCGCCGGGTCGCACCGACCGTGCTGGTGACCGACATGCCGGTCGACCTGGTGCTCTCGCGTCTGCGCGAGTCGGGACGCGCGCCGGTGGCGGAGTCGTCCGACGGTTCGGTGACCACGACCGGGCTCACCCATCGGCGTACCCGCCCTCCGCGCGCTCGCCGCCGTCGCGCCCACGACGTCCTCACCCCCCGTTCGCGCGACCTCGACGAGTCGGTGGCCGCCATCCGGGCCGGGGACCGCGCGGCACAGGCTCGACCCGAGTCCGGGCCCGGCGTGCTCGGCCGCAGTGCGTCTGCTGCCGCCCTGGCCCAGCTGCGTGACGCGGCCGAGGCCGGGACCACCGTCTGGCTGGCCTACGTCGACCGCGACGGAGGCCACACCGAGCGGCTGGTCGACCCGCTGCGGATCGAGGGCGGCTGGCTGACCGCCTACGACCACCGTGCCGACGACACCCGCACGTTCGCCGTGCACCGGATCAGCACGGTCGCCGCCACCGAGTGAAGCTTCGCCGCTCGCGGGGCGCCGCCTGGGCCCGGCACGTACGATCGACGAGGTGGACAACGCGCGCGTGACGGACGGAGGGCCGAGATGAACGACGGCCCGCTGATCGTCCAGTCCGACAAGACCCTGCTGCTGGAGGTCGACCACCCGCGCGCCAACGACTGCCGCAAGGCCATCGCGCCCTTCGCCGAGCTCGAACGCAGCCCCGAGCACATCCACACCTACCGGCTCACGCCGCTGGGGCTGTGGAACGCACGGGCCGCCGGCCACGACGCCGAGCAGGTGGTCGACGCTCTGCTGGAGTTCTCCCGCTACTCCGTGCCGCACTCCCTGCTGGTGGACGTCGCCGAGACCATGGCCCGATTCGGCCGGCTGCGGCTGCACAAGCACCCCACGCACGGGCTCGTCCTCACCAGCACCGATCGGCCGGTGCTCGAGGAGATACTGCGCAGCAAGCGGATCAAGCCGATGCTCGGCGAGCGCCTCGACGACGACTCGGTGGTCGTGCACCCCTCCGAGCGCGGCAACATCAAGCAGGCCCTGCTCAAGGTGGGCTGGCCGGCCGAGGACCTCGCCGGCTACGTCGACGGCGAGGCGCACCCGATCGCGCTGAACGAGGACGACTGGTCGCTGCGTCCCTACCAGCGCGAGGCCGCCGACTCGTTCTGGCACGGGGGCTCCGGGGTCGTCGTACTCCCCTGCGGTGCGGGCAAGACGCTCGTCGGTGCGGCCGCGATGGCGCACGCGCAGGCGACCACGCTGATCCTGGTGACCAACACCGTCGCGGCGCGGCAGTGGAAGGAGGAGCTGATCCACCGCACGTCGCTGACCGAGGACGAGGTCGGTGAGTACTCCGGGGCACGCAAGGAGATCCGGCCGGTCACGATCGCGACCTACCAGGTGATGACGTCACGGCGTAAGGGCGTCTACGGCCACCTCGAGCTGTTCGACGCCCGCGACTGGGGACTGATCGTCTACGACGAGGTGCACCTGCTCCCGGCCCCGATCTTCCGGCTCACCGCCGACCTGCAGGCCCGCCGCCGGATCGGCCTTACCGCGACCCTGGTGCGCGAGGACGGACGCGAGGCCGACGTGTTCTCGCTGATCGGGCCGAAGCGCTACGACGCCCCGTGGAAGGACATCGAGTCACAGGGCTGGATCGCACCGGCCGACTGCGTCGAGGTGCGTGTCACGCTCACCGAGCACGAGCGGTTCGCCTACTCCACTCTCGAACCCGACGAGCGCTACCGGCTCGCGGCGACGACCGACAGCAAGAACCGCGTCGTCGAGTCGCTGGTCGAGCGGCACCGCGGCGACCAGACGCTGGTGATCGGGCAGTACATCGACCAGCTCGACGAGCTCGCCGAGCGGCTCGACGCGCCGGTGATCAAGGGCGAGACCACGGTCAAGGAGCGGCAGCGGCTGTTCGCGGCGTTCCGCGAGGGCGAGATCTCGCTGCTGGTGGTCAGCAAGGTCGCGAACTTCTCCATCGACCTGCCCGAGGCCAGCGTGGCAGTCCAGGTGTCGGGCACGTTCGGCTCGCGCCAGGAGGAGGCGCAGCGGCTCGGCCGGCTGCTGCGGCCCAAGGCCGACCATCGCGCCGCGCGCTTCTACGCCGTGGTGTCGCGCGACACCGTCGATGCCGACTTCGCCCAGCACCGGCAGCGGTTCCTCGCCGAGCAGGGCTACGCCTATCGCATCGTCGACGCCGACGACGTGCTCAACGGGATCGTTCCCGACTAGGAGTCCAGCGCTCCTCGCGCCGAGAGCGCGCGAGTGCCCAGAAAACCAGGTGCGGATGCCACCGGCGCGACGTAGGGTTCCTGGGCCCTCCCCCGACGACGACCGCGCCCCGCGGAGGTTTGTGGTGTCCAGTGCCAGCATCGAGGCCGAACGCAGACATCTGGAGGTCTCCCGGACCAACCTGGCCACCATGCGCGAGCGGGCGATCCGGCTCGACCGCAACACCGCCGGGGACTGGGTCTCGCAGCAGGTCCTGGAGTCGGCGCTGTGGCGGCGGATGAAGCAGCTCGAGGACGACCCGGAGATCCCGTTGTTCTTCGGCCGCCTCGACTATGCCGACGACGACCCGCAGGGCAGGGGCGAGCGGTTCTACATCGGCCGGCGACACGTCACCGACGAGCAGGGCGACCCGATGGTGGTCGACTGGCGGGCCGACATCTCGCGCGCCTTCTACCGGGCCAGCAAGGCGATGCCGCTGGGCGTGCAGCTGCGTCGCCGGTTCGGGTTCCAGCACGGCGCGCTGACGGCATACGAGGACGAGCATCTGCTGGCCGGTGAGCAGGAGGAGCACTCCGAGATCCTCGAGACCGAGATCGAACGTCCGCGACAGGGGCCGATGCGCGACATCGTCGCGACCATCCAGCCCGAGCAGGACGAGATCGTGCGCGCCGACCTCGCCCGCTCGGTGTGCGTCCAGGGCGCGCCGGGCACCGGCAAGACCGCGGTCGGGCTGCACCGCGCGGCGTACCTGCTGTACGCGCACCGGCGGCGGCTGGAGCGCAGCGGGGTGCTGGTGATCGGGCCGAACGACGCGTTCCTGCGCTACATCGGAGACGTGCTGCCGGCGCTCGGAGAGATCGACGCCCGGCAGGCGACGGTCGAGGAGCTGGTCGGCGGCGTCCCGATCCGGGGCACGGACCCGGCGTACGTCGCGACCCTCAAGGGCGACGCGCGCTGGGCCGAGGTGGTGCGGCGTGCGGTCTGGGACCAGGTACGCAGCCCCACCGACGGACTGGTCGTGCCGCGCGGCGCGCGCCGGTGGCGCATCGCGTCGTACGAGGCGGAGGAGATCGTCGACGAGCTGCGGTCACGCGGGGTGCGCTACGAAGCCGGTCGGATGATGCTGCCACGCCGGCTCGCGCACCAGGTGCTGGTCAGGATGGAGCTGTCCGGTGAGTCACCCGACGACCGGGTGCACGACGCGGTCGCCCGGTCACGGCCGGTCCGGGCCTACGCCGACCTGGTGTGGCCCCGTCTCGACCCGGTCCGGGTGGTGCTGCGGCTGCTCGGCGACGCGGACTACCTCGCGGCCCACGCCGACGGGCTGCTGAGCCCCGACGAGCAGCAGGCGGCACTGTGGCCCAGGCCGCCGAAGGGTCCGGGGTCGGCGCGCTGGTCACTGGCCGACGCCGTGCTGGTCGACGAGGCGACCGACGTCGTCGAGCGCACTGCCAGCCGCGGGCACGTGGTGCTCGACGAGGCGCAGGACCTGTCCCCTATGATGCTGCGCGCTGTGGGCCGGCGCTGCTCGACCGGCTCGGCCACCGTGCTCGGCGACCTGGCCCAGGCGACCACCCCGTGGGCGACCCGGTCGTGGCAGGAGGCGATGACCCATCTCGGGCACCCCGACGCGCACGTCGAGGAGCTCACGCTCGGCTTCCGGGTGCCGGGCGAGGTGATCGAGCTTGCCGCCAGGCTGCTGCCGCAGATCGCACCGCGGCTGCGGCCGCCGAGGTCGGTACGCCGCGCGCGCGGCGACCTGCGCGTCGACGAAGTGCCCGATCCGGCGGCTGCCGCGGTCGACCTGGTACGCGAGGCTCTCGGCGGTGACGGCTCGATCGGCGTGATCATGGCGGACGTGAAGGTCGCCGACGTCGAGAAGCGGCTGGGCGACGCGGGCGTGGCGTTCACCCGGCTCGGCGAGGTGGGCGACGTCGACGCCCGGGTCGACGTGGTGCCGACGTCGCTGGCCAAGGGCCTGGAGTTCGACCACGTCGTACTCCTCGAGCCGGCCGACATCGTCGCCGCGGAGCCCGACGAGGGCACGGGGCTTCGCCGGCTCTACGTCTGCCTCACCCGGGCCGTGTCGTCGCTGCGCATCGCGCATCGCGAGCCACTTCCGGTCGCGCTGCGCGACAGTGGGGCGCGCTAGGGCGTGCTGGTAGACGGTGGGCCGTCGCGAGCGTCGCATCCACGGGATGCCTCGCAAGGCGCAGGCGCGCAGGCATACCGGGGTCGTACGTCGAGCGGCTGCAACGCAGCGAGGCGCCCGTGGGGCGGCGCGCAGCAGGCCATGCCGTCTACCAGCACGTCCTAGCGGCGGAGGATCCGCCAGAGCACGAACAGGACCACCAGCGCGCCGACGGCGTACGGCGCGTAGCGCTTGGCCAGCACCGGCAGCACCGTGGCTCCCAGGTCGAGCGCGGACGAGTCCGACTGCTCCGACCGCTGCGCCGCCCGCGGCTCGGGCTCCGGCTCCCGGCTCGCCGCTGTCGGCGGAGCCGTCGACGCCGCGGCAGACTCCGACTCCGGCACCGACGCCGGTGCAGACTCGGCCGCAGTGCCCTGGTCGTCGGCGGCGCCGATCTTCGACTCCAGGCACTCGGTGAACTGGCCGAGCAGCTTGTCGGACACGTCCTGGATGACGCCGCGCCCGAACTGCGCCGGCTTGCCGGTGATGTTGAGGTCGGTGTCGACCGCCACCGCCGTACGCTCCTCGGACTCCGCCGTCAACGACGCCGTCACGGTGACCGCGGCCGTGCCGTTGCCGCGCTTGTCCTTGCCCTTGGCCTCGATCACCGCCCGGCGCGACGACTCGTCACGCTCCACGAACTTGCCCGAACCGGAGTACTGCATCGAGATCGGACCGAGCTTGATCTTGCAGGTCCCGGCGAACTCGTCGCCCTCCACGGAAGTGACCGTCGCGCCCGGGAAGCACGACCCGACGCTCTCCAGGTCCATGAGTGCTTCCCACGCCACGTCGATCGACGCGGGCACGGTGAACCGGTGCTCCAGCTGCACGGGCAGGCTCCCTTCTCGGCTACGTCGCTCAGGCGCCGGCGGCCGCGAGCACGGCACGTCCGGTCAGCACCGAGGCTAGGTGCCGCCGGTAGTCGGCGTCGCCGTTGGTGTCGCTCGGAGGGTCGGTGCCCTCCGCCGCCCGGGCCGCCGCGGCGCGTACGGCCTCGGCGCTCGCCGGCTGCCCGGCAAGGGCCTCCTCCACGGCCCGGGCCCTGATCGGCGTCGAGCCCATGTTGGTCAGCCCGATGCGTGCCTCGGCGATGTTGCCGCCCTCGACGCGTACGGCTGCGCCGACTGCGACGATCGACCACTGCTGGGCCACCCGGGTGAACTTCTCGTAGTGGCCGCCCCAGCCGGTGTGCTTGGGTATCCGCACCTCGACCAGCACCTCGTCCTCGCCCACCGCGGTGGTGAAGATGCCCTCGAAGAAGTCGTCGGCCGCGACTGTGCGGGTGCCGCCGCTGCCCGCGACCACGAACTCCGCGCCCAACGCCAGCGCCGGCGCCGGCATGTCACCCGCAGGATCGGCGTGCACCAGCGACCCGCCGAACGTCCCGCGGTGACGCACCTGCGGGTCGGCCACGGTCTTGGCGGCCTCGGCCAGCACCCGCGCGTGCTCGTGCACCAGCGGGTCCTTGGCGACGACGGCGTGCGGGGTCATGGCCCCGATCACGAGTGCGTCGCCGTCCTCGCGGATCCCGCGCAGCTGGTCGATCTTGCCGAGGTCGACGACCGTCTCGGGAGCGGCCAGCCGCAGCCGCATGACCGGGATCAGCGACTGTCCGCCTGCCAGGACCTTCACGTCGTCGGACGAGCCGAGGAGCCGCAGCGCCTCGTCGAGACTCGTCGGCGCGTGGTAGTCGAACGCTGCCGGGATCATGCGACGCCTCCCTCGGTGCCTGCTACGGACTGTTCACTGCTCGGCGCTGGTGGTGTTGTCTGGCTGCGCCCCTGGATCGCCTTCCACACCTTGTGCGGTGTGCACGGCATCTCGACGTCGTTGATCCCCATCGGCCGCAACGCGTCGACCACGGCGTTGACGACGGCGGGGGTCGAGGCGATCGTGCCGGCCTCGCCGACGCCCTTCGCCCCGAGCTCATTGGTGGTGGACCGGGTCTCGGTACGGTCGGTGACGAACTCCGGGACATCCGGCGCCGACGGCACCAGGTAGTCGACGAACGACCCGGTCACCAGCGTGCCGGAATCGTCGTAGACCGCCTCCTCGAACAATGCCTGCGCGATGCCCTGCACGAGCCCGCCGTGCACCTGGCCCTCCACGATCAGCGGGTTGACCACCGTGCCGACGTCGTCGACGCAGACGTACTTGCGGATCCGGGACTCCCCGGTCTCGGTGTCGACGTCGATCGCACACAGGTGCGTGCCGTGCGGGAAGGAGAAGTTGTCCGGGTCGAACGTGGCCTCGGAGTCCAGGTTGGCCTCGACGCCGTCGGGCAGGTCGTGGGCGGCGAACGTCGCCAGCGCGACCTCGCCGATCGCGACACCCTTGTCGGTGCCCTTGACGCCGAACCGCCCTTCACTGAACTCCAGGTCGTCGGGACTGGCCTCGAGCATGTGCGCGGCGATCGCGCGGGCCTTGTCGATCACCTTGTCGGCCGCCTTGAGCACCGCCATGCCCCCTACCGTGAGCGACCGGGACCCATAGGTGTCCATGCCTCGGGAGGCCACCTGGGTGTCACCGTGCAGCACCTCGATGTTGTCGAAGGGCACGCCCAGCTTGTCAGCGACGATCTGGCTCCAGGCTGTCTCGTGGCCCTGACCGTGCGGGCTCGATCCGGTGACGACCTCGACGTTGCCGGTCGGCAGCATTCGCACAGCCGCGTGCTCCCAGCCGCCGGCGCCGTAGGACAGGGAGCCGAGCACGCGCGAGGGCGCGAGGCCGCACATCTCGGTGAACGTGGAGATGCCGATTCCCAGCTGCACGGGGTCGTTGCTGTCCCTGCGCCGCTTCTGCTCGGCCCGCAGCTCGTCGTAGCCGAACAGCTGCCTGGCCTTCTCCGTCGCCGCCTCGTAGTTGCCGGAGTCGTACTCGAGACCGGCGACGGTGGCAAACGGGAACTCCTCGTGCTTGATCCAGTTCTTCTCCCGGATCTCGAGCGGGTCGACGCCGAGCTCGGCGGCGAGCTCGTCCATCAGGCGCTCGATCGCGAACGTCGCCTCGGGCCGGCCGGCGCCGCGGTAGGCGTCGGTCCACGCCTTGTTCGTGAACACGTTGGTGCAGGAGAAGTGGTAGGCGGGGAACTTGTAGATCGCGTTGAACATGAACGCGCCGAGGATCGGCACGCCGGACGTGACCAGACCGAGGTAGGCGCCCATGTCGGCGAGCAGCTCGACCTTGAGGCCGGTGACCGTGCCGTCCTGCTTGGCCGAGAGCGTCAGCTTCTGCACCTGGTCGCGACCGTGGTGCGCGGCCATCAGCGACTCGCTGCGGGTCTCGGTGTACTTGCAGGGCCTGCCGGTGCGCTGTGCGGCGAGCAGCGTGATGATCTCCTCCGGCGTCACCTGCAGCTTGCCGCCGAAGCCACCGCCCACGTCCGGGGCGATCACGTGCAGCTTGCTCTCGGGGATGCCGGTCGTCATCGCCAGCATCAGCCGCAGGATGTGCGGGATCTGGGTCGCCGACCACATCGTGACCTGCTCGTGGGTGGGGTCGACGACCACCGAGCGCGGCTCCATGAACGCCGGGATCAGCCGCTGCTGGCGGTACTTCCGCTCGATCAGCACCCCGCCGTCGCGCGCCTCGCGGATCGCGTCCTCGACGTCGCTGCCCGTGCCCATCTCGGCCGAGTCGAAGACCCAGGTGGCGGACACGTTCGTGCCCAGGTCGGGGTGCACCAGGTCGCCACCCGCGGCCGCAGTCTCTATGTCGAGGACGACCGGAAGGTCGTCGTACTCCACGTCGACGAGCTCGATCGCATCACGCGCCTCCGCGGCCGACCGGGCGATGATGCAGGCGACCACCTCGCCGGAGAAGTTGACCGTGTCGACGGCGACCGCGGCGTGCCCGGGCGACTTCTGGTCCTCGGTGATGGGCCAGGCGTTGGGGAGGCTGTCGTGCTGCTCGGCGAGGTCGCGCCCGGTGAGTACGGCGACGACGCCCGACGACTCGAGGGCGGCCTTGGTGTCGATCGAGGTGATCCTGCCGTGCGCGACGGGGCTGCGCACCATGGCGAGGTGCAGCATCCCCGGCAGGGCAATGTTGTCGGTGAAGCGGGTGCGCCCGGTGATCAGCCGGCGGTCCTCCTTGCGCAGACGCGCGCTGCCGACCTCGAGACTGTGCGAACCTGCACCTTGGGCACCTGCGGAAGTCTGTTCGGTGGTAGTCATGCGGTCTGGTCTCCCTTGGACGCGCTGAGGACTGCCTTGACGATGTTCTGGTAGCCGGTGCAGCGGCACAGGTTCGACGAGAGCAGATCGATCAGCTCCTCGTCATCGATGCCGGGGTTCTGCTCCAGCGCATTCACCGCCAGCATCAGGAACCCCGGGGTGCAGAAGCCGCATTGCAATCCGTGGTGATCGATAAAGGCGCGCTGTAGCGGGTGCAGCTCTTCGCCGTTGGCGAGCCCCTCGACGGTGCGGATCTTGCGTCCG
>DATMEB010000222.1:0-2184 GCA_035557095.1 Nocardioidaceae bacterium | reverse complement strand
CTCCGACCCGGTGTATGCGCCGAACTCCAAGGGCGGGCCGCGGGCCGACGCCGACCGCTACGGTGAGCCGGCGGGCTGGCACACCGACGGGGAGCTGGTGCGCGGTGCCTACAGCCTCCATGCCGAGGACGACGACTGGGGTCAGGCCGGCACGCTGGTCCGCGAGGTGATGGACGACGCACAACGCGATCGGTTGGTCAGCAACATCGTCGGGCACCTGCTCGATGGGGTCACCGAGCCGGTGCTGGAGCGCGCCTTCGAGTACTGGCGCAACGTCGACAAAGACCTAGGCGGGCGGGTCGAGGACGGCGTCCGCGCCGGACAGTCCTGATCGACAGGGTGCCCGTGGGACGGGGGGACCGGCGCCCAGCAGGGTGCCGGGCCCCCGTCGATCCGACAGCCGGATCCCCGCGGCCGATTTCCCAGATCGAACGGTCAATGCGATGACGATTGTGAGCCTGAGCCTGTCCCACCGGAACACTCCGGCGGAGGTGCTCGAAAAGCTTGCCGTTCCGTCCGCACAGCGAGGCGCCCTGCTAGCCCGGTTGCACGCTCTCCCGGCCATCGACCAAGTGGTCGTCCTGTCGACCTGCAACCGGGTCGAGGTCTACGTGGCCGTGCACGCGCACGGCCCGTCCGGACAGGTGACCCGGGCTGTCGCGGACCTGGTGGCCGCCCATGGGCGGGTCCAGGTCGGTGACGTCATGCGGATGGCCCGCATCCGAGTCGACGGCGCGGCCGCCGAGCACTTGTTCTCGGTCGCGTGCGGGCTGGATTCGATGGCTGTCGGCGAGGACCAGATCGTCGCCCAGATCAAGGACGCGGCCCGCGCGGCCGCGGCGGCGGGGACCACCGGTCCAGCCATCACCGACCTGATCGACTCGGCGCTGCGGGCCAGCAAGCGGGCCCGCACGGAGACCACGATCAGCACCGAGGGCATCTCGCTTGCCCGGGCTGGCCTGGACTTCGCCGACGCGCACCTTGGCGGGCTCGCTGCCCGCGACGCGGTTGTGCTCGGGACCGGCCGCATGGCCAAGCTCGCCGCACGGCTGCTCCGCGAGGCCGGCGTCGGTCGGCTTTCAGTGGCCAGCCGGACCCCGGCGCGAGCCGCCAGGGTGGCCGCAGCCGTGCGTGGCAGCCAAATGCGGGCGAGCGACGTACCCACCAAGCTTGCCGACGCCGACATCTTGGTCTCCGCCACCGGGGCCGCCGTACCCGTCGTGCCCGCCGAGCAGGTGCGGGCGGCCCGGGCGCGGGCCGGCGACCGGCCGCTGTTCGTGCTCGACCTGGGGATGCCGCCTGCCGTGGACCCCGCCGTGGGGCGTCTGGACGGGGTCACGCTCGTCGACCTCTCGGCACTCGGCCGGCACCTGGCAGACCGAGAGGTTCCGGACCAGATCCCCCAGGTCCGCGCGATTGTCGCCGCCGAGGCCGCCGCGTACATGGACCGACAGGAACACGCGGCGGCAGCGCCCATCATCGCCGCGATGCACGCACAGATCCGGCAGCTCGCGGACGCCGAACTGGACCGGCTGAACGACCGGCTCCCGGAGCTCAGCGAACAGCAACGGGCCGAGACCGCCGTCACCGTCCACCGCATCCTCCGCAAGATCCTGCACCGGCCGACAGTCCGCGCCAAGGAGTTCTCCACCGGCCCGAAAGGGCCTGCCTATCTCGACGCGCTGCGCCAGCTCTTTGACCTCAGCGCCCGCGCAGACGACGCTCACGCCACATAGGAGGGACTCGACACGTCATCACTTGGCTTAGCCTCGTCGAGCTTGCGGCGGTAGTAGCCCGGTCCTCGGTGTCGTGTCGGATCTGCACGATCGTGGCCATGTGTGCCGATTGCCGGCCGGCGACATAGCAGCCGACCGCTGTCGCCACACTCGGCGGCAAGCTGACCGTCTGCCGTGGCGATAGACCTGCCGAGTTGCACCAGGTTGCCGGCGACGACGCTCGCGAACGGTCCGCCGAATGCGGTGACGCACAGTACGTCGACGCGTCCGGCCGCGGCCGCCAGGACAACCAGCAGCCGCATCACCACCGCTTCGGGGACAACCGCCCCGGTCCCGGTCTCCCGGCGCGGCCAGGCTCGTCTCACTCGCCAGTGACGGCAACCACCCCGCGTACCTCCTCGTGCGGTGGCTCGATGACGCGGTCCGCTCAAGGGTGGGGGATGGTCGA
>DATMEB010000221.1:0-3221 GCA_035557095.1 Nocardioidaceae bacterium | reverse complement strand
GCCCGTTGCCGGTCGACGATTCGCTGCAGTTCCTCAGATCCGTACTGGGTCGGTCCGAAGTCGGTCGCCTCTCCTTCGGTGCCGTAGTCGGTGCCCGCGTTGAGGATGTAGGTCATCCGCACCGCCTTGGCGGCGTCCTCTCCGCTGATGTCGGTCGGCATCAGGAAGTACGACTTGGCGGTCCCGTCGCCGTCCTCGTCCTCGCGGATCTCCTCCATGCCGTCGAGGACCTCGAAGTCCTCGGGCGTGATGTCGTGATCGGCGGCGAGCTTCGTGATCGTTTCGATCGGAACCCCTCGGAGCACGGCGTTCTCGAGCCATTGCCGGTAGTGGCCGGACGCGGGTGGCCCGGTCAGCAGTCCGGCGTCTCGTAGCGCCTGCTCCATTTCGACGACCTTGGCATCGACCACTCCGCCGTCCCTGGCGTCGGCCAGGGTGGTCGCTCCGTGGTCGCTGATCTGGCCGTCCTGCGCGAGTTGCATGACCCGCGCAAGGGCCGCGTCGATGCTGTTCGCCTCGGTGAGTATCGCCCGTGTCTCCTGCTCCAGCTGCGTCTTGATCGCTGCGCGGTGCTGCTGGGCGGCGGCGCGTTCCTCGGCCTCGAACCGCGACCTCGGCGCGGGCCCGTTGTCGGCGGGCCTGTTGTCCACGACCGTGCCGTCGTCGGCGATGCCGAACTCATAGCTGGCAGCGAGGGAGTCGTTGTTGGACACCCGGGTCTTCAAGGCGGAGACGTCGTCCGATGCGGTTTGCAGGGCGCGTTCGACGGCGGACAGCTGCGCGATCAGCGTCTCGGCGTTGTTCCGCGTGCCTCCCAGCGAGTTGCGGGCATTCTCGCCGGCGGTGCCGTGCCAGTCAGGCAACTTCCTGGCGTCGTCGAGCTCGTCCTGTAGCCCGACGAGTTGGTCTCGCCGCCCACGCAGGTTGGTGGCCGACGTGTCGAGCTCGTCAGCGTTCCATGTGCGGACATCGTGGTAGCCGACAGTCATCCCCCGAAAGCCCTCTCGGCAGCATCCTCGTTGTCGGAATACGTCTTCGCCGAAGACGAGATCGCGTCGCTCCAGCGGTCGATCTCGCCGGCCCACCCGGTCGCGCGCTCGTCGAACGTCGTTGCCAGGGTCGGCGCGCTCTTCGCCGCATCTCCGCCGGGCAACGCCGCCGCGATCGCACCTAAGCCGCTACCCGGGTGCACCGTCCTGGCCTGATCCGCCGCCGATCCGGCCGCGTTCGACGCACTCCGCAGCTGACCGATCTGAACCTCGTACCCGTCCACAACCCATGTACCCCTGCCCCTGAACCCGCTATCAGGCCGCACTCTACTGGAGCTCGGACGCCGGCGTACCCAACCTGAACCAGCACGAGTGGAACCCCGGATCGTCGCGCACGTGGCCATCACATCCATGGTCAGCAAGCGCCCGTCGCTGTCGGGGGCGTTTCTGGCTTGGCAATTGGGAAGAACGGGACTCGTACGGTGCTGTCTGACTGTGGTCGGGTCCGGGAGGCTTGAGGTGGTTGTCCTTCTCACCCCTGCTGGAGGCAGCGACCATGCGTACTCGACTCTTCCTCATCCCCCTGGCCGCCGGTCTGCTCGTGAGCGGGCTGGCGGCCGGTCCGACCGCGACTGCGGCGCCGCCGGATGTTCTTGCGGCGCCGGACATCCCGGTCGCCAACGTGCAAGCCCATCTGGGCCAACTGCAGACGATCGCCACGAGCAACGGGGGAAACCGTGCACACGGCAGACCCGGCTACCGCGCCTCGATCGACTACGTCAAGGCGCGGCTGGACGCCGTGGGTTACGTGACGACCTTGCAGTCGTTCACGTCTGGCGGCGCGACCGGCTGGAACCTGATGGCGGAGTGGCCGCGTGGCGACGCCAACGATGTGATCATGGCCGGCAGCCACCTGGACAGCGTCACCGCCGGACCGGGAATCAACGACAACGGCTCCGGCTCGGCCGGAGTCCTCGAGGTCGCACTCACCGTCGCGAGCCAGGACCTCTCCCCCACCAAGCGCATCCGGTTCGGCTGGTGGGGCGCCGAGGAGCGCGGACTGGTCGGCTCGACCTTCTACGTGAACAACCTGCCAAGCGCGGAGCGGTCGAAAATCAAGGGCTACGTCAACTTCGACATGATCGGCTCACCGAATCCGGGCTACTTCGTCTACAGCAGCAGCGGCCAACCCGCGGGGTCGATCGAGCTGCAGCGGGTCTTGGAGGCACCGTTCGCCACGATGGGTGTGCCCATCGAGCTCACCTCGGTCGGCGGCCGCTCCGACCACGCCGCGTTCGCGAACGTCGGCATCCCGACCGGCGGCCTGTTCACCGGCGCTGAGGTCGCCAAGACCAGCGCGCAGGCGCAGAAGTGGGGCGGCACCGCCGGACAGGCGTTCGACCGCTGCTACCACTCCTCCTGCGACACCACGAGCAACATCAACGTCACCGCGTTGGACCGCAACTCCGACGCCATCGCCCACGCGATCTGGACCCTGTCCACCGCGACCACTCCCCCGCCGGGGCCACGCTTCGAGAACCAGACCGACGTGACGATCCCCGACCTGTCCACGGTCGAGAGCCCCATCGCGGTGACCGGGGTTGCCGGGAACGCGCCGGCGACGCTCGGCGTCGGCGTGGACATCCGACACACCTACCGTGGCGACCTGGTCGTCGACGTGATCGCACCCGACGGCAGTGTCTACAACATCCACAACCGAGGTGGCGGCAGCGCTGACAACCTGGCCGCCACGTTCACCGTCAACGCCTCGAGCGAGGCCGCCAACGGCACGTGGCGGCTGCGCGTGCGCGACGCCGCCAGCCAGGACACCGGCACCATCAACGCCTGGAGCCTGCAGTTCTGACCCACCGCTAGCCATGATCGCCGCTCTCTCTCCCGGAGAGCGGCGATCACCGGTGGCGTCCTCGTCGCCCGCGAGGTGCTGTGCGACGCAGCCCCCCGGTCCCGGGATGACTTTCTCCATTCTGGACTGCGGAGTGCCGTGGGGTGGCACGCTGTGTCGCCATGGCGCAGCTGCCCGAGACGGCGGCCCGGCGGCAGGCGGCATCGAGGCTGCTCACCCCGTCGGGGCTCGCGCTCGCGCTGATCTGCTTCCTCTTCGGCTTTCTCGCAGTCTCGTGCGACACCCCGGGCGGCTACGGCCGCTCGAAGCAGGGCGGCACGACGACCTACACCGGACTGGACCTCGCCACCGGCGCGCAACCGACGGTC